>CAKTPQ010000016.1 GCA_934591745.1 uncultured Oscillospiraceae bacterium
TCGATACAAATTGTGGCAGGAGGAACCAACATGGCTTTTGGATTGGAAACCGGGCCGGAAAACGTCGTCAGCATCAAGGTGGTCGGCGTCGGCGGCGGCGGCAATAACGTGGTCAACCGCATGGTGCGCTCCGGCGCCCAGGGCGTGGACTTTGTGGCAGTCAATACGGACAAGCAGGCGCTGAATGCATCCAGCGCAAACTATAAGATCCAGATCGGCGAGAAGCTCACCGGCGGCAAGGGCGCCGGTTCCAATCCCGATGTGGGCCGCAAGGCCGCCGAGGAGAGCCGCAACCAGATGGCCAAGGCGCTGGAGAACACCGATATGGTGTTCATCACCGCCGGTATGGGCGGCGGCACCGGCACCGGCGCGGCGCCTGTCGTGGCGGAGATCGCCCGTGAGGCGGGCATCCTCACCGTGGGCGTGGTGACAAAGCCCTTCGGCTTCGAGGGACGGCGGCGCATGGCCCAGGCCGAGCAGGGCATTGAGGAGCTGCGCAGCAAGGTGGATTCGCTGGTCATCATCCCCAACGAGCGGCTGAAGTACGCCACCGATCAGAAGATCACGTTCGCCAACGCCTTTGAGATCGCAGACGACGTGCTGCGCCAGGCGGTGCAGTCCATCTCCGACCTGATCCGCGACACAGGGTTCATCAATCTGGACTTCGCCGATGTGACGGCCATCATGAAGGACGCGGGTCTGGCCCACATGGGCGTGGGCCGCGCCGCCGGCAAGGGCAAGGCCGAGGAGGCCGCCCGGATGGCCATCTCCTCCCCCCTGCTGGAGACCTCCATCAACGGGGCCAAGGGCGTGCTCATCAATGTCACCGGCTCCATGGACATCGGTCTGGAGGAGGTGGAGCAGGCCGCCACGCTGGTGCAGCAGGCCGTACATCCCGATGCGCTCACTATCTTCGGCGCTACCTTTGACGAGACGCTGGACGACGAGATCCGCGTCACCGTCATCGCCACCGGCTTCGACGAGGAGCAGCAGGAGGCGCACATCCTCTCCACTGGCGCGCCCGCGCAGGAGGAGAAGAAGCCCGCGCTCCAGCCGCTGGACGAGGTGAAGGGTGAGCAGGCGCAGGACGAGATAGACAAGTCCTTCGACGAGATCCTGCGTATCTTCAACAAGGACAAGTTCTGAGAATACGACTGAAACAGGCTCTCCGGCTGCGCCGGAGAGCCTGTTTTTGTGCGGAGATAGTGGTATTTGGCGGCGGGGCGTGGTAGAATGGGGGCGAAGCAAGGCGCAGGGCCATTCAAAATACCAATCCCGACAGGAGGAACAGACACATGGAGTACAGAAAATTCGGAAGCAGCATCGTCGCCAGAATGGATAAGGGCGAGGAGATACTTATGCAGATAAAGGAGCTCGCGCAGAAGGAGCATATCAGGCTGGCCAGCGTAACGGCGCTGGGCGCAACAAATGACTTCACCGTGGGCGTGTATAACGTGGACGAGAAAAAGTACCACGCCAACGAGTTTCAGGGGAATTTTGAGATCGTCTCCCTGACAGGGACTATCAACACGATGGACGGCGAGTTCTATACGCACATCCACATGAGCGCGGGAAACGACAGGGGCGAGGTGTTCAGCGGGCATCTGAACCGGGCCGTGGTGAGCGCCACCTGCGAGATGGTGATACAGGTCATCGACGGCGAGGTGGACAGAGCCTATGATCCGGAAACGGGATTGAATCTGTTCAGGTTCTGAAAATGGCTTATAGCGGGGCGGGCGCTGTTGACAGGCAAAACCACAGCAAGGGCTGAAAACAGAATGTGTACAAGGAGACGCAGCATCATGAGAAGTGATGAAATGTTTACCAGAGCATGCAGCGAGGATGTGCCGTCCATTATTGGCCTGCGGCATAGAATTTGGGGCACCACATACAGGGGGATCTATCCTGACTATATGCTCGACGACTTTGCGTGGGATTGGCACAAAGAAAAGGAATTTGCGAGGGTCAATGACCCGACGTATGCCGTGTATCTGATCCGGAAGGGGCAGCAGGACATCGGTTATCTGACGATACATCAGGCCGATGGGGTCACATTGCAGTCGCTCTACATCGTTTCTGAGTACCAGAGGAACGGAATCGGCCGGAAAGCATTTGATTTTGTCAAGGCTTTCTGCCGGGAGCACGATGTCCGGTCCTTCATCTGTCACTGCGTTCCGGAGAATCATAATGCCCGGATGTTCTATGAAAAAATGGGCGGCACGGTGATCGGAGAGGACTTGTCAAACGAAGAATCCTGGCAGAACTCGGTCACTTACCAATTCACGCTGACATAAACAACTTGCGCATTTGACGTTTTGGGCTGGTGGCTGCGGTCAGGAAAAGGGACGTCCCGGCGGGGACGTCCCTTTTGTTACTCCACAAGGCCATATTTCGTTTTGATGCGGTCCAGCTTTTCCAGCATGGGCTCCGCCAGCACCCACAGGAAAAACACGGTGGCGGCGGCATGGACGCAGTCCACGGGGAAACCGGTGAGGTAATAGCTCACCAGCACCTGCCAGCTCAGGTCCTGACTGTACAGCAGGGCGGAGACGGGGTTCATCAGGCCGCCGTAAATGACGATGGCGGCGATGGCGCCGAACAGGCACAGCGCCCCCCGGCTGCGGCGGAGCCAACCCTTGCGGAACAGGACGCCGGCCAGAAAGCCGATGATGCCGGCGGCAAACATCTGGAAGGGCGTCCACGGCCCCTGCGAGAACAGGAAGTTGCTGGCCAGCATGGTCATAGCACCCACCAGAAAGCCCGTCTCGCCGCCGAAGGCCACGCCGGCGATAATGGTCAGGGCCAGCACCGGCTTGAACTGGGGCAGCATGAAGAAGGCGGCGCGGCCCGCCACGCCCAGGGCGCACAGCACGGCGATGACGGTCAGTTCCCGGGCCTGGGGCTTCCGCCCTTCAAAGACCATGAAGAACGGCAGCATGCAGGCCAGCAGCACCAGCAGCGCCATGAGGTAGTAGTTTTTGATGTCAAAGTAATAGCTGCCCACGAACAGGATGGCCGGGATGCCCACCAGGATCAGGGCGGCAGCGGCCTTGGTGCGCTTGGACAGGCGACGCTTCTGCACAGGCGTCTGCACCTGCACCGGCGGGGGCGAGCGCCGCCCGATGGCGGCGGCGGTGACGAACAGGGCGGTGATGAACAGGGCGTACTCCCACAGCGCCGACCAGCCGGCGGCGGACACGCTGCCGCCGCCCACCAGCGCCGTCAGGTCGGTGTTCCGGGCGGCGTGCCAGAAGATCACCAGCGCCAGAAGGCCGGACACGGCGGCGGTGAGCTTCCGCCACCACGGCAGCCGGGGCGGCTGCCACGCGGCGGACTCCTCCGCCACAGGGGGCAGCGGCGCGTAGGCCAGCGGCGGCTCCGGCTCCGGCTGGATGTCGCCGCCGATGAGAGCCATGACATCCTCCGCCGTGACGGCCTCGGCGCACAGCTCCCGGGCCATGCGGCCGGCGGAGGTGGTATAGAAGCTGTTGCCGGAGAAAAACGGGCGGGGCGCGCCCTCCGTCACCACGCTGCCGTCGAAGAACAGGGCACAGCGGTGGGCATAGCGGGCGCAGAACTCCACGTCGTGGCTGACCATGACAATGGTGACACCGCCCGCCGTCAGGGAACGGAGGATGGCGGCGAACTCCTGCTTGAATTCGGCGTCCAGCCCCTTGGTAGGCTCGTCCAGCAGCAGGATCTCCGGGTCAAGGAGCAGCACCTTACACAGGGCGGCGCGCTGCTGCTCGCCGCCGGAGAGGTCGTAGGGGTGGCGGTCCAGCAGCTCCGTCAGGCGGCAGATGGACACGGCCTGCGCCACCCGCTTTTCCCGGAGGCCCGGCTCCACCCTCTGGCCGTCGAAGGCCTCGTACAGGTCTTCGCGGACGGTCTTTTTCACAAAAAGCGTCTGGGGGTCCTGGGGCAGCACGCCGATGCGGCCGGTGTGCCGCACCGTGCCGCGATAAGGCGTCAGGGCGCCGCTGAGCAGGTGGAGCGACGTGGTCTTGCCGGCGCCGTTGCCGCCCAGCAGGGCCAGCAGCTCCCCCTGATACACGGTGAGGTCAAGGCCCCGCACCACGTCCGGCTCCTCCGGCTCGTAGCGGAACCACAGGCCCTCCGCCGTCAGCACCGGGCCGCCGCGGGGGTGCTCCTCCGCCGGGGGCAGCGGACACAGGGGGTGCGCTGCCTGCCAGCGGCGCAGGAAATCCCGGCCCTCCCGGACGGTGACGGGGGCGGGATCGTCGCTGCGGACAGAGGCCCAGATCCGCATGGCGGCGGGCATGGCCAGAAACATGCCGTGATCCCGACCGCGCAGCTGGCAGCCCACCTCCGAGGGGGTGCCGGTGCACAGCAGGCGGCCGCCGTCCAGCACGGCGGCATGGGTGGCAAGGGGCAGCGCCTCCTCCAGCCGGTGCTCCGTCAGGAGGACGGTGGTACCCAGCTCGCGGTTGATGCGGCCCAGTGTCTGCAGAAAATCGGCGGCGGCGATGGGGTCCAGCTGGCTGGTAGGCTCGTCCAGGATCAGCACCCGTGGCTGCATCACCATGACGGAGGCCAGGCTCAGCAGCTGCTTCTGGCCGCCGGACAGCTGGTCCACGGACTTGTGGAACCAGCCCTGGATGCCGAAAAATGACGCCATCTCCGCCACGCGGCGGCGGATGGTGGGGGTGTCGCAGCCCATGCTCTCCAGTCCGAAGGCCAGCTCGTGCCAGACCTTGTCCGTCACCACCTGATGCTCCGGCGACTGGAGGACAAAGCCGATGTCCGCCGCCTGCTGCCGCAGGGGGACATCCCGCAGGGGCGTGCCCTGAAAGTATACCTCCCCCTCGGCGGCGCCGTGGGGGGCGAGAACAGTCTTGAGCTGGCGCAGCAGCGTGGATTTGCCGCAGCCGGAGGGGCCGCACAGCACCCAGAATTCGCCGGGGCGGATGGTGAGGTCAATGCCGGCAAGAGCGGGGCGGCGCTGCTGGGGGTAGGTGAAGCCGAAGCCGGAAAGGCGGAACAGCTCGTCCATATCAGGCGCCTCCTTTCATGCGGCGGAAGCGGCGCCGGGATGCCCACGACATGGCGGCGGGCGTCAGGCACAGCAGCAGGTACACCGCGAAAAAGCTGATGGTCAGGGGCTGGGCCGGGGCGCCCAGCAGCAGGGGGTAATACTGGAAGTACAGGCCGCGGGACAGCGCGCCCACCAGCAGATACAGGCCGCAGAAGCCCAGCCACAGCAGCAGGCTGCGGTCGCGGTCATCCAGACGGTAGATGGAGAAGGCGGTGCGGCCCGGCTGGCCGTAGCCCCGGCTGCGCATGCTGTCTGCCGTGTCGATGGCGCTCTCCAGGCTCCAGGTGACCAGGACGGAAAAGACCTTCATGGCGTTCTTTCCGCGCTGGACCAGGCCGCCGGAGGCGGTGTCGCGGCCCATATAGCGCTGGGCCTGGGATACGGCGCGGAACTGGCGGCGGAAGCGGGGCACGAAGCGCAGCGTCATGCTCAGCACCAGCGACAGGGCGGGGATGACGCGGCCGAAGAGGTAGATGAATTTATCGGAGGTCATGACAGTGCTGAAGCAGCGGAACCACAGCACCACCGACGCCAGCAGCAGCGCCGCGGCAAGGCCGTAGAGGATGCTCTCCAGCGTCAGGGGGTTGCCGGAGGGCAGGTAGGTCAGAATGGTAACGCCCTGATGGACGAAGGCGGGGTTCACCAGCGCCGCCAGCAGCGCCATGGGCACCAGCCAGCGGGCGCTGCGGCCCAGCTCCCGCAGGCCGCACAGCCGCGTGACGTAGCAGCAGGCGCCGGCAAGGGAGATCAGCAGGCAGGCGGGGTGCATCAGGGTCATAGAGAAGGCCAGCACCAGCGCAAAATAGAGAAAATTCACCGCCGGGTGGCAGTCGGAAAACGTATCGCGCACGGGTGGCACCTCCCTTCCCTGTCAGATCAGCGCATACAGATTTATTATACTGTCTCCGGCGGCGGGCGTCAATCCCCGGAGGGGACGGGAAAATGTGGAACGGGCTGGGCCTCCGGATATGAAAACGGCCGCCCTGCGGCGGCCGTTTCGGGTTCTTGTATGGTTCACGCAAGGAAGCCCTTGAGGATGGTATCCTCGGCCTCCTCCTCCGTCAGGCCCAGCGTTTCCAGCTTCAGCAGCTGGTCACCAGCGATCTTGCCGATGGCCGCCTCGTGGATGAGCTGTGCGTCGGGACAGTTGGCGGTGATGGCGGGCACGGACTCGATCTTGGCCTGGCCCATGATGATGCTGTCGCACTGGACGTGGCCGAAGCACTGGGCGTTGCCCACCATAACGGGACGGAACACCTGATGGGACTCATCCTGCGCCACGGAACGGGAGATGACCCGGCCCTTGGCGTCGTGGCCGTTGAGCTGGATGTTCATGTCGCTCTCCGCCTGCTGGCTGCCGTGGGTCAGGAGGCGCTCCGTCACCACCACCTCGCTGCCGGCCTCGCAGAAGAAGTCCGTTTCCCGCTTGGTGGAGTCGATGCCCCGGATCTGGACGGTGTCCATCTGCATGGTGGAATTCTCACCCAGATACACCACGGTCTTGGGGTTCATGATGTTGCCGCCGGTCTGACCGGGGTCGTTCTCACCGTAGTGCTTCTCGCTGTAATGCACCCGTGCGTTTTTGCCGATGTGGAACGTGTGGACGCCGTCGTGACGGCTCTCGTCGCAGCCGGAGTTGTGGATGCCGCAGCCGGCCACGATCTCCACGTCGCAGTCGTCGCCCACATAGAAGTCGTTGTAGACCATCTCGCTGAGGCCGGTCCTGCTGATGATGACGGGGATGTAGCACTTCTCCCCCTTCGTGCCGGGCTTGATGCGGATGTCGATGCCCTGCCTGCCGTCGGCGCGGGGCGTGATGTCGATGTGCTCCGTGGACTGGCGGGCCTCGCAGCCGCTGTCCTTGCGGATATTGAAGGCGCCCACGGGCTTGCCCGTCAGGTCGGCGATCTTTTCCAGCAGTCTGGCGTCAATATCGGTGATCATTGTGCGCCCTCCTTTCTCTCCAGCACGGGACAGCCGCCCAGCGTATCCGCCAGGATCAGGGGGAATACCTCCTCGGTGCTGCCTCGGTGGGCGATCTGCCCATTGGCGATGACCACGATCTCATCCGCCAGACGGATGATGCGCTCCTGATGGGAGATGATGATCATGGTGGCCCTGCCCTCCTGATGGATCTGCTCGAACGTCTCGGTGAGGCGGGCGAAGCTCCACAGGTCGATGCCGGCCTCCGGCTCGTCGAAGATCATCAGGTCGCCCCGGCGGGCCAGAATGGTGGCGATCTCGATGCGCTTGACCTCACCGCCGGACAGCGACACGTCCACCTCGCGGTCCAGATAGTCGTTGGCGCACAGGCCCACCTTGGTCAGGTACGCGCAGCACTTGTCCTTGCTGAGCTTCTCCTGTCCCGCCGCCAGAAGCAGCAGGTCGTGGACGGTAATGCCCTTGAAGCGCGGCGGCTGCTGAAAGCCGTAGCTGATGCCACGGCGCGCCCGCTCGGTGATGGACAGGTCCGTCACGTCCTCGCCGTTATAGAGCACGCGGCCGGAGGTGGGCTGCACCAGTCCCATGATGACCTTGGCCAGCGTGGTCTTGCCGCCGCCGTTGGGGCCGGTGAACACCATCAGCTTGTGGTCGGGAATGGTGATGGACACGTTTTTGAGAATGTCCTGCTCCCCGTCGGGAGTGGACACGCGGTAACAGATATTCTGCAGTTCCAGCATGGATAGCTCTCCTCTCTCTGAGGTGGTATCTGAAGTATACCAGATGGGCTGTTGGAAGGGTGTGACATCTGCAACAGCCACTGGAAAAGCGGATGCGCTTTACAACTGTGTCAGTGTAACAGATTTCCGGAAAAAAAGCAATCTTTTCCTGCACATTTCGCCGCAAACGGGGCAGACAGGCGCACCGGCGCGCCTTTACGCATAGTATGCCGTGAGAAGGAGGCGTTCAAACATGGAGCAGGAACTGAATTTACCCTATGACCGGGCGCTGTCGGAGGCGGTATGGCGCCGGGTGGCGCCGGAGCTGACGCCCTTTGCGCCGCTGCCCGCCGACGAGGAGCGGGAGGCGTGCTGCATGGCCGTGCCCACGGAGGACGGTCTGACCCGGCTGCGGCGCTTTATCGACGAGGAGGTGTCCATGGCCAGGGCCTACCGGTGCCACGCACGGAGCGCGCCTGCCGCCGCCCGGCGGACGATGCTGCGCATGGCCGACGAGGAGCTGGCCCACGCCCGGACGCTGCTGACCGCCCACTATCTGATGACCGGGAAGTTCTATCAGCCGCCGGCCGCCGCAGGGCAGGAGCCGCCGCTGCCGTGGTGCCAGCTGCTGCGGGAGCTGTACCATGAGGAGGCCTGCGGCGGCGCGTCCTACGCACAGGCGGCGGAGGACACGGAGGACGTATGCCTGCGGGAGCTGTTCCAGCGGCTGAGCCGGGCGGAGTACGGCCACGCCGCCATGCTGCTGCACCTGCTGGAAAACTGCTTGACATCGGGGAATAGCCTGCTAAAATAGGGGGCAATTAAAGTACACAAAGGAGGTCTGTGGAGATGAAAGAGTGCATCTCCCGCGAAGCGGCGCTGGCCGCCCTGAAGGAGTATAACAAGGAGCCGTTCCATATCCTGCACGGCCTGACGGTGGAGGGCGTCATGCGCTGGTACGCCAATGAGCTGGGCTACGGCGAGGACGCGGATTTCTGGGCCACGGTGGGCCTGCTCCACGACATCGACTTTGAGATGTGGCCGGAGCAGCACTGTCTCAAGGCGCCGGAGCTGCTGCAGAAGGCCGGGTGCAGTGAGGAGTTCATCCACGCCGTCTGTTCCCACGGCTACGGGCTGGTGTGCGACGTGGAGCCGACCCACCAGATGGAGAAGGTGCTGTTCGCCGCCGACGAGCTGACGGGCCTCATCGGCGCCGCCGCCCGCATGCGCCCCAGCAAGAGCGTGATGGACATGGAGGTCAGCAGCCTGAAGAAGAAGTACAAGGACAAGAAGTTCGCCGCCGGCTGCTCCCGGGATGTCATCAACGCCGGCGCGGAGCGTCTGGGCTGGACCATCGAGGAGCTGATGGAAAAGACCATTCTGGCCATGCGCAGCTGTGAGGAACGGGTCGACCAGGAGATGGAGACACTGGCCTGAGTCTGCTGTGCAATATATGGGTCTGCTGTGCAATATATGGGTCTGCTGCGCAATATATATGAAAGGCCCCCTATGCAGTGCATAGGGGGCCTTTTTGATGCTGTTCAGCCTTACTTGACGCAGATAGTCTCGATCTCCACCAGCGCGCCGCGGGGCAGAGCACCCACCTCCACGGCGGAGCGGGCGGGATACTGGCCCTCGGTGAAGAACTCGGCATACACCGCGTTCATGGCGGCGAAGTCGCCCATGTTCTGCAGGAACACGGTGGTCTTGACCACGTTGTCCATGGTGAGGCCTGCGGCCTCCAGAATCGCCTTAATGTTGGTCAGCACCTGACGGGTCTGCTCGGTGATGCCGCCGGGCACGAACTCGCCGGTGGCGGGGTCAAAGGGCACCTGGCCGGAGGTAACGAGGAAGCTGCCGCAGTCGATGGCCTGAGAATAGGGGCCGATGGCGGCGGGGGCGTTGGTGGTGGCGATGATCTTTTTCATGGTATGACCCTCCTGTACATGATAATAAATGCCGTCCGGACAGAGCCGGAGGTGTGTTCTGCATACACTTATACCACATTCCTCCGCAAATGGCAACCGTTACGCCCGGCGGCATGGCGGTTTTCTATCGCTATGAGGAAGAATTATAATACGATTCGTCAGCTTTTCCGTGTATCTTTCGGGTTTAGTTGTCTGTTTTCCCATATTTTTCCGGTCATTTTTGGTATTTTCGTGGCTTATTCTATCTTTCCGCGAAAAACAGTGCGTTTTTTGCGGCGCTTGTTATCCATAAATCAGATATCAGGCCATGGAATTTTGAAAATACCATATCCCGCCGCTTTCATGGTAAATTTATGATGTGAGGATACCAGAAATCGCCGCTGCGGCGGCCTGTCATGATGAGGAGGATACGCATATGTATGACCAGAACTTCGGCTTCGGCACCAGAGCCATCCACGCCGGCAATGTCAAGGACTCCCAGTACGGCGCGCTGACCACCCCCATTTTTCAGACCTCCACCTTTGTATTCGACAGCTGCGAGCAGGGCGGACGCCGCTTTGCCGGGCAGGAGGGCGGCTACATCTACACCCGCCTGGGCAACCCCACCGTCTCCGTGCTGGAGAGCAAGGTGGCGGCGCTGGAGGGCGGCGAGGCCTGCGTGGCCGCTGCCTCCGGCATGGGCGCCATCTCCGCCTGCCTGTGGAGCATCGCCGGCGCCGGCAAGCACATCGTGGCAGACGGCACTCTGTACGGCTGCACCTTCGCCCTGCTGAACCATGGCATGACCCGCTACGGCGTGGAGGTCAGCTTCGTGGATACCGCCGATCTGGACGCGGTGCGGGCGGCGCTGAAGCCCAACACCTGCGCCGTGTATCTGGAGACGCCCGCCAACCCCAACCTGAAGATCACCGACATCGCCGCGGTGGCCGGTGTGGCCCACGGCTACAACAAGGACATCAAGGTGGTGTGCGACAACACCTTCGCCTCCCCCTACCTGCAGAACCCGCTGGCACTGGGCGCCGATGTGGTGGTACACTCCGCCACCAAGTACCTCAACGGCCACGGCGACGTCATCGCGGGCTTCGTGGTAGGCTCCGCCGCCTTCTGCAATGAGGTGCGGATGTTCGGCCTGAAGGACATGACCGGTGCGGTAATGGATCCCTTCTCCGCGTTCCTGATCCTCCGGGGCCTGAAAACGCTGGAGATCCGGATGCAGAAGCACTGCCTCAACGCCCGGCTGGTGGCGGAGTTCCTGGATAAGCACCCCGCCGTGGAGAAGGTCTACTATCCCGGCCTGGAGAGCCACGAGGGCCACGACATCGCCGCCCGGCAGATGCGGGACTTCGGCGGTATGCTGTCCTTCGAGGTGCGGGGCGGCAAAGCGGCCGGCATGAAGCTGGTCAACGCCGTGAAGCTCATCACCGTGGCCGTGTCCCTGGGCGACGCGGAGACGCTGATCGAGCACGCCGCGTCCATGACCCACTCCACCTACACCGAGGAGGAGCTGGCGGCCTCCGGCATCCCCGCCGGCCTTATCCGGCTGTCCGTGGGCCTGGAGAACGCTGAGGACATCATCGCCGATCTGGAGCAGGCGCTGGCACAGCTGTAACCAAAAGAAAAAGGGCGTCCGGCCTGGTGGCCGGACGCCCTTTTCTTATTTCTCGATGACAACCTTGCCGTCCTTCAACCGCACATGTGCGGTGTCGCCGGACTTCAGCTCGCCCTCCAGCATCTTCTCGGCCACAGCGTCCTCCACCATGCTCTGAATGGCGCGGCGCAGGGGCCGGGCGCCGTACTGGGGATCGAAGCCGTCCCGGGCCAGCTCGGCCACGGCGTCGTCGTCTGCTGCCAGCGTGATGCCCTGCTGGGCCATGCGGGCGCCGGTGACGTCCAGCATGCGCCGGGCGATCTGGCGGATGTTGTCCTCCGTCAGCTGACGGAACACGATGATCTCGTCGATACGGTTCAGGAACTCGGGGCGGAACGTCCGCTTCAGGTCGGCCATCACGGCGTCGCGGATACGGTCGAAGCGCACCTCCTCCGTCTCCTTCTCGTCCTTGTCCCCGCCGTCGAAGCCAAGACGCGCCGCGTCGGCGGTGATGTTCTTGGCGCCCACATTGGAGGTCATGACGATGATGGTGTTCTTGAAGTCCACCTTGCGGCCCTGGGAGTCGGTGACGATGCCGTCCTCCAGAATCTGCAGCAGGATGTTCCACACATCCTCATGGGCCTTTTCGATCTCATCGAACAGCACCACGGAGTACGGCTTCCTGCGCACCTTTTCGGTGAGCTGGCCGCCTTCCTCGTGGCCCACATAGCCGGGAGGCGAGCCGACCAGACGGGACACCGTGTGCTTCTCCATGTACTCGGACATGTCGATACGCACCATGGCGTTCTCGTCGCCGAACATGGCCTCGGCCAGTGTCTTGCACAGCTCGGTCTTGCCCACGCCGGTGGGACCGAGGAACAGGAACGAGCCGATGGGGCGCTTGGGGTCCTTCAGGCCCACACGGCTGCGGCGGATGGCCTTGGCCACCGCGTTGACGGCCTCGTCCTGGCCCACCACGCGCTGGTGGAGCTTCTCCTCCAGTTTCAGCAGGCGCATGCTCTCGTCCTCGGTGAGACGTGTGACGGGGATGCCGGTCCAGCCGGCCACCACTTTGGCCACGTCGTCAGCGGTGACGCTGCCGCGGTTCTGGGCCATCTGCTTGCGCCAGTTGTCCCGCTCGATCTCCACCTGCTCCTGATAGTCCTTCTCGATGTCACGCAGCTGCGCGGCCTTCTCGAAGTCCTGGGCCGTCACGGCCTCGGACTTTTCGCGGTGCAGCGCCGCGATCTTCTCCTCCAGCGCCTTCAGGTCAGGAGAGGAGGCTTCGGCGGTCATGCGCACCTGGGACGCGGCCTCGTCCATCAGGTCGATGGCCTTGTCCGGCAGGAACCGGTCGCCGATGTAGCGCTTGGACAGCTGCACGGCGGCCTCCAGCGCCTCGTCGGTGATGGTCAGCTTGTGGTGCGCCTCGTACTTGTCACGCAGGCCTTTCAGGATCTCCAGCGTGGCCTCCGGCGTAGGCTCACCCACGGTGACAGGCTGGAAGCGGCGCTCCAGCGCGGCGTCTTTCTCGATGTACTTGCGGTACTCGTTGAGGGTGGTGGCGCCGATGACGCGGATCTCGCCGCGGCCCAGGGCCGGCTTGATGATGTTGGCGGCGTCCACGGCGCCCTCGGCAGAGCCGGCGCCCACGATGGTGTGCAGCTCGTCGATGAACAGGATCACGTTGCCGGCCTTCTTCACCTCGGCTAGCGTGTTCTTGATGCGCTCCTCGAACTCGCCGCGGTACTTGGTGCCGGCCACCATGCCGCTGAGGTCAAGGGACAGGATCTTCTTGTCCAGCAGCTCCTCGGGCACGTCACCGGAGGCGATGCGCTCGGCCAGGCCCTCGGCGATGGCGGTCTTGCCGACGCCCGGCTCGCCGATGAGGACGGGGTTGTTCTTGGTGCGGCGGGACAGGATCTGGATGACACGCTGGATCTCCTTATCGCGGCCGATGACGGGATCCAGCTTGCCGGAGCGCGCCGCCTCCGTCAGGTCGCGGGTGAACTCGGCGAGGGTCTTGTTCTTCTTGTCGGACTCGCGGTTGGCGGTGGCCGCGCCGCTGGTCACGGTGTGGGGGGTGTCGTTCAGCTTCTTGACGATGCTGCTGTACATCTTCTTGGGGTCGACGCCCATGGTGCGCAGGATGCGCAGGGCCATGTTGCCGCCCTCCCGGAGGATGCCCATCAGCAGGTGCTCCGTGCCGATGTAGCTGCTGCCCATGCGGGCGGACTCGGACACGGCCAGCTCCACCACGCTCTTGGCGCGGGGGGTCAGCCCCTGGCTGGGGGCGGCGCCGGACAGGCCCTTGCCTACGCTGCGCTGCAGCACGCCGCACACCATCTCGTCGGTGACACCGTACTCCGCCAGCACGCGGTGGGCGATGCCCTCCTCCTCGCGGATCAGGCCCAGCAGCAGATGCTCGGAGCCAACATAGCCATGGCCCATCTCCTCCGCCGCTTCCTGGCTCAGACGCAGGGCCTCCTCGGCCCGGGGGGTGAATTTATTCTCGCTCATAAATAAGCACTTCCTCTCTTACTGTGGTGTTCCGCGCCGGAGTTACTTTTCCAGCGCCTTCAGCTCATCCCGCAGCTTGGCCGCTTCCTCGAAGCGCTCCTCCTCCACTGCCAGATTCAGCTGTGTCTGCAGCGCGTTGCGTTTGCGCTGCTTTGTCAGGGCGTCCTGCTCGTCCCTGGGCAGCAGGTCGCCCTGCTCCTCTGCGGCAGGCGTGTTCTCACGCGCCTGTCCCAGCACGTCCACGGGTTCAGGGAACTCCGTGAGCATCCGGGAACCGAATCCGTTGAAGAACGGCTCCAGCATCCCGAAGGGGCGGGAGAAGAAATCCCCGAACAGGCCGCCGGTCATGCCGGCGGAGCGGAACGAGTCGGTATAGCCCAGCTCCTCCGCGCACTGGGGGCACAGGTGTACCTGTGTCACCTTGCCGTTGATATTGCTCTTATAGTAGAACGTGGCTTCGTTCTTTCCACAACGATCACATCTCATAATCGTAACCTCCTTACTGAAAAATCAGACCGAATGGATCAGGATCTGCTTGAAAATATCGGCCCGCAGCGCGCCGCGCTGCTCCTTGGGAACGGTGCGCAGCGCCCGATCGCCGGCGGCGGACAGCATCGCCTGCCCCAGTTCCCGGCTGATGGCCTTGGAATCCACCAGATTCTGGGTGATGGCCCGGGCGCTGGCGTAATCCAGCGTATCGCCGATGGAGTTGATGACGTGCATCAACAGCGTCTGCCGGTCCACCTGCACCCGCGTGATACGGATGTAGCCGCCGCCGCCCCGCCGGGATTCCACGATGTAGCCGTGCTCCGGGGAGAAACGGGTGGACATGACGTAGTTGATCTGACTGGGCACGCAGTTGAACCGCTGTGCCAAATCGCTGCGCTGAAGCTCCAGCGCGCCGCCGGCCTCCTCCAGCTCCTGCTGGATGAATCCGGCGATGATATCGGAGATACCCATGCTTGCCTGCCGCCTTTCCGCAAAATCATTTTTGACTTTGCCTTTCTTTGACCTTAACTGTAGTATAGCACGTCTCCGGCTTTTGTCAACAGTTATTTTTGACTTTCTTTGACCAATTGTGTAAATAATTTGTGAACGAGGGGTCGGGGGTATTTCGCGCCGCGGCGCGATCCACTTTTGCCAACAGCGGCAAAAGTGACCAAAAACGCCGCCAAAAACTCATGGTTTTTGGATTTCCTTCCGCCGCTTGCCGCCGCGTTCTGGTTCGTCCGAAATGTTGAACTGACGTATTTCTCTGCGCGCCGCCGCTTTTACTCTGAAATGCGCCGGTACACAGTTCTGTTAAACTGGCGCTGTTTGGCACATAAAAAAGGCGCCATACGGCGTCTTTTTTATGTCTCCGTGTAAATATCTTCGCATTTTTGCTGCGCGTTCTCCAGTATTGCCCGTATCCGCATCGGGACTGCAAGCTCCTCCGCAGATGCCATATACTTCTCCAGCAAAGCCAACGCATCCTCTGTCGCCGCAAAGAGTACGTGGTACATTGTCTTGTAATCCGCCATATTAGCCTCCTGTTTCAATACGTTTTAGACATATTTTGCATCCACTTCGCACATCATAACATATAATGCGTCTAAAATAAACATAAAATTTGTCTATAATGGAGTGATTTTGTGGCGGTAAAAAGCCTTTCGATCCGTATTGATTCGGTACTGTTAGATAAGCTGCACGTCGTGGCTGATTATGAGGGGCGTTCCGCCAACAGCCAAATCAACATTCTGATACGCGACTGTGTTGCAGAATACGAGAAGAACCACGGCGGCATTGAAATTGAACGAAAAAATGGGTAGGAGCATCGACAGGCTCCTGCCCATTTTTTCTCTGAAATGCGCCGGTGCGCAGTTCTACATTTTGCATCTTCAGCGGCAGCGGGGATAGAAGCAGGTCAATTCCACATTTCGGGTGGTTTACACTTTGCCGCGACCGTGTGGGACGCGCCGCCGCGCAGCGTGATGTGCGGGGCGTGGGCGGATCTTCAAACCGCAGGTTTGAACGGCGTTTTTGCCCACTTTTGCCGCTGTTGGCAAAAGTGGGTCGCGCCGGAGCGCGAAATATCCCTTGCCGCCGGAAGCAAAAAACGATGCGAGCGCGGCGCGGGGAATGACCCCTGTACAAATTCTTTACGGTAGGGTATACTATCCTCAAGCCGCAAAACGACAGAGAAAGGAACTGCCTATGAACACCAACTGGAACGATCCGAATTTTCAGGGTTTTGCTCACCAGCCCCGCCCCAAAAAGGAGCGCAAGCCCGTGGGCACGCCGCTGGGCCGCACGCTGCTGAATCTGGCGGTGACGCTGGTCTTTGCCGCCGTCTACTACTATGTGGTACTGCCGCCCATCAACCTCAAGAGCGAGGAATTTTACGCCTTCGCACTGCTGACCTGCGCGGTGTACGGCGTGTGCGCCGTGCTGACCTCCGGCTTTCAGGGCACCGGCGCCAAGGGGTACTTCGGCTTTCTGAAAAAGCAGTGCATCGTGCCCCTTATCCTGGCCGTGGGCCTTGTGGCCACCGCGCTGGTGGGCGCGGTACTGGGCTGGCAGCTGTTCCGCGCCAAGGACTACCGGGATCTGCTGACCGTGGAGGACGGCGACTTCGCCGCCGAGGTGGAGGAGATCAGCTACGACCAGATCCCCATGCTGGACGCGCAGTCCGCCATGAAGCTGGGCGACCGCAAGCTGGGCGAGCTGGCGGACATGGTGTCCCAGTTCGAGGTGGCGGACGACTACACCCAGATCAACTATCAGGGCCGCCCCGTGCGGGTGACGCCCCTGCGGTACGGCGACCTCATCAAGTGGCTGAATAACCGGGCGCAGGGTCTGCCCGCCTACCTCATCATCGACATGGTCACCCAGAATGTGGAGGTGGTGCGGCTGGACGAGGGCATCCGCTACACCACCGCCGAGCACTTCAGCCGCAACCTCAACCGGCACCTGCGGTTCCGCTATCCCACCTATATGTTCGACGATCCTGCCTTTGAGATCGACGAAAACGGCGATCCGTGGTGGGTCTGCCCCCGTGTGAGCCACACCATCGGTCTGTTCGGCGGGCGGGACATCATCGGCGCGGTGCTGGTCAACGCCGTCACCGGTGAAAGCGCCTACTACGAGACGGGCAGCGTGCCCAGCTGGGTGGACCATGTGTTTACCGCCGAGCTGATCATGCAGCAGTACGACTACCACGGCGCCTACGTCAACGGCTTCATCAACTCCCTGTTCGGGCAGAGAGATGTCACCGTCACTACCGAGGGCTACAACTACATCGCCATCGGCGACGACGTGTACATGTACACCGGCGTCACCTCCGTGGTGTCCGACGAGTCCAACATCGGCTTCATCCTGTCCAACCAGCGCACCAAGGAGACCAGCTTCTATCTGGTGGCCGGCGCCAAGGAGTATTCCGCCATGGACAGCGCAGAGGGCCAGGTGCAGCAGATGAAGTACACCGCCACGTTCCCGCTGCTGCTGAACATCTCCGACCAGCCCACGTATTTCATGGCACTGAAGGACGCGGCACAGCTGGTGAAGATGTATGCCATGGTCAACGTCAGCCAGTACCAGATCGTGGCCACCGGCGGCACCGTGGCCGAGTGCGAGAGCAACTACCGCCGTATTCTGGCGGAGAAGGGCCTTGTCACCGGCGACGCGGCGCAGCTGCCTGTCACCGGCGGGCAGGAGATCAGCGGCGTTATCGCCGATATCCGCTCCGCCGTGGTAGACGGCAACACTCTGTACTACCTGCGTCTGAGCGGCGGCAGCACCTACTATGTCATCTCCGCCGCCGCAGCGCCGGAGGCCGTCATCTTCAACGTGGGCGACAGCGTCACCGTCCGGTGCGCCGGGGGCGAGGGCAGCATCCTCACCGCCGACAGTGTCACCCGCACTGCGGTACACGACCCCGCCAGCATCGCCGAGCAGGCGGAGGATAACACCTCCGCAGAGGAGAACGCGGCCTGACAGGGCGTCCGGCACACCGCAGAAAACAGAAAATAAGAGGGCATGGCGCCTGCGTACCGCAGGCGCCATGCCCTCTTATTGTGAAGGAAGTTTCTTGCGCTGTTACTTCAGCTTTGCCTGAAAATAGGTATTCCAGTCCGTGCGCTTGTCCCCATCGTGGACGGCGTAGGCGTGCTTGGCGCACTGGGCCAGATAATTGTCGTCGAAGCTGTCGCTGTAGAAGTTGTCGATGTCCTCCGTGCGGTAGTGCCGGGCGAAGGCCTCCAGCTTGTGCTGCTTGACGGCAAATTCTCCGTTGATCCTGCCGGTATGGCGGTCCATGTCCGTGGCTACCAGCTCCGTCAGTCCCAGCCGCCGGACCATCGGCTCCATCAGGAAGCGCGGCGAGCCGGTGGCGATGACATCCGTCGGCTCCTTTACCGCCAGATACCACGCCATCATGTGGCGTGCGTGGGCATCCCAATAGGTCTCCAGCACCTGATCCAGATCCTCCACCTTCCGCAGAAAGCGGTACTCCTTTTCTCTGGAGCGGGTCTTGCCGATGAGCCTGCATTTGAACAGCAGCTCATAGAACTTGTAGTTCAAGTGATAGAGCGGCCACTTATATTTCTTGAAAAACCACTCAAAAAAGTAGTCCTCGCAGTCTCCTGAAAAAATCGTCTTGTCGAAATCGTATACGTTCATGCCCGATCAAATCCTCTGTATTTTCAAAATCTCTCCTGCGGCGCTTACACATCGTCATCCGGTATCAGGAAGGCCACGCCCTCCAGCGTCCGCAGCTCCGCCGCCGTCTGCTCCGCCCGCCGCAATGCGGGCTCCAGTGTGATGCACAGGCCCAGCCGGCCATCCAGACCGCTGCGCGCCGGCGTTACCCGCACACGGTGGGGTGCCGCCGCTGCCACGATCTGCTGCACCAGCTCGGGGCGGTCGATCTCCGCGTAAAAGGCCGCTGCTCGCTCCCGGCGGCGCTTGCCGTGCTCCATGCGGCCCAACAGCTCCATCACGACCACCACCATGGCGGCTGCCGCAATGGCAAAGCTGTAAAAGCCGGTACCCACGATAAGGCCGATGGCCGCCGTGGCCCACAGGCCCGCCGCCGTGGTCAGGCCGATCACATGGTCGCCGTTCCGGGTCAGGATGGTGCCCGCGCCCAGAAAGCCGATGCCGGAGATGACCTGCGCACCCGCCCGCAGCGGATCGTTGGAAAAGCCCAGCTGATACGCCACATACAGGCCGCCGATCACCGCCGTAGCCGAACCGATGCAGACCAGAATATGGGTCCGCAGGCCCGCCGCACGGCCATGCCGCTCCCGCTCGTAGCCGATGATGCCGCCCAGCAGCGCCGCCATCGCCAGCCGTACCAGGCAGGCCGCCAGCGTAAAGTCCGTAAGGTGCTTCAGGATCGCGCTCATACGCTCTGCCGCACCTCCGTCCGCAGGGCCTGCTCCACCTGTGCGCGTGCCGGTATGGCCTCCGCCGCGCCGGGAGTGCAGATGGTCAGTGCCGCGGCGCGGCTGGCCAGGCGCAGCGCCTGCTGCGGGGTCTGGCCCTCCAGCAGCGCCGCCAGAAAGTAGCCGCTGAACGTATCCCCGGCGGCGGTGGTATCCACCGGCGTCACGGGATAGGCAGCCTGCCAGCAGCGCAGGTACCTGTCGGCGTAGACCGCGCCCTGCTCGCCCAGCGTCAGCACCACCGCCGTCTCCGGGAACCGGTGCAGCAGCGCGTCGCAGATGCGCTCCGGCTCCGTCTCGCCGGCGAGCTGCCTGCCCTCGATCTCGTTGAGGATCAGCCAGTCCACCAGCGGCAGCGCGGCGCTGTGCAGCAACGCGTCATCCACCGGCGATGGGTTCAGCGCGATGCGCAGGCCGCGGCGGTACGCCTTTTCGATGATCTCGTCCAGCGAGGATATCTCATTTTGCAGCACCAGCAGGTCGCCGGCGCCGAACCCCTCCAGCACACGCTCCGCATCGGCGGGCGTGATCTGCCGGTTGGCGCCGGGATACAGCAGGATGCAGTTATCCCCATCGGCATCCACCTGAATGATGGCGTGGCCGCTGGGGGTATCGGCGTCCCGCATCACGCAGGACACATCCACCCCCGCCGCCGTCAGGCAGTCCGTCAGCATGGCGCCGTCAGGCCCCACCCGCCCGGCATGGCATACCGGCAGGCCGGCGCGGGCCAGCGCCACGCTCTGATTCAGTCCTTTCCCGCCGCAGTTGACATGGAGCGCGGCGGATGACAGTGTCTCGCCCCTGCGCACCATATGATCGACTGTGTATACGCGGTCGATGTTCAGCGACCCAAAGCAAAGGCACCGCATGCCGTTCTCTCCTTTCAATCCAGCCAGATGGGGTTGGTAAACGCCCGGCGGCCCTGTGCGTCATAGCACTCCACCCGGACGTAGCGCTCCTTGGAGGTGTATTTCGTCTCGCCGTACAGCGGGCAGACCAGCTCGGTCAGCTCCTCGCCCGGCTCGGCCCACTTCACGCGGATCTGCCGCTGGTCGCCGTTGAGGAAGATGCGGGACACCGGCGAGCAGGTGAAGTGTACCATGTTGTCCTCTACATAGAAGTCCTTGATCTCCGGACCGGCAGAGCCGTAGAAGCTGCCAGCGGCAAAGGCCTCCATCAGATCGTCCTGGGACAGGGATCTTGCCTTGACGGCGATCCAGCCGCCGAAGGCGTCGTTTCCGCCGGAGTCGAAGGGGAAAAAGTTGTGGGTGTCGTCCACCGCCGTGCCCCAGTAGCGGCGGCCGTGGCGCAGCAGGGCATCCCAGCAGGTGAACGCCTCACCGGTGTTCTCGATGACGGTGGAGTCGTAGTTGAATACCTCCACGGCGCACAGGTGCTCCAGCGGCAGGATCTCGTCGTACTCCACCTTGGACCACTTGGGATGGTTCATGATGACCATGTAGCCTCGGTCATAGGCATCGTCGATCTGGGCCTGCAGATCCGCGTAGGTGCGGAACGGCGTCAGCTCCAGACGGTGGTCATGCTGGTAAGGGGGCAGCTTGGCATTGGCACGCTGTGCAGGGGTGCCGGGGATCACCAGGAAGTGATACTCCCTTACATCCCGCTTTACATCCGGGGGGAACGTGATCTCCATGCCCGGCAGCAGCAGAAAGTCCGGCGTGTCGAACTCCCGTGTGTCGGTGAACACATTGTGCTCCGTCAGAAACAGGAAGTCATAGCCGTGCTGCTTGTAGGCCTCCACCTGCTGCGCCGGGGTCAGGCGGCCGTCGGAACGGGTGGAATGGCAGTGGATGTTGCCCTTATAGAAGCTGCCCTCGGTAAATAGTGTCGATTTTCTCATGCAGTTATCCTCTTTGTACCGGGTATGGGGCGCGAAACGCGCCCCATACCCCTATTCAATGCTCTTTTGTCGAAGCGCGGACGGCTCAGCCCTCGTCCAGCATGGTCTGGGCCTGCTCGGCCACCTTCGCAATGGAGGCGGAGGCGTCCGTATCCGTGTAGGTCATGCAGTAGGCCAACTCGTCGGTCAGAGCGGTGTAAATGCTCTTCCAGGCCTTGGTCTGGGGACGGCGGTGGGCAAACTGCATCTGGTCGATGGCGTTCTGGAAGAAGGGGTTCTCCTGCAGGAAGGTCTGCAGCGCGGGATCGTTGACACAGGAAACGGTGGTGGGCAGGTAGCCGGACAGCACCGTGTAGGCCGCGGCGTTCTCGTCGGAGGCCAGATAGGTCATGAACTTGGCGGCAGCCTGACGCTGAGCCTCGGTGGCGTTGGAGAACACCACGATGTTGCCGGCGCCGGTGGCGATGCCGTTGGCGGCGTCAGGATGCTGGTGGATCTCCATCTCATAGCCGGCGTCCTTCATCCACTGGTTGTACATGGAGTACACGCCGTTGGAGCCAAGGAACATGGCGAGCTTGCCCTCCAGGAAGGCGGAGCCGATGGTGGACCACACGTTGTCCTGATAGATGTAGGGGTTGAACACCACGCCCTCGTCGATGTACTTCTGGTACTCGGTGACGATGTCGGCGGCCACGGTGGTATCGTTCAGCACGATCTTGGTGTTGTCCTCGCTGATGATGTCGCCGCCGTGGGAGTAGAGGATGGACTCAAAGATCCAGGCGTCCGTGTCCCAGCAGATGCCGGCGCCGTACACGCCCTTATCCTTGTTGGTCAGCTTCTCGGCAGTGGCGAAGTACTCCTCCCAGGTGGTGGGCACGTCGGTGATGCCGGCCTCGTCGAACAGGGTGCGGTTGATGTACAGGTTGGGCATGGAGCGGTTGAACGGCACAGCGCGCAGCACGCCGTCATAGTAGCCGGACACCAGCAGGCCCTGCTGATAGTTGGCGATGGTCTCGGCGGAGAGGTACTGGCTCAGGTCCACCGTCAGGGGGTAGAAGCGGCCCAGGAACGTCTCCTCGATGATGGCCATGGTGGGCAGTGTGTTGGACGCCGCAGCGGCCTCCAGACGCTCCACGATGGCATCGTAGCCGCCCTGACCCACGATGGTCACCTTGATGTTCTCGTTCTCAGCCATGAACTTCTCGGCCACTTGGGACAGGAACACGCCGGTGTCGGAATCGTCGGCAAAGACGTTCCAGAACACGATCTCCACCGGCTCGTCCGCAGCGACGTCGTCGGTGGGGTCGGCGGCGGGCTTGCTGCCGCAGCCCACGCAACAGAGCATCAGGGCCGCCATCAGGAATGCTAACAGCTTTTTCATTGTTGTTCTCCTTTTCTTTTCTGTTTATCAACACCGTTTTCGGTATTGCACTTACTTGATGCCGCCATAGCAGAACATCTGCTTGATGTTCTTGTTGGCCAGAATGTACAGCACGAACATGGGCAGGAACAGCATGAGGTTGCCGGCCATGATGGTGTGCCATTCGTTGGCGGCGTTGCCTACTGGCATCAGGTTCTGGATGGCCAGAGGCAGGGTACGCACCTTATCCGTGGTGGTCAGGATGGAAGCCCAGAAGTAGTCGTTCCACTTGTAGACGAAGGTGAACAGCACCGTGGTAATGACGGTGGGCTTCGCCATGGGCAGCACGATCTGGTTGATGATCTGCAGCTCAGAGCAGCGGTCCAGCCGGGCGGCGTCCATCACCTCATCCGGCAGGGTCTTGAACGCCTGCATCAGGAAGAAGATGGAAAATGCCGAGTAGATGAACGGCACCACCAGCCCCTGATAGGTGTCGATCCAGCCCAGCTTGCTCTCGATGAGGTAGATGGACAGGAAGATGATCTGCGCCGGCACCACCAGGTCGAACAGCACCAGGCCGTTGAGGAATTTCTTGAAGCGGAACTGCTTTTTGGCGAAGGCGTAGGCACAGGGCACGCACACCAGCAACTGGCCCAGAATGGTGAGCACAGAGACGATGACGGAGTTTTTCAGATAGTGGAGGAAATTCATCTTCCGCCACGCCTCTGCAAAGTTCTGCCACTGGGGATCGGAGGGCAGCAGGCGCGGGGGCGACAGGTTCACCTCGTACATGGTCTTGAGGGATGTGGACACCATGTAGAACAGGGGGAAGATATACATCGTCAGCAGCAGCAGGATGATGATCCAGCTGAACACGGTCATGCGCTGCCGCGCCGGCTGATACAGTTTCGGTTTTTTCATCGTGCTCGCCTCCCTTACTGATAGTGCGCACGCTTGTTCATGACGGAGAAGTTGGCGATGGAGATCACGCCGATGAACAGCAGCAGCATAACGCCGCCGGCCATGGCCTTGCCCACGTTGAAGTGCAGATAGCCCGTCTCGTAGATCCAGTACACCAGCAGGTTGGAGGAGTTCCGGGGGCCGCCCTGGGTCATCAGCTTGATGAGGTCATAGGTGCTGAAGGTGCTGATGATGGTAGTGGTGATGAGAAACACAAAGGTGGGGGACAGCATGGGCAGCGTGATCCTGAAGAAGGAGTTGACCTTGCCGGAACGGTCCAGCCGCGCCGCCTCGTAGAGGTTCTCCGGAATGCCCTGCAGGCCCGACATGACGATGAGCACGTTGTAGCCCAGAGATTTCCAGATGGACACGATGATAATGGACATCAGCGATGTATCCTCGCTGAGCAGCCACATCAGCGGCTGGATGCCGAACAGGCCCAGCACCTCGTTGAGAATGCCGAACTGCGGGTCCATCAGGAACATCCACAGGGTGGCGATGGACACGAAGGAGATGATGTGGGGCGTGAAAACCACGCTCTGTGTAAAGTTGTAGATGGCCTTCCGCTTGTTGAGGAACACCGCGATCAGCACCGCCAGCGGGATGGCAAACACCACCGTCACCGCCGTAAAGACCACGGTATTGCGGAATACCAGCAGAAAGTTTTCATCGGCAAAGATGGACTTGAAGTTGCTCAGTCCCACGAACTGGTCCACCTTCATGACGTAGTCCACCTTGTAGAAGCTGTTGCGCACCGACATGATGGTGGGGATAATGCTGAACGTCAGGCACACCAGCACCGCCGGCAGGATCAGCACATAGGGACAGCGGAGGATGGGGTTGAGATACCGCATGTACCACGTGCGGAGGGTGTTGCGCAGTCCGCGCATCCTGTCACTCATGGCGCCCTCCCTTTCAGACGCCGGCCTGGGGCTGCGGCAGGTCAAGCTCCCTGACGCGGTCGCCATTGGCGTCGAACAGATACAGATCCTCCTGCCGGATGTACATGCTGACCTTCTCGTTGAAGTCGAAATACGCCACGCTGCGCACGGCATACTCGTCGCCGTTTTCACCGGAGATGGTGTAATGGTAGATGTCGCCCAGCCGCTCTCTGGTCAGGACCGTGCCGCGGAACACACAGCCATGGAAGTCCGACGGCTCCTGAAACTGCACCTTGGCGGAGCGGAAGCCCCAGGACATGCCGTCCGGGCGCTTGGCGATGTTCATGCCCGGTTCGCCGATGAACCGTGCGGTGAAGATGTTCTGCGGGTCGGTGTAGATCTCGTCCGGCGTGCCGTACTGCATGATGACACCGTCCTTCATGACGGCAATGTAGTCGCCCATGGTCATGGCCTCCACCTGATCGTGGGTGATGTAGATAAACGTGGAGCCGAGACGCTGGTGCATCCGGATCAGCTCACTGCGCATGTTGACGCGGAGCTTGGCGTCCAGATTGCTCAGAGGCTCGTCCATCAGAAAGACCTTGGGGCTTTTGGAGATGGCCCGCGCCAGCGCCACGCGCTGCCGCTGGCCGCCGGAGAGGTTGCCGGGCTTCACGTTGGCGTAGTCCTGCAGGCCCACCAGCTCCAGCACCTCATCGGTGATCTTTTTGGCCTCCTCCTTGCCGTAGCCGTAGTTCTTCAGGCCGAAGGAGATGTTTTTCGCCACGGTCATGTGGGGATAGAGCGCGTAGTTCTGGAATACCATGGCGATGCCGCGCTCGCCGGGGTCCACACGGGTCACGTCATGGTCGTCGATCCAGATCTCGCCCTCGGTGACCTCCTCCAGGCCGGCGATCATCCGGATCATGGTGGTTTTGCCGCAGCCGGAAGGCCCCACCAGCACCGTGAAGGAGCCGTCCTGGATGTCGATGTTCATGTTCTCCATGACCGTCAGGCCATTGGGATACGTCTTTTTTACGTTTTTCAGGGAAATCACAGGGCCGTACCTCCGTCCTTTTCTTGTTCCATGATCCGCAGCAGTCCGTCTGCATACGGCGTCCAGTCAATACCGCTGGCCTGCCGGATCTGTGCCAGCACCGCCGCGTCCATGGCGTCCATACCGGACAGCGCACCGCAGATGCCGCAGGCGATGGCGCCCATGGTGTCCGTATCGCCGCCGATATTGGCACACAGCACGGCGCACCGCATGGGGTCGCCGCCGGTGTGCGCACCGAGGGCGATGGCGGTGGGAATGGATTCCTCCGCCGGCAGGCCTGTTCCGATCTCATCGGACAGGCGGCGCATCACGTCCTCATCGCTCCGGCAGGCGGCAGCGATATCCGCCGCACGGCGGATGCGCTCCGCCACGCTGACATCGCTGACTGTGAAGCCCTGCCGCTGGCAGACCTCCGCCATGTGTACCGCCGCGTCCACCGTCTGGGCGGAGGTGCCGCCGCGCACGGCGCAGGACACTGCCGCCGCCACGGCGCCTGCCGCACCCATGGCCACATTGGTATTGTGTGTCGCCTTGCAGGCGCTGTTCACCTGCGCGGCGAAGCGCGCCTCGTTCCGCCAGTCAAAGGCGATGCCTACCGGCAGGATGCGCATGGCCGCGCCGTTGGTCCGTCCGCCGCGTCCCGCTTCCTCCGTGGAGCCGCCGGCGGCGATGCTCTCAATGGCCTGCTTCGTGCTGGGGCCCAGCACCAGCTCACACTTTTCGCCGCCCCGGCTGCGCCACGCTATGATGCGCTGCGCCAGTGCCAGCGGCTCCACGGCACCGTACTCGATGAGCAGCTCGCAGATCAGGCGGGAAAAGGCGGAGTCGTCCGTAGTTTCGCCGGCGGCGCGGCCTTTGGATATGTCGTTGTCCGGCTGGCCCGGCAGCAATGTGGTGACGTAGCCCAGCTGCCGCTCCCGCCGGTCCCGCGGCCACATCTCCATGGGCATGCCGAACGCATCGCCTAGAGAGATGCCCCACAGTGTGCCCAGGACTCTGTCCCGCGTGGTCGTCGTTGTTTTCACAGCAGCGCCTCCACCTGTGCCAGCGTGGGACCGGAACGGGCGCCCATTTTGCCGCAGGTGCAGCCGGCGCAGACCGTGGCGAACCACATGGCGTCCCGCAGGGGCCGCTGGCGGATGAGATAGTCGTAGATGAAGCCGCCCAGATAGGAGTCGCCGGCGCCGGTGGTATCCACCACCGCGGCACGGGTATCCACCGGCACGCGTGTCACGGTGCCGTCCGCCTCATAGGCCACGGAGCCTTCGCCGCCCAGCGTCACCAGCAGCAGGCCCTTGAAGTACTGCCGCACATAGGCGGCGGCCTCCGCCACATCCTGGGTGCCCGCCAGCGCAAACAGGCCGTCGCGGCAGGGAGCGAATACGTCCAGATGGGGCAGGACGTCCAGGATCATCTCCTTGGACACGCCCATGCCCTCCATCATCGGCAGGCCGATCTGCATATTGAACACAGTCTTTTTACCCTGGGCCTTGGCGGCCTTCACCGCCGCGATGGTGGCTGCGCCGGGCAGCAGGTCCGTATAGAGGATGTCGCCCCGCAGGCAGTAGGCCACGTTCTCCGGCTTGTCGGGCAGCGACAGGAAGGCGGTGCCCATGTCCAGCAGGATGAACTTCCGGCCCTTGGCGTCCACCAAGATCTTGGTGTGCAGCGACTGACCGCCGGGCAGCACATTGAGCCCGCTGTCGTCGATGCCCTCGTCCCGCAGGCTCTGGCGGATCTGGGCGCCCACGGTATCGTCGCCGATCTGGGCCACGAAGCCGCAGCTGGCGCCCAGACGGCTGAGCTGGGCAATGACGTTGGTGCCGCTGCCGCCGGGCAGATACTCGCTCTTTTCAATGACGGCAAACCCGTCCTCCGCCGGCAGCTCCGCCGTCTGCATGAGAACATCCATTGCCACTGTACCGAATCCTACAACGTTCATAGTCTTTTTCCTTTCTCCGTTTCCGGTCACTTTCTCCGTATGGTCAAATGCTGGGTAAAGCGGTCGCCGCGGATATAGCTCTGGGCGTACTCCACAGGGTCATTATGCTGGTCAAAGCCCACACGTTCGATGCGGAACACCGCGTCGCCCTTCTTCCGGTTCAGGTATACGTTGTTGTCATCGCCGTTGATGGCGGACATCTCATCCTGTACCGTGATGATGCGGATGCCCAGCTCCTTCTCCAGATAGTAGTAGAAGGAGCAGTATTCCTGCAGCTTTGCCGCCAGCTCCTCCTTGGTGATATGGCCGAACAGCGCCGCCGGCTCAAAGGAGTAATTCTGGGAAAACGGCTCGCCGTCCGCGTAGATCAGCCGGAAGATACGCCAGATGGGCGTGTCCGGCTGGCAGCCCAGCTTACCCGCGATGTAGTCGGTGGCCTTCATCTCCACGATCTCCACCCGCTTCAGCTCCAGACTCATGCCCCGGGAGCGCACCTCCTCGCAGACGCTGAACATGCTCTCCGGCACGGTGTGCAGAGTGGAAAAACAGACCCGCGTGCCCTTGCCGCGGACGATCTGCAGAAGCCCCTCGTCCACCAGCTCCTTCACCGCCGTACGCACCGTGGTACGGCTGACGCCGTATTCCGCCTGCAGGCGCTCCTCGCTGGGGATGAACTCGCCCCTGGCGTAATCGCCGTTTACAATGCGCCGCCGCAGGTCGTTCATCACCTTACGGTAGTAGATCTCTGTCTGCATCGTGTCCTCCTTCGCATCAACATACCGGCCCTATGTAAAATCCAACAGCGTGTTTCTGTCAAATTCTCTGATAACGCCCGTTTTTATGTTGCAATCTCCGGGCGGGTATGCTATCATCTTCTCAAGACATCGTGACGTCACGATGTCTTGAGACAAGTATACACACACTGTTCGGCGCTGTCAACAATTACATTTGGCAGACCCGCAGTTTTTTTGTCTGAATCATCCAAACGCCCCGGTCATAATGGAGGTATCGTTTATGCGCGCATGGGAAATCGAAAAGCTGTCCAGTCAGTGTCAGATCCCCGTCCAGCTGGAGGACAACAACGAGGAGATCTGGCTGGAGCAGGGCACCGCGCAGGAAGAGAGCCTGCACGCCGCCGCCAAGATCTACTGGGGCAGCCGTGTCCCCGGCTCCCTGTTCCGCGACACCATGGCTGTGGCCGCTATTCAGGCCACGGAGAACCGCGGCCGCATCGTGGAGCGCAGCGATGAGCTGCTGCTGGCGGGCTTCCGAGCCATTACGGAAAACGACATCGTGGAGCTGCACCGCGCCACCCACCAACTGTTCGAGGGCTGCCGCAATGCCGTCATCGACGAGAGCGCTGACTACTGGCAGTACAGGCTGTATGACACCTTTGACCAGTACGCCGCGGCTGTCCGGCTGCCGGAGCGGCAGGCGGTAGATATGGGCGCGGCGCTGGAGGACCGGCTCCACGCCGGCTGGCTGGGCCAGATCATCGGCGGCGCCTATGGCACCTGCATGGAGGGCTATACCACCGATAATATCCTCAAGGCATACAGCGACCTGCGCCGCTACATCCGCAAGCCCAACACCTATAACGACGACATCACCTACGAGCTGGCGCTGCTGGCCGCCTACGAGCAGCACGGCGCCGGCACCACCTCCCGCGACATCGCCTTTGAGTGGCTGAGCCGCATCGGCTTCGGCTGGTCGGCGGAGGATATGGCTCTGCGCAATCTGCGCTGCGGCATCATGCCGCCGGAGAGCGGCCGCTTCAACAATCCCTGGAGCGAGTGGATCGGCGCCCAGATGCGCGGCACTATTCTGGGCCAGCTCTATCCCGGCGACGCCGCCGCAGCCGCCCGGGCCGCATGGCAGGACGCGGAGATCTCCCACTTCCACAACGGCATTCTGGGCGAGGTATTCAATGCCATTCTGTGCGCCATGGCCTTCTGTGAAAGTGACACCCGCCGACTGGTGCAGCAGGCGATCGACTGCATCCCCGCCGACAGCCAGTACGGCAGCGTTATCCGCTTCGCGCTGGAGCAGTGCCGCGCACATGACGACTATCTGTCCGCATGGCGGGTCTGCGAGAAAAAGCTGGAGCGCTATAACTGGGTACACGCCTACCCCAACGCGGCCATCGAAGTCATCGCCCTCTGGTTCGGTCAGGGCCGCTTCGTGGACACACTGGAGATCTGCGGCATCTGCGGCAAGGACTCTGACTGCAACGCCGCGCAGCTGATGACCATTCTGGGCAGCAGCACCGGCATGGACGGCATCCCGCAGGATTGGGCCGCGCCGTTCCAGGACCGTCTGGATACCTATGTGCGGGGCATGGAACACCTGAGCATCCGCAAGCTGGCGGCCCGCACCGCCGTAGTGGCCCGCAGACTGGCAGAAGTGCGCTGACGCACGATTCGCCTGGGCCAGAGAAAACGCCCCCCGTCCCCGTGCGGTGGTCCCCCTCACCTCCGCACAAGAAAACCGCCCCCTGATGCAGAAGCATCAGGGGGCGGTCTGGCGTTTTATGAAAAAATCTTGCAAGATCGAATACAAGCAGTGTTTTCTCTGTCGAATTATACGCTTTGTTGTCGTTACTCGATGGCCACGATGTAGTAATACACCGGCTGACCACCGGGCAGGGCGCTGACCTCCGCATCGGGGCACACTGTCTCGAACAGGGATGCGGCGCGGGCGGCGTCCTCATCGGACACGCCCTCACCGGCGTAGACGGTGATGAACTCGGCGCTCTTATCCGCCGCCAGACGGGCCAGCCGCTCCAGCAGCACGTCGAGGCTGCGGTCGGTGCCCAGCAGCTTTCCGTCGCACAGGGCCAGATAGTCGCCCTCATTGATGGCGAAGCCGTCGAAATCGGAGTTGCGGGCGGCGTAGGTGATCTGCGCCGTGGTGACATTGGCCGCCGCGTCGGTCATGGCCTGCAAAATATTCTGCGGATCCGGTTCCTCCGGGTCCACGCACATCATGGCGGAGATGCCCTGCGGCACAGTGGCCGTGGGGACCACGATGACCTCCTTCTCCGACAGGCCCACGCACTGCTGGGCCGCCATGATGATGTTCTTGTTGTTGGGCAGGACAAACACCACCTCGCTGGGGGTCTGGTCGATCTCCCGGAGGATGGACTCGGTGGAGGGGTTCATGGTCTGACCGCCGGACACGATGCGGTCCACGCCCAGATCACGGAACACGGCGGCAAGGCCGTCACCGGCGCAGACCGCCAGGAAGCCGTAGCGCTTTTCCGGCGCGGCCACGGCGCAGGCGCCCTTCTCCAGCTCCTCCTCGACAGCGTCCAGATCGTCGGTGGACTGGGCCTTGCGGCCCGCCGCCAGATCCGCCGCCTGGGTGCGCATGTTCTCGATCTTGGCCAGCTCCAGCGTGCCGTACTTCTGTGCCTCGTTGAGCGCGTCGCCGGGGGTGTCGGTGTGGACGTGTACCTTGAAGGATTCGTCATCCTCGCCGATCACCAGACTGTCGCCGATGCTGCCCAGATATTCCCGCAGGCCGTCCAGCGGACGGTCCGTGGTCTTGCGGACGATGAACACGGTGTCGAAGGCGAAGGTGATATCCTCGTCGCCGATGGCGGCGAAGTCCGCCTTCTCCTCTGCCTGTTCCTCCACCTTGGGGATCTCCTCGCCCCGCAGGGCCCGGAGCATACCCTCCAGAATGATGAGGTAGCCCTTGCCGCCGGCATCCACCACACCGGCCTTTTTCAGCACCGGGTTCATCTCGATGGTCTCCGCCAGCGTGGCATAGCCGGTCTTGATGGCCTCTTCCAGCACGTACTCGGCGGAGTTCTGCTCCCCCGCCGCCTCCAGCGCCCGCTGGGCGGCCAAGCGGGACACGGTGAGCACCGTGCCCTCGGCGGGCTTCATCACCGCGCCGTAGGCGGTGGCCACGCCCTCCTGCATGGCGGCGGCCAGCTGGGCGCCGTCTGCCTCCGCCGTACCCTTGAGCACCTTGCTCATGCCCCGGAACAGCAGGGAGAGAATAACGCCGGAGTTGCCCCGTGCGCCCCGCAGCAGACCGGAGGCCGTGACCTTGGCGGCCTCGTCCACCGTGGCGGGCTGGCACTTGCGCAGCTCGTTCACCGCGGTCTGGATGGTCAGGCACATATTGGTGCCGGTGTCGCCGTCGGGCACCGGGAACACATTGAGATCGTTGATGGTCTGTTTCTGCTGGGCAATACAAGCGGCGCCGAAGGCGACCATCTGCTTGAAGGCGCCGCCGCTGATCCTATCTGTCATGTCGTATTTTCTCCTTCTTAGCGATGTCACACCGTGACGGAATCCACGCAGACGTTCACCGTCTTAACGGTGACGCCGGTGTTGAGATTGACCACATATTTGACCTCGCTCATAATGGAACGGCAGACAGTGGCGATATTGACGCCGTTTTCCACGATGATATGCAGCTCGATGGAAACGGTACCGTCGTCGTTGTAGGTGACCTTGACGCCCTTGCTCATGGCCTCCGGGCGCAGGAGGTGGACCAGACCGTCCGTCATGCTGCGCTGGGCCATGCCCTTGACGCCGAAGCAGTTGGTGGCCGCAGCGCCGGTGATGGTGGTGAACACCGCGTCGCTGATGGTGATCTCACCGTGCTCAGTGGGGACTTTTATCATAGCTGACTTCCTTTCTGCGGAAATGGTAACAAATTGAATATGGACACAATTTAATACGGTATATTATATACTACTTTTCCGTGAAGTACAAGAGGAATTTCCGCGGTGCGAAAAAACAGGACCTCCGGCTGAAAGCCGGAGGTCCTGTGGCCGCATGCACAGTTTAGCCGCGGCCGCCGAAGAAGTAGTTGTAGAAGTCCTGCCAGTTGTCGGGCATCTGGCCGTAGCCATTGCCGCCGTTATTGCCGTTATTGCCGCTGCTCTGGGTGGTGTCCTCCTGTGAGCCGGTGGTCTGGGGCTGGGCGTCGAAGGTCAGCTCCGTCTCGATATACTGGCCGTTACGGTACACGGTGAGGGTCACGGTATCACCGGCGCGATAGCCCTTCATGGCGGCGGACAGGTCCTGACGGGAGGTCAGGGTCTTGTCGCCCATTTTGGTGATGACGTCGCCCAGGCGCAGGCCGGCCTTGTCGCCGGCGCCGCCGGACACCACGGAGTAGACGAACACGCCCTGGGTCACGTCGATGCTGTACTGCGCCGCCATCTGCTCGGTCATGGTGCCGGCGGTGATGGCCATGTAGGCCTTATCCGTCACGGCGCCGTTTTCCATGATGTCGGTGATGATGCTGCGCACGTCACTGATGGGGATGGCGAAGCCCAGACCCTCCACCGTGGTGCTGGAGTAGCTGGAGTACTTGGCGGACACGATGCCCACCACCTCGCCGTACAGGTTTACCAGCGGGCCGCCGGAGTTGCCGGGGTTGATGGAGCAGTCCACCTGGATCATGTTGAAGGGCGTGCCGTCCACGTTGATGGCACGGTCACAGCTGGAGACGATGCCCTGACTCATGGAGAATGTCAGCTCGCCCAGAGGATTGCCGATGGCCAGCACGGTGTCGCCCACGTTGACGTCGGCGCTCTCGCCCAGCGTCACGGGCTGCAAGCCGGAGGCGTTGATCTTCAGCACCGCCACATCGTAGTCGCTGTCGCCGCCGATGACGGTGGCATCATAGGTGTCGCCGTTATACAGTGTCACCTGCACGGAGCTGGCCCCGCTGATGACGTGGTAATTGGTGACCACATAGCCGTCCTCGGTGATGATGAAGCCGCTGCCGGAGGAGGCGGTCTGGGTCTGCTGGCCGAAGATGTTGGTGCTGGTGGCGGAGCAGTTGATGGACACGGCGCTGTTCACCACAGAGGCGTACACCTCTGCCGGTTCCATCTTCGTCTGGCCGTCCACGGTCTTGACCTGCACCGACACCGGCTGGCGGTCGCTCTGCTGGATAGCGGTCTTTTCGGTGCCGCTGCTTTTGGCGATAGCCGCGCCGCCCCAGCCCGCCAGGCCTCCCGCCACGGCACAGGCCAGGATCAGCGCCGTCACCTTCACGGCGGTGCGGTGGAAGAAGCCCTGCTTCCGGGGGACCTCCGGCGTATGGGCCGGGGTGCGGTTGGGGTCTGGGGCGTAATCGTCCCTGGGCAGCTGGTCGCGGTTGGTGTAGCGGTACTGGTCGCTGCTTCTGAAATCGTCGTTGTAGTACATAAAGAATGCCTCCTTTTTCGGCAAGTTCTGCGTTTTGGCTTGTAGCGGTGGGCAAATCGTGGTATGATACCGCCGCCGGGAACTGTTTTCTGCTCTATGTCTATTAGGATAAACAGTTTCCTTAATCCAAGCTTTAAGTTTCCGCTGGAAATTTTAACTTTTTGAAAACGAGGTGAGCGCTATGCTGCGGATCGACCAACTGCGCCTGCTGCCGGGGGAGCCGGAGTCGGCGCTGCTGCCCAAGTGCGCCCGGCTGCTGCGCACCGACCCGTCGGCCCTGACGGGGCTGACGGTGCTGCGCCGCGCCATCGATGCCCGGGAGGGGCTGACATTCGTGTACACCGTGGCTGTCTCCGCCCCGCAGGAGGCCGCACTGCTCCGCCGGTGTCGGGATAAGCGTGTCACCGCCTACACGCCGGAGCAGTACGCGCCCCCCGCCCCCGTGGCCGCCCCGGCGGTGCGCCCCATTGTGGTGGGCGCGGGGCCTGCCGGACTGTTTGCCGCGCTGGTGCTGGCAAAATGCGGCGCACGCCCCATCCTGCTGGAGCGGGGACAGTGCGTGGAGCAGCGGCAGCGGGACGTACAGCGTTTCTGGGCCACCGGTGAGCTGGACACGGAGAGTAACGTCCAGTTCGGCGAGGGCGGCGCCGGGGCCTTCTCCGACGGGAAGCTGAACACCGGCACACGGGACGTGCGGCACCGCTTCATCATGGAGCAGCTGGTATCCTGCGGCGCACCGGAGAGCATCCTCACCGACGCGCTGCCCCATGTGGGCACCGACATGCTGCACATTGCGCTGCAAAGCCTGCGGCGGCAGCTGCTGGAGGCCGGGGCGGACATCCGGTTCGGCGCACGGCTGGAGGGGCTGACCGTACAGGACGGGGCCGTGACAGCCGCCAGCGTCCGGGAGGGAGAGATGCTTTACACCCTTCCCGCCCGGCAGGTGGTGCTGGCGCTGGGACACAGCGCCCGGGACACCTTTGAAATGCTGTACGGTGCGGGGATCGCCATGAAGCAGAAGCCCTTTGCCATGGGCGTGCGCATCGAACACCGGCAGGCGGCGGTGGACGCCGCCCGCTACCGAAAGCTGGCGGGCCATCCCTCCCTGCCGCCGGCCACCTACAAGCTGTCCTGCCATCTGCCCAACGGGCGCAGCGCCTTTTCGTTCTGCGTATGCCCCGGCGGTCAGGTGGTGGCCGCCGCATCGGAGGCGGAGCGCGTGGTGACCAACGGCATGAGCGAGTACGCCCGGGACAGGGAGAACATCAACGGCGCGCTGCTGGTGAACGTCACCCCCGCCGACTTTCCCGACAGCCACCCCCTCTCCGGCATACGGCTGCAGCGGCAGCTGGAGGACGCCGCCTTTGCGCTGGGCGGCGGTAACTACCGCGCCCCCTGTCAGCGGGTGGAGGATTTTCTGGCGGGCCGGCCCTCCGCGGGACCGGGGCGTGTGACACCCAGCTATCTGCCGGGCGTCACCTATACCGACCTGCACCGCTGCCTGCCGCCGTTCATCAGCGAGACGCTGGCGCTGGCGCTGCCGGAGCTGGGCCGGAAGCTCAAGGGCTACGATGACCCGGACGCCCTGCTCACCGGCGTGGAGACACGCTCCTCCTCCCCGGTGCGGCTGGTGCGGGATGAACACTATGAGGCCAATATTCGCGGCGTGTACCCCTGCGGCGAGGGAGCCGGCTATGCCGGCGGCATCCTGTCCGCCGCCGCCGACGGCATGCGCTGCGCGGAAAAACTACTGGAGGTATACAGATGAAAAAGATCGCCGTTCTCGGAAATTTTCTGGAGCCGTCCCACCACGCGCTGATCGACAGCACCGCCGCCCGCTGCGGCTTCACGGCGGACTACTACCCCGACAGCTGCGTACCGGCGGAAAAGGCCGGACAGTACGAGGTGCTGTACGGCATGCCCCGGCCCGCCGACCTCAAGAGCTTCACAGGGCTGAAGTGGTTCTGCGGCAGCTTCGCCGGGGTGGATGCCTATCTGGACAACGCCCTGTACCCCTCGCCGGACGTGGTGCTCAGCAACTCCTCCGGCGCCTACGGCGTCACCATCGCAGAGCACCTTATCATGGTGACGCTGATGCTGCTGCGCCACGCCCCCGCCTATGTGCGGGACGCCGACGCACACCGCTGGGGCCCGGTGATGCCCATGCGCTCCATCATCGGCAGCACCATCACCGTGCTGGGCACCGGCGACATCGGCACGGAGTTTGCGCGCCGGGCCAAGGCCATGGGTGCCAAAATCATCCGGGGCGTCCGCCGCACGAAAAAGCCCGCCGATCCCGCCTTTGACGGTGTTTACACCCACGACGAGCTGGACGCTCTGCTGCCGGACACCGATATTCTGGTGATGGCGCTGCCCTCCACGCCGGACACCGTGGGCATCCTGTCCCGTCAGCGCATCGCTCTGCTGCCGGAGACGGCCTATGTGGTCAATGTGGGCCGGGGCACCGCCATTGACCAGCCCGCGCTGGTGGAGGCACTGAACGCCGGGAAGCTGGCGGGCGCGGCGCTGGACGTGTTCGCCAGAGAGCCTATCCCCGACGGCGACCCGGTGTGGGAGGCCAAGAACCTGCTGATCACGCCCCACATCTCCGGGCAGATGAGTCTGGGCTATACCAGGGACAAGAACGTGGCGCTGTTCTGTGAGGATCTGGAGAACTACGCCGCAGGCCGCCCGCTGGCGCGGTATGTGGACCGCCGCATCGGCTACTGAGCCAGTCATACACGCAAAAAGGAGCGCACATGGGGACATCCCATGCGCGCTCCTTTTTTATATGTTTACAGCAGCCGTCCGATGAACACGAACAGACAGCCCAGGGCGAAAAACGCCGCGATCAGCAGCAGGATCACCGGCCAGAACCGCCGGCCCATGACCTGCGGATCCATAAAGGGGTAGGGGTAGCAGTGCTTCGTATGGCCGATGGGCTTCCCCGCGGCGCCGCGGAGCATACCGAAGGCGAAGTAGGACAGCGGCAGCAACAGCCACCACGCGGCGTGGCCGACGTTGAGGCCGGACTTGTCCTGCCACAGCAGCCACTGCACCACCGTCAGCCACGGCACGGTGTAGTGGACGCAGAGATTGCCGAAGCTGCTGAAGCCGATGTCGGACAGCGCCTTGCCGCGCTTTCTGGCCGACGGCACCAGCACCCACTGGTAGATGAGGTGGGTCACAAAGATGCACAGTGTCATGCTCAGGGCGACACCGGGGGAACTGAGCCACCGGAATACGCCGCTCCCCGGATCGTGGCCGCTGGCCCCCAACGCCAGCTGGTACACCGCCAGCAGCAGATTGCTGAGATTGGTATAGAACGCGAAAAATCCAGGCCGGATATGGCCCGTCACAGGCAGCGTGGAGTGAAAATACAGCCCCGCCAGCCCCAGCAGGCCCAGAAACAGTGCCGATATACGCAGCATCATTCCGTCCTCAGCTCCCTGAGCCGGGCGATCTCCCGTGCGTAGCCCGCCAGATCGTTGGGCGTCTCCAGAACGAAGGGCAGGTCACGCAGGGCCGGGTGGTTGATGATGCGGGCAAAGGCCGCCTCCCCCAAATACCCCTCGCCGATGCGGGCATGGCGGTCCTTGTGGGCGCCCAGCGGGTTCATGCTGTCGTTGATGTGTACCGCTTTCAGCCGGCGGAGGCCGATGACCCGGTCGAACTCCGTCAGCACGCCGTCGATGTCCCCGGCGATGTCGTAGCCCGCGTCGGAGACGTGGCAGGTATCCATGCAGACACCCAGCCGGTCGCCCAACGCCACGCGGTCCATGATCTCCCGCAGCTCCTCGAAGCGGCCGCCTACCTCCGAGCCTTTGCCGGACATGGTTTCCAGCAGCACCGTGGTGCGCTGCCCCGGCTTGAGGATGGCGTTGAGGGTATCGGCGATCTGGCCGATGCCCACCTCCATCCCCTGCTCCGTGTGGCTGCCGGGGTGGAAGTTGTAGTAGTTGCCGGGCAGATGCTCCATGCGCTTCAGGTCGTCCGCCAGCGTCATGCGGGCGAACTCCCGTGTGCGCTCCGTTTTAGAGCAGGGGTTGATGGTATAGGGCGCGTGGGCCACCAGCGGCCCGAAGCGGTGCGCCGCCAGCAGTTCCGCCAGCGCCGCCGCGTCGGCGGGATCGATGGTCTTGGCCTTGCTGCCCCGGGGGTTGCGGGTGAAGAACTGGAATGTATTGGCGCCAATGGACAGTGCCGTCTGTCCCATGGCCAGAAAGCCGTCGGAGGCGGAGAGGTGACAGCCGATGGTCAGCATAGTGTTGCTCCTTTCAAAGGTTCAGCGTCCGGGCGTCCGCTTTGCCGTTTTCGATGGTAAGGATGCCGCAGGTGGGGCGCAGCGGATCGCCGGCAGCACCGGGATTCAGCACCAGCAGTGAGCCGTCGTTGTCCACCAGCGGCCGATGGGTGTGGCCGAACAGCAGCACCTGGGCACCGCACTCCCGGGCGGCCCATACCGCCCGCATCACGTCGGACTTCACGCCCCGTGTGTGCCCGTGGAGCATGAGGATGCGCACGCCGCCCAGCTCGATGAGCCGCTCCGGCTGGTCGCAGCTGCCGTAGTCGCAGTTCCCCGGTACGCCCTCCATGGGCAGCATGGGAAACGTCTGCCGCAGCCGCTCCAGATCCCGCTGGCAGTCACCCAGATGGAGCACATAGTCCGGATGGGTCTGCTCCACCGCCTGTATGAGTTTGTCCACTTTTCCGTGGGAATCGGATACCACCAGAACATTCATAGGCCACCCCGCAATGTTTATTCCGGGGTATTTTACCACAAAACGGTTGAAAACACAATTTGTTTCCCGTATGATTAGGGCAAATGAGAGGAGGTGTTGTCATGACCGGCGGTGTGGTGGAGCTGGATCTCCACGGCATGAATACCTATCAGGCGCAGATCGCGGTGGACGCAGCCCTGCGCCGGGCCGGCGCGGGCACCTACCGGCTGCGGCTGATCCACGGCTATCGCGGCGGCACGGCCATCCGGGACATGCTGTGGCTGACCTACGGGCGGCGCAGCCAGGTGAAGCGCATGGTCAGCGTCAGCGAGGGCGTGACCGAGCTGGTGCTGCGGGAATACTATTAACGCAGGACATTGCAATAAGTGAGGTGTAAAGGCATGAAGCTTGCACAGATACAGATGCGGGTGCGGCCCGGCAAGGCGGAAAACCTCCGCCATGCGGAGGCACTGCTGGCCAGCGTGAAGGGTGCGGACATGGCGGTGCTGCCGGAGATGTTCTGCTGCCCCTACGACAACGGCTGCTTCCGCGCCTACGGTGAGGCGGAGGGCGGTGAGGCGTACCGGATGCTGTCCCGGGCCGCGTCGGAAAACGGCCTGTGGGTGGTGGGCGGCTCCCTCCCGGAGCTGGACGGCGGCAGGGTGTACAACACCAGCTATGTGTTCGCTCCGGACGGGCGCTGTGTGACCCGGCACCGGAAGATGCACCTCTTTGACATCGACGTGGCCGGCGGCCAGCGGTTCCGGGAGTCGGACACCCTGACGGCGGGCGACGCGGTGACGGTGTTCGACACGCCGTGGGGGAGGATGGGACTTTGCATCTGCTTCGACCTGCGGTTCCAGGAGCTGGCGCGGCTGATGACGCTGGAGGGCGCGCAGGTGCTGGTGGTGCCGGCGGCTTTCAACATGACCACCGGCCCGGCCCACTGGGAGCTGCTGTTCCGGCAGCGGGCCGTGGATGAGCAGGTGTTCACCGTGGGCGTCTCCCCGGCCCGGGACGAGACGGCGTCCTATGTAGCGTGGGGCCACTCCATCGTCTGCGACCCGTGGGGCACGGTGCTCCATCAGTGCGGCGCCGGCGAGGAGGTGGCGGTGACGGAGCTGGAGCTGGAGCTGGTGTCCGCCATACGCAGGCAGCTGCCGATCCTTTCGGCACGGCGGACGGACATCTACGACATCCGAAAAAAGTGATTGCCAAGGGACGGGAAACAGTGTATAATCGCAAAAAAAATACGGCGGAGGTCCTTCATCATGAAAAAAAAATACACAGACATGACATTGCCTGAGCGGCAGGCGGAATATGCGGCCCTGCAGGCGGAATACCAAAGCGCCAAGGCGCTGCATCTGGCGCTGAACATGGCCCGTGGCAAGCCGGGCCGGGAACAGCTGGATCTGGTGACGCCCATTTTCGGGCTGCTGACAAAGCCGGAGCAGTTCGTGTCCGACGGCGTGGAGACCCGGAACTACGGTGAGGTGGCGGGCATTCCCGCGGCACGGAAGCTGTTCGCGGACATTCTGGGCTGTAAGCCGGATCAGGTATTCGTGGGCGGCAACGCCAGCCTGCAGCTGATGTACGACGCTATCTCCAAAGCGTTCACCCACGGTCTGCTCCACAGCGAGAAGCCCTGGGGCAAGCTGGACAAGGTGAAGTGGATCTGCCCGGTGCCCGGCTATGACCGGCACTTCAAGGTGACGGCCAGCTTCGGCGTGGAGATGATCTCCGTGCCCATGACCGCCGACGGCCCCGACATGGACATGGTGGAGGAGCTGATCCGCGACCCGGCGGTGAAGGGCATGTGGAACGTGCCCAAGTACTCCAATCCCGAGGGCGTGGTGTATTCAGAGGAGACCATCCGCCGTCTGGCGGCCATGAAGCCCGCCGCACCGGACTTTATGCTGATGTGGGACAACGCCTACTGCATCCACGAGTTCGACTGCGACTTTGTGCCCTTCCCTGACATCATCAGTCTGTGCGCCCAGTACGGCAGCGCCGACATGGTGTACGAGTTCGCGTCCACCAGCAAGGTCACGTTCCCCGGCGCGGGCGTGGGCGTCATGGCGGCCAGCGAGGCCAACATTGACTACTTCACAAAGCTCATCAACATCCAGACCATTGGCTTTGACAAGATCAACCAGCTGCGGCACGTGCTGTTTCTTCAGGACCGGGCGCACACGCTGGCGCTGATGAAGGAGCACGCGGCCATTCTGGCCCCCAAGTTCCACGCGGTGCTGGGCGGGCTGGACCGGGAGATCGCGCCGCTGGGTATTGCGGACTACAAGCGGCCTGTGGGCGGCTATTTCGTCAGCCTGGACGCCATGCCCGGCTGCGCCAAGCGGACGCTGGCCCTGTGTAAGGAGGCAGGCGTCACCATGACCGGCGCGGGGGCCACGTTCCCCTACGGCATCGACCCCAACGACAGCAACATCCGTATCGCCCCCTCCTTCCCGCCGGTGGCGGAGCTGGAGCAGGCTATCGCCGTGTTCTGCATCTGCCTGCGGATGGCGGCGCTGGAAAAGCTGGGCATCTGAAAGCGGAGCATATATAAAAAGAGCGCTGCGGCACAGCCGCAGCGCTCTTTTTATACGTTATACGATCTTATCCTCTGCCGCTGACGCGCAGGCGGTTCAGGGCGCGGGCCAGATTGCCCTGCGCCAGCTGATACTCCGCCATGCTGCGCTTCTGCCGCAGCTGCTCCTCCGCCTCCTCGCGGGCGCGGAGGGCGCGGTTCACGTCGATATCCTCCGGACGCTCGGCGGCGTCCACCAGCAGCAG
>CAKTPQ010000017.1 GCA_934591745.1 uncultured Oscillospiraceae bacterium
ACCGGTACGCTGTCGCCAGCGGTGGATTTTGAGTCCACTACGTCTACCAATTCCATCACACCGGCACATAACGGGGATATTATACCGTAGACGGCGCACAAATTCAAGGGGAAATTTCAAAGCCGGAAAGCCGGGAAAACCGCGGGATCGACAGGCAGTGCGGCTCTTGCGCGAACAGAGAGGATGTGGTACAATATACAGCTGAATATGCAAGATCGAGCGAGGATGAACATGACAACGAAAGATTTCCAGACCCGCAGCCTGCTGCGGATCTTCCTGTCCTATTTCAAGCCCCACCGGCGGCTGTTCGCGCTGGACATGACCTGCGCGTTCCTCATTGCCGTGGTGGATCTGGCATTTCCGCTGGTGTCCCGCACCGCGATGTACACATGGCTGCCGGAAAAGCAGTTCCGGGTGTTCTTCATCGTGATGGCGGCGGTGGTGGCGGCGTATGTGGTGCGCTCCGGGCTGTACTTCGTGGTGGCCTACTGGGGCCACACATTCGGCATCCGGGTGGAGGCCGATATCCGGCGGGACCTGTACCACCATATGCAGGAACTGGGCTTTGATTTCTACGACAAGAACCGTACCGGCCAGCTGATGAGCCGCCTGACCAGCGACCTGTTCGAGGTGACGGAGCTGGCCCACCACGGGCCGGAGGATCTGTTCATCTCGCTGGTGACCATCGTGGGCGCGCTGGTGGTGATGTTCTGCATCCGGTGGGAGCTGGCGCTGGTGCTGCTGGTGATGCTGCCGGTGCTGCTGCTGGCGGCGTTTCGCCGCCGGAAGCAGATGAGCGCCGCTTCCCGCGCCGCCAAGCAGAAGACCGGCGTCATCAACGCCGCTATCGAGTCCGGCCTGTCCGGCGTCCGCACCACCAAGGCCTTTGCCAACGAGGAGGCCCAGCAGGAGCGGTTCGATGAGGCCAACGAGGTGTTCAAGACCGCCAAGCGCGGGTTCCATAAGGAGATGGGCTTCTTCACCGCCGTCATGGAGTTTTTCACCAACATCCTGCCGGTGGCAGTGATCGCCGTGGGCGGCTGGCTCATCATGCGGGAGCGCATGGACTACGTGGATCTGATCACGTTTTCCCTGTACGTTACGTCTTTTGTCAGCCCCATCCGGAAGCTGGCCAACTTCGCGGAGATGTTCTCCAACGGCTTCGCGGGGCTGAACCGCTTTGTGGAGCTGATGCGCACGGAGCCGACGATCCAGGATGCCCCCGACGCCGTGGAGCTGACGGATGTGCGGGGCGCGGTGGACGTGGAGCATGTGTCCTTTGCCTATGCCGGGGAGACGGAGGTACTCCACGATGTGTCGCTGTCCGTTCCCGCCGGGGAGACGGTGGCGCTGGTGGGACCATCCGGCGGCGGCAAGAGCACCCTGTGCCAGCTGCTGCCCCGGTTCTACGACGTGGACGAGGGAAGCATCCGGGTGGACGGGCTGGACGTGCGGCAGGTGACCCAGGGTTCCCTGCGCCGGGCCATCGGCATCGTGCAGCAGGATGTGTTCCTGTTCGCCGACACCATCCGGGAGAACATCCGCTACGGGCGGCCCGGCGCCTCCGACGAGGAGGTGGAGGCCGCGGCGAAGCGGGCGGAGATCTACGACGATATCATGGCCATGCCCGACGGGTTCGACACCTATGTGGGCGAGCGGGGCACGCTGCTGTCCGGCGGTCAGAAGCAGCGGGTGTCCATCGCCCGCATCTTCCTGAAGGACCCGCCCATCCTCATTCTGGACGAGGCCACCTCCGCGCTGGACAGCGTGACGGAGGCGAAGATACAGGGGGCCTTTGATGAGCTGTCCCAGGGGCGCACCACTCTCATCATCGCCCACCGGCTGTCCACCATCCGGGCGGCGAACCGTATTCTGGTCATCCAGAACGGCCGCATCGCCGAGGAGGGCAGCCACCGGCAGCTGCTGGCGCTGAACGGCGCGTATGCAAGGCTGTACCGCACACAGGATCTGGGAGGTGCCTATGGACAGGCGTGAGCTGCTGGACCGGGCGGCCCGGGACGAGGACGAGCGTCTGCTGCTGGGCCGCGTGTGGGATAAGTGGGAGCAGTGCCGCCAGCGGAACATCCCTACGGCCACGGATTTCCTGTCGCCCCAGGAGCAGGCGGCGGCCCAGCGGCTGCTGCACATGCTGGGCGCGCAGGACGGCTATGTGTTCTCCGGCGGCTTCGGCGGTGCGGAGCGGCAGCGGCTGTTCTTCCTGCCCGACTGGGCGGAGGAGCCGGGGCCGGACGCCGCTGCGGCGGTGGCGGCATCGTGGTACGGCGGAGAGAGCCTGACCCACCGGGATATTCTGGGCAGTCTGATGGGCTTGGGATTGACCCGGGGCACCATTGGCGATATACTGATGACAGAGGGCCGGTGCCAGGTGCTGGCCCTGCCGAAAACGGCGGCGTTCCTGCTGTCGGAATGGGAGTCGGCGGGGCGGGTGAAGCTGAAAACGGCACCCCTGCCGCTGGAGGAACTGGAGATACCCGTTCAGGCGTGCAAGGAGATACGGGACACCGTGTCGTCCCTGCGGCTGGACAATGTGCTGGCGGCAGGGTTCTCCATCAGCCGGGGCAGGGCGGCGGAGGCCGTGGAAAAGGGCGCGGTGCAGGTAAACTGGACGGTGTGCCAGAAGCCGGATAAGCCGGTGGCGGCGGGGGATACCATCACCTGCCGGGGAATGGGAAAATGTGTGCTGGACAGTGTGGGAGGCCCCACGAAAAAGGGGCGTCTGCCCGTGGTCATCCGGCGCTTTGTATAAGGGAGAGCATATATGGATCAGAAAAAGATCGACCGCATCAACGAACTGGCCCACAAGGCCAAGGCCGAGGGCCTGACGGAGGAGGAGCAGAAGGAGCGGGAGGCGCTGCGCCAGGAGTATCTGGACGCCATCATGGGCAACCTCCGGCGGGAGCTGGACAACACCTACATCGTGGATGAAAAGGGCAACAAGCGGAAGCTGCAGGGAAAGGGGTTCAAGACCTGATGGCATACGAATACGACAACGAAAACGGCTTCCAGCCGGAGCAGCCCAAGCCGCCGCGGCAGCAGCCGCCCAAAAAGGACAATGACATCGGCTCGTGGATCTTCATCGCCATCATGTTTGCGGTGGCATGGCCCATCGGCCTGATCATGCTGCTGAGCAAGCTCAGTGAGGGAAACGGAAAAAAGAAGACCGTCCGCACCTATGCGCCGGCCCAGACTGGGCAGCGCACCTCCCAGCGGGTGGGCCAGTCCGCCCAGGCGGAGAAGGCCCGCAGCGCCGTGCAGCAGGTGACGCGGACGCCGGAATATACCGACAAGGGCGGCAGGACCATGCGGATCATCGGGGCCATACTGGGCATCGTGGGGTGCATGGCGCTGTTTTCCGCCGTGGGGGATAACCTGTCCTATGCGTACCACCACAACGAGTGGTGGTATTTCCTGCGGCAGATGTTCTATCCGCTGGGCATGCTGGCCGGCGGCGCGTCGCTGCTGCTGGGCAGCGGTGCCATGAAGCGCCGCCAGCGCCGGTTCGCTACCTATCTCCGCACCGCCGGGCAGAAGCCCGCCGTGCCCCTGGACTATCTGGCCCGGGCGGCCAATGTGTCCCGCCGCAAGGTGGAGAAGGATGTGGGCCTCATGCTGGAGAAGGGGCTGTGGGGCGACGAGGCTTATATCGACATGGGCAGCGGCATGCTGTTCCGCTCGCAGGCCGCCGCCACGGCGTACTTTGACAAGGCCCGCCAGATGCAGCAGCCGGAGGAGCCGGCGGTGCAGCCTCAGGCGGCGGAGGGCTATGCCGGCATCCTGCGGCAGATCCGGGAGCTGAACGACCGCATCGCCGACGAGGCGTTGAGCGCCAAGATCGACCGGATCGAGCAGGTGTCGGGCCGTATCTTTAAGGCCATCGAGGACACACCGGCCAAGAAGAACGCCGCCGGCACGTTCCTGAACTACTACCTGCCTACCACCCTGAAGCTGCTGGAGAACTACGCGGCCTTTGAGGAGGCGGGGGTCAGCGGCGAGAACCTGTCGCAGGCCAAGGGACGCATCGAGGCCACCATGGACAGCATCGTGGCGGGCTTCGAGCATCAGCTGGACGAGCTGTACCGCACCGATGCCATGGACATCGACAGCGATATTCGGGTGATGGAGACCATGCTGCGCCGGGACACGGCCAGCGTGGCCGACGACTTCGGCCTGGGCGGCGCCGCCGTGCAGCATCAACCGGAGGAGGAATAGCATACAAGGGAGACGCGGCCCACAGGCCGCGCTCCCTTTCGCGCTTTTCCGGAGGACGTTACCGGTAACGGGTTTCGCCAAAAGGCGAGCCGTGTTTATTGACGGAGAAACACAAAAAGGATACAATACAGGCAAAAGACAGGCGTACCGCCCGGTTTCGCCGCCATCGGCGCGGCGGATGTGGTATGGTGCTGCAAAAGGAGAGAGGTCATGACCAAGGAGATGGAGCTGTACCGCGGCGGGAGCTGGGACAGCGCGTATACATATCTGGGCGCACACCCCGCCCCGCAGGGGTATACGTTCCGCGTCTGGGCGCCCCACGCACGGCATGTGGCGCTGGCCGGTGACTTCAACGGCTGGCAGAGCGCGGACATGCACCGGGATGCGGACGGCGTATGGTCGTATACGGCGGAGAACGCCGCCGTATACGACAGCTACAAGTACATCGTTACCGGCGCGGACGGCCGCACGGTATGGAAAGCGGATCCCTTTGCGTTCCACGCACAGACCCGTCCCGGCTCCGACAGCAAGGTGTACGACCTGTCGGGCTATGTCTGGCGTGATGAGGCGTGGCGGGAGAAGTGTGCCGCGGAGCCGCCGGTGAACGGCCCGCTGCTGATCTACGAGGTGCATCTCGGCTCATGGCGGCGGCATGAGGACGGCACCAGTCTCAGCTACCGGGAGCTGGCGCGGGAGCTGCCCACCTACGTCAAAAGCATGGGCTACAATTTCGTGGAGCTGCTGCCGGTGACGGAGTATCCGCTGGACGACAGCTGGGGCTATCAGTGTACCGGCTATTTCGCGCCCACCAGCCGCTACGGCACGCCCCACGATTTCATGGCACTGGTGGACGCCCTGCATCAGGCGGGGCTGGGGGTCATTCTGGACTGGGTGCCCGCCCACTTCTGCAAGGACAGCCACGGACTTATCGAATTCGACGGCACCTGTCTGTACGAGTACGGCGACCCGCTGAAGTGGGAGCATGCCGGCTGGGGCACGCGGGTGTTCGACTTCGGCAAGCCGGAGGTGTGCAGCTTTCTGCTGTCCTCCGCGGCCTACTGGCTGCGGGAGTACCATATCGACGGGCTGCGGGTGGACGCGGTGGCGTCTATGCTGTATCTGGACTATGACCGGCAGGGCGGTGCGTGGCGGCCCAACCGGGACGGCGGACGGGAGAATCTGGAGGCCATCGAGTTCCTGCGCACCCTGAACCGGACGGCCTTTGCCGTCAACGGCAGCGCCCTGATGGTGGCGGAGGAATCCACGGCGTGGCCGCTGGTGACGTATCCACCGGAACAGGGGGGACTGGGCTTCAACCTGAAGTGGAACATGGGATGGATGAACGACCTGTGCCACTACCTGAAGATGGACCCCTATTTCCGGCAGTTCCATCACAAGGACGTGACGTTCTCCATGATCTACGCCTTTTCCGAGAACTATGTGCTGCCCCTGTCCCACGACGAGGTGGTGCATATGAAGGGCAGCCTGCGGGGCAAAATGCCCGGCGACGACTGGCGGCAGCTGGCGGGCGTCCGGGGATTCTACGCCTATATGCTGTGCCACCCCGGCAAGAAGCTGCTGTTCATGGGGGCGGAGCTGGGCCAGTGGCACGAGTGGGCGTTTGAAGGCCAGCTGGACTGGTATCTGCTGGACGATCCCACCTGCCGCGCCACCCACGAGTGCATCCGTCAGCTGAACCGGCTGTACCGCCGGAACCGCAGCCTCTGGGAGAACGACCGGGACTGGGACGGCTTCGAGTGGCTGGTGGCCGACGACAACCACAACAATGTGCTGGTGTTCCTGCGCCGCGACCGGAAGGGCCATGAGTTGATCTGCGCGGTGAACTTCGCCCCGGTGCCCTGGGAGGGCTACCGCTTCGGCGTACCGGAGCGCGCCAGCTATGAGGAGATATTCAACACGGACGATACGCAGTGGGGCGGCAGCGGTGTCTGCGCCGCAGGCCCCATCCCCGTGGAGCCTGTGCCGTCCCATGGGCGGCAGCAGTCCATCGCACTGACCATCCCGCCCCTGGGCGCGGTGATCCTGCGGGGCCGCGGGAAGCTGAAACGGAAAAAAGAGGAAGCAGGAGGTACGCAAGCATGAAGAAAGAATGTGTGGCCATGCTGCTGGCCGGCGGACAGGGAAGCAGACTCTACGTCCTCACCGGCAATATGGCCAAGCCCGCCGTTCCCTTCGGCGGCAAGTTCCGCATCATCGACTTTCCCCTGTCCAACTGCACCAACTCCGGCATCGACACCGTGGGCGTACTCACCCAGTACCGCCCGCTGGAGCTGAACGGCTACATCGGCAACGGCCAGCCCTGGGAGCTGGACCGCATGTCCGGCGGCGTACACATCCTGCCGCCCTACCAGTCGGCCACCGGCGCCGTGTGGTACAAGGGCACCGCCAACGCCATCTACCAGAACATGGGCTTCGTAGACCTGTATGATCCGGAGTATGTGCTGGTGCTGTCCGGCGACCACATCTACAAGATGGATTACTCCGATATGCTCCGCCGCCATAAGGAGGCCGGGGCCGCCTGCACCATCTCCGTCATGGAGGTGCCGTGGGAGGAGGCCAGCCGCTTCGGCATCATGTCCGTGGACGGCAGCGGCCGCATCACGGAATTCGCGGAGAAGCCCAAGGAGCCGAAGAGCAACCTGGCGTCCATGGGCATCTATATTTTCACATGGAGCAAGCTGAAGGCATATCTCACCGCCGACGAGGCCGATCCCAACAGCGACAACGATTTCGGCAAGAACATCATTCCCACCATGCTGGCGGCGGGGGAAGTCATGGCGGCCTACCGCTTCGAGGGCTACTGGAAGGACGTGGGTACGCTGGACTCCCTGTGGGACGCCAATATGGATATGCTGTCACCCGGCTCGGGACTGAACCTGCTGGACAAGAAGTGGCCCATCTACGGGCGCACGCCCAACTGCCCGCCCACGTTCGTGGGGCCGGACGGCGACATCGGCAACAGCGCCGTGGCCAAGGGCTGCACCATCCTGGGCGAGGTGAAGAACACCGTGCTGAGCTACGGCTCCTCCGTGGGGGAGGGGGCAGAGGTGTCCTACTCCGTGGTGATGCCCAACGCCGTCATTGAGGCCGGGGCCAGGGTGTCCTACGCCATTGTGGGCGAGGGCTGCCATGTGGGGAAGAACGCGGTGGTCGGCGGCGCGCCGGGCAGCGTGGATTTCGACCACTGGGGCATCGCGGTGCTGGGGCCGCACACCGCCGTTCCCGACGGCGGCGTGGTGGAACCGAAAATGATGCTGGGAGCCAGCGGTAAGGAGGTACGGCCATGAAAGGCATGCACGGGATCATCTTCTCCTACGAAAAGCAGACGGACCTGCGGGAGCTTATCGCCAACCGCGTCCACGGCTCCATCCCCTTCGGCGGGGATTACCGGGTCATCGACTTTGTGCTGTCCGCCATGGTCAACGCCGGCGTCACCGATGTGGGCGTTATCATGCATGGCAAGTGCCAGTCCATGCTGGATCATCTCGGCTCCGGCAAGAGCTGGGATCTCAGCCGCAACCACGGCGGCCTGACGCTGCTGCCCGCCTTCGCGTACAACGAGAGCCGGGGCGCCGGCGGCCAGTACCGGGGCAAGGTGGAGGCGCTGGCCGGCGTCATGAACTATCTCAAGGGCATCAGGCAGGACTATGTGGTGCTGTCGGACAGCGATATCGTCATCAACCTGCCGCTGGAGGACGTGCTGCGCCGCCATATCGAAAGCGGCGCGGACATGACGGCGGTGTGCACCGCCGTGCCCGGCGATGTGTCGGACACCTACTTTACACTGGATGAGACGGGCCGCATCACCGACACCGCCTACGACGTGTTCGCGCCGGCGGGGTACCGCTGCCTGAACATGTTCATCCTCAGCAAGGAGCTGCTGCTGCGGATGGTGACGGAGTGCGCCAGCCGCAACCAGTTCAGCTTCCGTCACAACATTTTGCAGGACATGGGGAAGAAGTACCATTTCCACGCCTACATCTACGACGGCTACGCCGCCCGTATCAACAGCGTGCAGAGCTACTATCAGCGCAGCATGGAGCTGCTGGACCCGGCCCTGCGGCAGGCGCTGTTCTGCCGGGAGCGGCCGGTGTACGGCAAGGAGAACGACTCCCCCTCCAGCTATATTGATCCCAGCGGCCCCTGCGTCAATTCCCTGATCGCGGACGGCTGCAATATCCAGGGCAGCGTGAAAAACTGCATCCTGTTCCGCAATGTGCGCATTGAAAAGGGCGCCAGCGTGGAAAACTGTATCCTGTTCAAGGACACGGTGGTGAAAAAGGGCGCCGTGCTGCGCAACGTCATCACCGATAAGTACGTGACCGTCGGCGAGAATGTGACGCTGATGGGCCACGAGCACTATCCCATCGTCATCGCCAAGGGCAGCGCCGTCTGAGGGCTGCCGGAGAAAGGAGCTGCGGTATGAAGATCCTGTATGTGTCCAGTGAGGCGTTCCCCTTCTGCAAGACCGGCGGGTTGGCCGACGTGGCGGGCAGCCTGCCCCCGGCGCTGGCCCGGAACGGCGACGAGGTGTCGGTGATCCTGCCGCTGTACGGCCAGATCGGCCAGCAGTGGCGGCAGCAGATGACGTTCCGCCGCTATATCTATGTGGATCTGGGCTGGCGCCACCAGTACTGCGGCCTGTTCTCGCTGGAGAAGGACGGCGTGACGTGGTACTTCGTGGACAACGAGCACTATTTCTGCCGCAGCGCGCTGTACGGCGAGTTCGACGACGGTGAGCGCTTCGCCTTCTTCTGCAAGGCGGTCATCGACCTGCTGCCCAGTCTGGACTGGATGCCCGACATCCTCCACTGCAACGACTGGCAGACGGCGCTGGTACCCATCTATCTCAAGGATGTGTGTACCCGGTGGGAGGCGGTACGCCGCATCCGGACGGTGTTCACCATCCACAACATCGAGTATCAGGGGCGCTACGGTGAGGACACCGTGGATCAGCTGTTCGGACTTGACAGAGGGTGGTATAATGACGGCACACTGCAAATGGACGGCGATGTGAACCTGATGAAGGGCGCCATGCTGGTGTCCGACGCCGTTACCACCGTCAGTCCCACCTATGCCGCCCAGCTCCACGACGCGGCCTATGCCGAGGGGATGGAGAGCGTGGTGCGCATGATCGACTGGAAGTTCTCCGGCGTGGTGAACGGTCTGGATGTGGCGGGGTACGACCCCGCCCGTGACCCGGCCCTGCCGGAGCGCTACGATGTGGACCACATGGCCGGTAAGGCCGCGTGCAAAGCGTCATTGCAGGCGTCGCTGGGGCTTGCCCAGGAGCCGGACACGCCTCTGATGGGCATCGTCAGCCGCCTGGTGGGCCACAAGGGCCTGGACATCGTGGAGCAGGGACTGGACGGCATCATGGCCACCGGCTGCCAGCTGGTGGTGCTGGGCAAGGGCGACAGCCGGTTCGAGGACTTCTTCCGGGGCAAGGCGTGGCAGTACGGCGGCCGTTTGTCGGCGCAGATCACCTACGCCGAGGATCTGGCCCGCCGGGTCTACGCCGGGTGCGACCTGTTTCTGATGCCCTCCCGCAGCGAGCCATGCGGCCTGAGCCAGATGATCGCCATGCGCTACGGCGCGGTGCCCATCGTCCGCCGCACCGGCGGGCTGGCCGACACGGTGCGTTCCTGCCAGGTGGGGCAGGAGGACGGCACCGGCTATCTGTTTGAAAACTACGACGCCGGGGCCATGCTGGACGTGATCGGGCAGGCCACCGGCTTGTACCGCGGCGACCGGCAGGGTTTCAACACCGTGCGGCGCCGGGGCATGACGGCGGACTTCAGTTGGGCGCGGAGCGCCGGCGAATACCGCCGCATCTATGGAAATCTGCTGGGCTGATACCCGGCTTTTCATACGGAGGATTTTAGCATATGACCTATACCAAGGACACACTGAAAGAAGCCATCGTGCAGAAGCTGCGGCTGAACTACGGCTGTACCGAAAAGCAGGCCACCGACGGCGAGATGATGAAGGCCTGCGCCATGGTGCTGCGGGACATTATGGCCGAGCACGGCGTGCAGACCAGAGAGAAGGCCGCCCATGAGGGACAAAGGAAGGTGCATTACCTGTCCATGGAGTTCCTGATGGGCCGCAGCCTCATGAAAAACGCCTACAACCTGGAGCTGCTGGATGAGCTGACCGCCGCCATCGGCGAGCTGGGCTTCAAGGCCGCCGACATTTTCGAGATCGAGCCGGATGCCGGCCTGGGCAACGGCGGTCTGGGCCGTCTGGCCGCCTGCTATCTGGACAGCATGACCACGCTGGAGATCCCCGCCGCCGGCTATTCCATCTGCTACGAGCTGGGCATCTTCAAGCAGAAGATCGTGGAGGGCCAGCAGGTGGAGCTGCCGGACGATTGGATGCAGCTGGGCGACGCATGGCTGCTGCCCAAGCTGCAGGAGGCCGAGGAGGTCCATTTCGGCGGCAAGGTCCGCACCCGCTGGGACAACGGACACCTGATGGTGGTCCATGAGGACTACACCCGTGTCATGGCCGTGCCCTGCGACATGGAGATCGCCGGATACGACACCGATCACGTCAACACGCTGCGGCTGTGGCAGGCCCGGAGCCCCAAGCCCATCGACATGAAGCTGTTCAGCCAGGGCCAGTACCTGCAGGCGTCGGAGGAGCGGGCCATGGCGGATGCCATCAGCCAGGTGCTCTATCCCGAGGACAACCACTACGAGGGCAAGTCCCTGCGGCTGAAGCAGCAGTATTTCTTCGTCTCCGCAACCATGCAGTCCATCACCCGCAAGCACATCGAGGTGTACGGCACCCTGAAGAACTTCCACGAGAAGAACGTCATCCAGATCAACGACACCCATCCCACGCTGGTGATCCCGGAGCTGATGCGCATTCTGGTGGATGACGCGGGCCTTGACTGGGACGAGGCGTGGCACATCGTCACCCACTGTGTGGCTTACACCAACCACACGGTGATGGCCGAGGCGCTGGAGGTCTGGCCGCAGCAGCTGTTTGAGACGCTGCTGCCCCGCATCTGGCAGATCCTGCAGGAGATCGCTCACCGTTGGCAGAAGCAGGTGGAGGAATACTTCCACGACCCCGCCAAGACCGCCAAGCTGGCCATCATCTGGGACAACCATGTGCGCATGGCCAACCTGTGCCTCGCCGGGTCCATGGCCGTCAACGGCGTGTCGGCGCTGCACTCCGAGATCCTGCGTAAGGACGTGTTCAAGGAAGCCTGCCAGATGATGCCCGACAAGTTCAAGAACGTCACCAACGGCATCGACCACCGCCGCTGGGTGCCCCAGATCAACCGGGGCCTCAACGACCTGATCTGCGACCTCACCGGCGACGGATATCTCACCCGGCCGCAGGAACTGAAGAAACTGGAGGCCTACGCCGATGACGCATCGGTACTGAAGCGGCTGGAGGAGATCAAGCACCAGAACAAGCTGGCCTTTGCCGCCTATGCCAAAAAGCAGCAGGGCGTGGTGCTGAACCCGGACGCCATCTTCGACGTGCAGGTGAAGCGGCTCCATGAGTACAAGCGCCAGCTGCTGAACGTGCTGCACATCATCTATCTCTATCAGCGGCTGCAGGACGATCCCAACATGGACATGCGGCCACAGACGTTCCTGTTCGGCGCCAAGGCTGCGCCGGGCTACGCCGTGGCCAAGCGCATCATCCACCTCATCAACTCCCTGGCCGCACAGATCGACCGCGACCCCATCTGCAGGGACAAGCTGCAGGTGGTATTCCTGGAGAACTACCGCGTCTCTCTGGCGGAGATGCTGATGCCCGCCAGCGAGGTGAGCCAGCAGATCTCCACCGCCGGCAAGGAGGCCAGCGGCACCGGCAACATGAAGTTCATGATGAATGGTGCCCTGACCGTGGGTACGCTGGACGGCGCCAACGTGGAGATGCACGAGGTGCTGGGAGACGAGAACATGTTCCTGTTCGGCCTGAAGGCTGACGAGGTGGCCCATCTGCGCCACACCTACGATCCCCAGCTGCTGTACCAGCGGGATCCCGTGCTGCGCCGGGTGGTGGACCAGCTGAAGACCGGCTTCGGCGACGGCGTCACCTATGAGGACATCTGGCAGAGGCTGGTGATGGGCGGGGACGGCCCCGCCGACCAGTATATGGTGCTGGCAGACTTTGCCGCTTACTGTGACGCCGAGGAGCGGATGAGCCGCACCTACGGAGACAGGACGCAGTGGAACCGCATGAGCCTGCTGAACATTGCCCGCAGCGGTATCTTTGCCGCTGACCGGGCCATCGCCCAGTATGCCGATACCATCTGGCACGTGCCGTATAAGAAATAAGGGAAAAGGAGGGGCCGCGGGGCGGTCCCTCCTTTTATGCGGCCTTGACAGATATGGTATACTATCATAGGAATCATATGAAACGATGAGGATACGGATATGGAAGTGACACAGGGCGCACCGTTTGAGAGCTTTGGCCTGTCGGAGGCCACCATGCGCGCCGTCCGCAACAAGCATTACACCATCAGCACGCCGGTGCAGGCCGGCTGCATTCCGCCTATGCTGGCGGGGAAGGACGTCATCGCCAAGGCCCCTACCGGCACCGGCAAGACCATGGCCTTCGGCATCCCCATTATCGAGCGCATTGACCCGGAGAGCGAGGCGGTGCAGGCCGTCATTCTGGCCCCCACGCGGGAGCTGGCCATGCAGATCACCGACGAGATGCGGGACATCGCCGTGTGCCATGAGGGCGTGCGGCTGGTGTGCCTGTACGGCGGCCAGCCCATCGGCAAGCAGATCGACGCCCTGAAGCGCCGGCCCCAGATCGTGGTAGCCACGCCGGGGCGGCTTAGCGACCATATGAAGCGCCGCACCGTGGTGCTCAAGGACGTCAGCACCGTGGTGCTGGACGAGGCCGACCGGATGCTGGACATGGGCTTTATCCACGATGTCACCCGCATTCTGGACAAGATCCCCAACCGCAAGAATCTGGGGATGTTTTCCGCCACCATCTCCCGGGAGGTCATGGACATCTCCTGGGTCTACCAGCGCGACCCGGAGGAGATCACGGTGCAGGCCACCAAGGAGAACAAGCCCGATATCCTCCAGTACCGGCTGGAGGTGCCGTCCGACGGCAAGGTAGACGCTATTGTGCGCATCCTGAACTGCGAAAATTACGAAAGAGTCATCTGCTTCTGCAACACCAAGGGCAGCACCGAGCGGCTCACCAAGTTCCTGCAGATGCGGGGCGTGGACGCCCAGTGCATCCACGGCGACATCCCCCAGCGCAAGCGGGAGGAGGTCATGCAGCGATTCCGGGACGGCAAGCTGCGGGTGTTCGTGGCCACTGACGTGGCCAGCCGCGGCATCGACGTGGACGATGTGGACGCCGTGTTCAACTTCGAGGTTCCGGAGGAGAACGAGTACTACGTCCACCGCATCGGCCGGACGGGCCGCGCCAAAAAGCACGGCGTGGCGTACACGCTGCTCAGCGATTTCCCCAGCCGCATGCGGCTGGACGACATCGCCCGCAACACCCGGAGCCAGATCATCCCCGCTGCGGTGGATGAGAACGGCCATGTGACGCCGACGGAGAAAAAGTAACAGAGACAGCAAAAGTCCCGCGCCTTATGCCAGGTGGCTAAGGCGCGGGACTTTTTGTGCCAATTTACAGAGCGGCCTTGATGGCGGCCAGCAGGTCATCGTAGCGCTCAAAGGCGGGCAGCTGGGGATAGTCGGCCTTGATCTTGTCCGTGGTGCGGAACAGAAAACCGGCCTTGCTGTGGAGGATCATCTCCAGATCGTTATAGCTGTCGCCGCTGGCAATGGTGTCGTAGCCGATGGACTGGAGGGCCTTGACAGTGGTGAGCTTGGAGTGCTGGCACCGCATGACGTGGCGGGCGATGTAGCCGTCGCTGTCGATCTCCAGCGTGTTACACAGCAGGGTGGGGTATCCCAGCTTTTTCATCAGGGGCATGCCGAACTGGTCGAAGGTGTCGCTGAGGATCACCACCTGCGCCACGCTGCGCAGCTCGTCCAGAAATTCCCTGGCACCGGGCAGCGGGTCGATACGGGCAATAACGTCCTGGATCTGCTGCAGCTTCAGGCCCTTCTCCCGCAGGAGGTCGATGCGCCAGCGCATGAGCTTGTCGTAGTCCGGCTCGTCGCGGGTGGTGCGGCGCAGCGAGGGGATGCCGCTCTCCTCGGCAAAGGCGATCCAGATCTCGGGGACGAGGACACCCTCCATATCCAAACAAACAATATTCATCAAAGCGGCTCCTTTCTCACTTTTTCAGCACTTCCGCCAGCACATAGTCCAGCATGGCGTCCTTGTCGATAACGTCCTTATGCAGCACGGGGCGGCCCTCCAGCCCGGACAGGTTGCCGGGGATGGGGACGCCGGAGATCCGCGCCAGCTCGTTCATCATGTGGAACTCGTTGTCGCTGCCCGGCTGGCCCAGCGCGGACAGCACCGCTGCGGGGAACTTATACGGCGAGGCGGTGGACAGCACCACCGTGGGTGCGCCGGTGCCGCGCAGCTCACCGTCCAGCTGCTCCGCCACGGACCACGCCACGGCAGTGTGGGGGTCGCAGAGGTAGTGCTGCTCCGACCACAGGCGGCCGATAACGTCGGCGGCGCCCTTATCATCGCAGCAGCCGCAGGAGAAGTCCTGCCGCAGCTTTTCCAGCAGCTCACCGGACAGCTGGTAGGCACCGTCCTCGCTGAGCTGGCGCATCAGTTCGGCTACATAGGCACTGTCGCGGGACAGCAGGAACAACAGGCGTTCCAGATTGCTGGACACCAGAATGTCCATAGAGGGGGAGGTGGTCTTGTAGAACGGGCGGCGGCGGTCGTAGCGGCCGGTGGAGATGAACTCCGTCAGCACGTCGTTGGCATTGCTGGCGCAGACCAGACGGCCCACGGGCAGGCCCATCTCCTTGGCAAAGTAGCCCGCCAGGATATCGCCGAAGTTGCCGGTGGGCACCACGAAATTCACCTTGTCGCCCAGTGCGATGCGGCCTACCTTCACCAGATCGCCGTAGGCCCGGAAGTAGTACACCACCTGGGGAGCCAGACGGCCGATGTTGATGGAGTTGGCCGAGGACAGCACGGCGCCGTGAAGGTCACGGCCCTTACAGGCGGCGAACACCTGCTTGACGCCGGTCTGGGCGTCGTCAAAGTTGCCCCGGACGGCGCAGACCTTCACGTTATCGCCGGTCTGGGTGGCCATCTGGGCCTGCTGGACGGCGGACACGCCGCCGTAGGGGTAGAACACGATGATGCGGGTGCCCTTTACATCATGGAAGCCCTCCAGCGCGGCCTTGCCGGTGTCGCCGGAGGTGGCGGTGAGGATGACCACGTCGCCCTGCAAGCCCTCGGCTCTGGCGGCAGCGCCGATAAGACGGGGCAGCACCGACAGGGCCACGTCCTTGAAAGCAGAGGTGGGGCCGTGGTACAGCTCCAGCACATATTTGTCGCCCACGGGTACCAGCGGCGTCAGGTCGGCGGTGGGGAACTTGTCGGCGTAGCTTTTGCGGACGAGATCCTCCATGTCGGGGAAGTCCGGCAGCAGCGCGGAGAGGATCTTTGCGGCCATGGACAGGGTATCCAGCCGCAGCGCACCCTGCCAGTCGAAGTCCAGCCGGGCGGGATCGCAGATATACAGACCGCCGTCAGGGGCAATGCCCTCCAGCACCGCACGGGTGGAGGGGGCGGTGAGGCGGATGTCGCGTGTGCTATGGTACAGCATAGGAAAAGTCCTCCAAAAATTTCTCTTGCATTTCTGATGACGCTATGATACACTGTCGCCAACAAAAAAGCAAGTGTTTTTATCTCGAGGACAAATGCGATTTTTTTGTCGCCATGATAAAAGTGCTGCGCAAAAAATCCGAAGGTAAGAGGCAGAAATATGTTGAAAGTATTGAAATTCGGCGGCTCGTCCATGGCGGACGCGAAGCAGTTCGCCAAGGTGCGGGATATCGTGCGGGCGGACGACAGCCGCCGCGTGGTGGTGGTCAGTGCCGCCGGCAAGCGGGATAAGAACGACCACAAGCTCACCGACCTGCTGTATCTGTGCCACGCGCATCTGCAGTACGGCGTCAGCTGCGACGCCATTTTTGAGATGATCCGGTCCCGGTATGTGGACATTCGGGACGAGCTGGGGCTGAAGACGCCGCTGGAGGCGGAGTTTGACGCCCTGCGCCAGAAAATGGACAAGGGCATCAGCGCCGACGAGCTGGTGTCCAGGGGCGAGTACTTCGCGGCGGAGCTGATGGCGGACTATCTAGGCTACGGCTTTCTGGACAGTTCCCTGTGGCTGAAGTTCCGGCTGGACGGCACGGTGGATCAGGAGGCCAGCTATGAGAACCTGCGCCGGGCCGCGTCGGGGCGGCGGGTGGTGATCCCCGGCTTCTACGGGGCCATGCCCGACGGCAGCATCCATACGTTCTCCCGGGGCGGCAGCGACATCACCGGCGCGCTGGCCGCGGCGGCGCTGGATGCCGACGTGTACGAGAACTGGACGGATGTGTCCGGCTTCCTGATGGCCGACCCCAAGATCGTGAAGGACCCCAAGCCCATCGAGCGCATTACCTACGCCGAGCTGCGGGAGCTGAGCTACATCGGGGCGCAGGTGCTCCACGAGGGCACGGTGTCGCCGGTGCGGGAGAAGAACATCCCGCTGAACATCCGCAACACCAACCAGCCGGAGCATCCGGGCACCATGATCCGGGAGAGCTTCGACGAGTCGGAGACGGAGCGTTCCTCCGGCAGCATGATCACCGGCATCGCCGGGAAGAAGGGCTTTTCCGTCATTACCATCACTAAGAACGGCATGTCCTCCGAGCTGGGGGCGGTGCGCCGCATTCTGGAGGTGCTGGAGCGGTACAATATCAACGTGGAGTACCTGCCCTCCGGTATCGACAGTGTGTCGCTGGTAGTGGAGTCCGGCAAGTCATCGCCCTATCTCTATCAGGCTATGGGCGATCTGGAAAAGGAGATACGGCCCGACAGCCTGCACATCACCGACGGCATGGCCATTGTGGCGGCGGTAGGCCGGAAGATGGCGTTCCAGCCCGGTTCCTCCGGCAAGATCTTCGGCAAGCTGGGTGAGAATGGCATCAACATCCGTATGATCACCCAGGGCCCGGAGGAGCTGAACATCATCGTGGGCGTGGACGGCCCGGACTTCGAGAAAGCCATCCGCGTGCTGTACGACAGCTTTGTGAAATAATAAGGAGGAGCATCCATGAAACAGTATAAAGTTGCGATATTGGGCGCCACCGGCGCGGTGGGCCGTGAGATGATGAAGGTGCTGGCGGAGCGGGACTTCCCGGTGGGGGAGCTGCACCTGCTGGCGTCGGAGCGTTCTGTGGGGCAGGTGCTGCCGTGGAAGGGGCAGGACATTGCCGTGGAGCTGGCCTGCGACAAGGCCTTTGAGGGTATGGACATCGTGCTGGGCGCGGCGGAGAACGACATCGCCAAGAAATTTGCACCGGCCATCGTCAAGGCGGGTGCCGTGTTCGTGGATAACTCCAGCGCGTTCCGCATGGACCCCGATGTGCCGCTGGTCATCCCGGAGATCAATCCGGAGGACGCCAAAAAGCACAAGGGCATCATTGCCAACCCCAACTGCACCACCATCGTGTCGCTGGTGGCCATCAACGCCCTGAATCAGGACAGCCCCATCGAGAGCATCATCGCCTCCAGCTATCAGGCGGTGTCCGGCGCCGGCGCCGGCGGCCCCATCGAGCTGATGAACGAGGTGGAGCAGCTGGGCCTCGGGCAGAAGGTGGAGCCGAAGGTGTTCCAGTACCAGATCGCCTACAACGTTATCCCCCAGATCGGCGGCGAGGCCTTTGAAGGCTATACCTCCGAGGAGATGAAGATGCAGAACGAGGGACGCAAGATCATGCACCTGCCGGAGCTGAAGGTCAGCTGCACCTGCGTGCGTGTGCCGGTGGTGCGGAGCCACAGCGTGTCCATTGTGGTGCGGACCAAGGAGAAGATCTCCGTGGAGCGGGCACAGCAGCTCATTGCGGCGGCGCCGGGGTGCCGTCTGGTGGACGATCTGGCCAACAGGCGTTATCCCATGCCGCTGGAGACCAGCGACCAGGATCTGGTATTCGTGGGCCGCATCCGCGATGACCTGACCAGCAGCAACGGCCTGAATATCTGGTGCTGCGGCGACCAGGTACGCAAGGGAGCGGCCACCAATGCCGTGCAGATCGCGCAGCTGCTGGTGGAATAAAGGAAATGAACAAAAAGTAAAGCCGCCTATGGCGGCTTTACTTTTTGCCCAAAACCATATATAATGGCAGAAAACGATCCCACGGAGGAGTGGCTTATGAGAATTTGGAGACGGGCGGCGGCGCTGCTGCTGGCCCTGTGCATGACGGTGCTGCTGGCGGCCTGCGGCGAGGACCCCAATGATGAAAAGAAGCTGTCGGTGGTCATGACCGGCACGGTGCGGACCATGGACCCGGCCAAGGTGTCCACGGCGGCGGAGCGCACCGTGGTACAGCATGTGTTTGAGAACCTGATGCGGCTGAACGCGGACGGCACGGCGGCCCACGCCATGGCCCGCAGCTATACGCAGGAGACGGCGCTGGACGGCTCGGTGACGTATACGTTCCAACTGCGCACCGATGCCAGATGGTCTGACGGCACCACCGTCACGGCCCACGATTTCGTGTACGCATGGCGGCGGCTGGTGGACCCGGAGACGGACAGTCCTAACGCTGATGCCCTATCCATGGTGGCCGGGTACGAGCAGGCGGTGCTGGGCGATACAGAAGCGCTGCAGGTGACGGCACCGGACGATCACACGCTGCAGGTAGTGCTCAGCGGCAGCTGCCCCTATTTCATCGGCAGCGTCTGCACGGCGGCGGCTACCATGCCGGTGCAGGAAAAGGCGGTGGCGGCCCACAGCAACTGGTCGGGCAGCAGCCTGTGGTTCGTGGGCAACGGACCCTATGAGCGCACCGGCGACTGGAGCGATACGGCACGGCTGACGCTGCACACACGGGCAGCCTACCACGATGTGAAACGGCTGGGGCCGGACCGCATCGACCTGCTGCTGAAAGGGCGGCAGGAGGCGGATGCCAGCGCCGGCAAGGTGGACATCGTCATCGGCGCCGGCGGCGAGGATGCTGCGCAGGGCGGCGACCCCACGGTGGGGATTCTGTTGGTGAACCAGATGGCCACCAGCATGGGGCATCCGGAGCTGCGGCGTGCGCTGAGTCTGGTCATCGACCGGGAAACGGCGGCACAGACCGTGGGACAGGACTGCCGGGCAGCGGAGGGACTGGTGCCCTACGGCATCCGTACCGATGAGGGCGAGGAGTTCCGCACCGCCAACGGGGCGCTGATCGACAACGACCCCAGCACTTACAGCGAGCGGTGCCAGGGGGCGCAGGCGCTGCTGCGGCAGGCGGGATACACCAACGCGGTGACCCTCAGTGCACTGAATACGGTGACGCTGCTGTACGACAAGAGCATGGCGCAGGTGGCGCGGCAGCTCCAGCAGAGCTGGGAGTCGAAGCTGGGCATCAAGGTGCAGCTGGAGGGCGTGGAGAGCTATGAACTGACGGCGCGGCTGGAGAACGGTGAGTTCGTGCTGGCGCTGATGGAGCTGACAGGCCATTACAACGATGCATCAGCCTATCTGGACCCGTGGCGCAGCAGCGATATGCGGAACTACGGCATGCAGTACCTCAACGCCTACGACATCCTGATGAAGATCGCGGCGGGCAGCAGCTCGCTGGACGCCCGGGATGCCTACCTGAAGGACGCAGAGCGGCTGCTGGTGGAGAACAGCAACATCATCCCGCTGTACAGCCGGGTGCAGCCCTACGTGATCCGGGATGAGGTGATGGGCGCCGTGTCCGACGGGATGGGCGCGTGGTACTTCGGAGGCGTCAACCGGGTATCATAAGAGACGCACGATACAAGCATAATAAGACCGCCGGGGATATCCCCGGCGGTCCTGCTGTATGCGGACGTTATTTGCGGCGGGCGGTGTCCACAACGACGGCCTGCGCCCGGGCCAGCTTCAGGTCGTGGCGCAGGCGCATGGGCGGAAGCTGCTGGCGCAGCAGATCGCGGGACAACTGGTACTGGGCGGACAGCTCGCCGTACTTCTGCTCCACATCCTCGTCCGTCACGTCGATGCCCTCCAGACGGGCGATCTCCGTCATGGCCAGCTCGAAGCGGGCGGCGGAGACAGCCTGCTCCCGGGCGTGGGCGCGGAGATCCTCCATGGATGCGCCGCTGGCCTCCAGGTACTGCTCCAACTGTACGCCCTGACTTTCCAGATGGCCGCGCAGCTCCTGGATCAGGCCGTCCAGCTGGTTCTCCACCATGGCGTCGGGCAGCTGCACCTCCATGCCCTCCAGCACCTGACGGATCAGGTCGTTGGCGAACTGCTCGGCGGCCCCGGCCTGCTTTTTGGCCACAGCCTGCTCCATGACGGTGCGGCGCAGGCGGGACAGGTCCTCAAAGCCCTGAGCTCTGGCAAAGGCATCGTCCAGCGCGGGCATGGCGCGGCGGGTGATCTCGTGGACCGTGATGCGGAACGTGGCGTCCTTGCCGGCCAGTTCCGCCGTGTAGGCGGTGGGGAAGGTCACGTGGATGTCCCGTTCCTCGCCGACGCGGGCACCGGCCACCTGCTCCTCGAAGCCAGGGATGAAGTAGCCGCTGCCCAGCAACAGGGGATAGTGCTCACCCTTGCCGCCCTCAAAGGCCACGCCGTCCACAAAGCCCTCAAAGTCCAGCACCACCTCGTCACCCATGGCGGCGCGGTCGGGATGCTCGGCGGTCATGTGGGCGCGGGCGTATTCCTCCAGCGCGGCCTGGGTGTCCTCCTCGGACAGCTCCGCCTCCGGGTACACGGCACTGAGGCCCTTGTACTGGCCCAGCTTCACCTCGGGATACAGGTCGATGAGGGCGGTGAAGGTGAAGCCGTCGGGGCCGATATCCTCCACCGTCAGGGTGGGGGTGCCGGCAATGGCGATGTCCTCCTGGCCGATGGCCTCCACCAGTGCCTGGGGATACGTTTCGTTTACGGCTTCCTGATAGAGAAAATCAGAACCGTAGGCGGCTTCGATCTTTTCGCGGGTGGGCTCACCCTCCACGGGGCAGAGAGACCTGATGCCGTTGTAGCAGTGCATCAGCGCGTCCTGCCATGTGCCGCGGTCTACGGTGACGGTCAGGCGCACCTGACGGTTTTCCGGGATGTCTTCACGCTTTTTGATCTCCATGAGGGAGCTCCTCCTTGTTTCGGCACAAACTGCCAGTATATTATGGTAAGTATACTATACCCGCGGGCGGATGGCAAGTCTGTCAGGCACTTTCGGCGGAGTGACTGAGTTGTAAAATTATTGTGACATATACAACAAAAGGGGTTGTTCTCCGGAGACGGATTTGCTACAATACGGGGTACTATTTTTCATCTCACCGGAGGTATTTATGCAGCGCATCAAGGCATTTATCCACGACCACCCGCACATGTGGTGGGGACTGTTCCTGCCGGCCTATCTGGCACTGTTCTTCACCATCGAGCACTTCATCACCGATAACTACTGGGCTACCCAGCTGCCCATCGACTACAAGATCCCGTTTCTGGAGGGGTTTGCCCCGATCTACGCCAGTTGGAGCCCGCTGCTGCTCGTGCTGGGTCTCCACCTGATCCTCTGCGACGGCGAGGGCTTCCGCCGGTATATGTGGAGCATTATGGCGACGTTCCTCATCAGCACCCTGATCTGCGTGCTGATCCCCAACGGACAGGATCTGCGGCCCGCCGTGATGCCCCGGGACAACATCTTCTGCGATCTGGTGGCCTACACCTACTCGCTGGACACCAACACCAACGTGTTTCCCAGCGTCCATGTGGTGGGCGTCATCGATGCATGGTTCGCCATCTGGCATTCCAAGCGGCTGAAAAAGTGGACGTGGCGCTGGAGTACCGGGCTTTACGGTCTGGCGGTCATCGCCTCCACCGTGTTCATCAAGCAGCACGCCATCATCGACGTGCTGGCGGGGCTGGTGCTGGGCTTTGCCTGCAATTTCGTGGTGTACAACATCATCGGCAAGCGGCGTGACTGCCGGCTGTGCAGGGAGGCGTAAGGTATGGAGATCGGCGTATCCCCGTTGTTCCGGGATGTCAGTGAGGAATCCCAGCAGGCCATGCGCACCTGCTTCGACATGCGGGAGTACACGTTCCACGCCGGCGAGGTCATCTACGACTTTTCCGAGGGGCGCAACATGGTGGGCGTTCTGACGCAGGGCACCGCCGTCATCGAGCGCATCGACCATCAGGGCAGCCGGACGATCCTGGAGCGGCTGGAGCGCGGCGGCGTTTTCGGCGAGATGCTGATGTTCGAGAACGTGGCCGGAGACAGCATCACTGTGGTGGCGGAGGAGCCGTGCCGCGTATGGCTCATGGCGGCGGATCAGGTGACGAAGCGGTGCGAGAATGCCTGCGCCCACCATACACGGGTGGTGGAGAACATGTTCCGGCTGGTGGCGGAGAAGGCCACCTCCCTCTACGAGCGGGTGGAGGTGCTGAGCCGCCGGAGCATCCGGGACAAGTTGCTGTGCTATTTCTCGCTGCTGGCGGCCAAGAGCGGCGGCGAGTTCCAGCTGCCCTTTTCCCTCAGCGCGCTGGCGGACTATATCTCCACCGACCGCAGCGCCATGATGCGGGAGCTGAAAAAAATGCGGGACGAGAGGCTGGTAGATATTACCGGCCGCCGCGTCCTGCTGCATCAGGGCATTTGAACTGTTTTTGCCGCAAGTGAAGATTGACGGGTCTGCCCGTTGGTGTTACAATGATACGGAAAGCGGATACGCCGCGAATTTGATCCTATGGCGGACACCGAACTTAAAAGAGAAGGAGCCGTGATGTATGTACCGCATCGTTAGAAAAGAAGCGCTGAAGCCCACCGTGATCCTGTATGAGATCGAGGCGCCCATGGTCGCCAAGAAGGCGGAGCCGGGCCAGTTTATCATCCTGCGCGTGGATGAGAAGGGTGAGCGTATCCCCATTACGATCCACGACTACGACCGGGAGAAGGGCACTGTGACCATCATTGTCCAGACCGTCGGCGCCACCACCGAGAAGCTGAGCCATAAGCAGCAGGGCGAGTGCCTGCATGATTTTGTCGGCCCCTTGGGCCGTCCCACCGAGACGGAGGGCAAGAAGAAGGTCTGCGTCGTCGGCGGCGGCGTGGGCTGCGCCATTGCCTATCCCGTACTGAAGAAGTTCCATGACTGCGGCGCCGAGGTGCATGCGGTGGTGGGCTTCAAGAGCAAGGACGTTGTTATTCTGGAGGACAAGTTCAAGGCAGTCTCCTCCGTGCTGAAGGTCTGCACCGACGACGGCTCCTACGGCCAGAAGGGCCTTGTCACCGAGGCGCTGAAGCAGCTGCTGGACGACGGCAACCAGTACGACGAGATCTTCGCCATCGGCCCCATGGTCATGATGAAGTTCGTCTGTAAGACCACCGAGCCTTACGGCGTGCCTACCACCGTGTCCATGAGCCCCATCATGATCGACGGCACCGGCATGTGCGGCGGCTGCCGCCTTACCGTGGGCGGCGAGACGAAGTTCGCCTGCGTGGATGGCCCCGACTTCGACGGCCACAAGGTGGACTGGGATCTGGCCGTGAAGCGCAACCAGATGTACCACGACTTCGAGGTGCACAAGCACGAGGAAGTCTGCAATCTGTTCAAGCAGGAGGTAAAGTAAGATGGCTGCCAAGATCAACATGCGTTTGGATAAGAACGAGATGCCCTCTCAGGATCCGCAGGTCCGCAACAAGAACTTCCTGGAGGTGGCTCTGGGCTACACCGAGGAGCAGGCGCTGGACGAGGCCGCCCGCTGCCTGAACTGCAAGAACCATCCCTGCGTGGACGGCTGTCCCGTCAACGTGCGCATTCCCGAGTTCATCCAGAAGATCGTGGAGAAGGACTACGAGGGCGCCTATCAGGTGATCCATCAGACCAGCTCCCTGCCCGCCGTGTGCGGCCGTGTGTGCCCCCAGGAGAGCCAGTGCGAAATGCACTGTGTCCGCGGCAAGAAGGGCGATCCCGTGGGTATCGGCCGTCTGGAGCGCTTTGTGGCCGACTGGCACAACGCCCACAGCACCGAAGCCGCTGCCAAGCCCGCACCCAACGGCCACAAGGTGGCTGTCATCGGCTCCGGCCCCGCAGGCCTGACCTGCGCCGGCGACCTGGCCAAGAAGGGCTATGAGGTCACGGTGTTCGAGGCACTGCATCTGGCCGGCGGCGTACTGGTGTACGGTATCCCCGAGTTCCGTCTGCCCAAGGCCATTGTCCAGAAGGAAGTGGACGGCCTGAAGGCCATGGGCGTGAAGGTGGAGACCAACACCGTGGTGGGCCGCACCATCACCATCGACGAGCTTATGGAGGAGAACGGGTTCGAGGCCGTGTTTATCGGCTCCGGCGCCGGTCTGCCCATGTTTATGAACATCCCCGGCGAGAACCTGAAGGGCGTCTACTCCGCCAACGAGTTCCTGACCCGCATCAACCTGATGAAGGCGTATCTGCCTGACAGCGACACGCCCATCATGGATCTGAAGGGCAAGACCGTTGCCGTGGTGGGCGGCGGCAACGTGGCCATGGATGCCGCACGCTGCTCCAAGCGCCTGGGCGCCGAGGTGTACGTCGTGTACCGCCGCGGCATGGAGGAGCTGCCCGCCCGTCATGAAGAGGTGGAGCACGCCATCGAGGAGGGCGTCATCTTCAAGACGCTGAACAACCCCGTGAAGATCAACGGCGATGAGCAGGACTGCGTAAAGTCTATGACCTGCATCGAGATGGAACTGGGTGAGCCGGATGCCTCCGGCCGCCGCCGTCCCGTGGAGAAGAAGGGCAGCGAATTCGACCTGCCTGTGGACGCGGTCATCATGTCTCTGGGCACCAGCCCCAACCCCCTGATCAAGTCCACCACCAAGGGTCTGGAGGTCAACAAGAAGGGCGGCATCATCGTCAATGAGGAGGGCCTTACCTCCCGTCAGGCGGTGTACGCCGGCGGTGACGCCGTCACCGGCGCGGCTACCGTCATTCTGGCCATGGGCGCCGGCAAGCTGGGCGCCAAGTCCATCGACGAGTATCTGAGCGCTAAGTAAGAGGTCTACATACGGCCCGCCCTGCGGTGATACGCCGCAGGGCGGGCTTTCCACCACAGAAAACAGGAGGATCACCGTGGCGAACTTTACGAAGCAGGCCATCAAGGCGTCGTTCATGAAGCTGCTGAGCCAGAAGCCGCTGAACAAGATCAGCGTCCGGGACATCGTAGAGGACTGCGGCATCAACCGCAATTCGTTCTACTACCATTTTCAGGACATCCCGTCCTTGTTGGGCGAGATCGTGACGGAGCAGACGGATGCACTGATCCGGCAGTATCCGTCCATCTCCTCCATGGAGGAGTGCTTCTCCGTGGCGTTCCGCACGGCCCGGGAGAACCGGCGGGCCGTCATGCACATCTTCAACTCTGCCAACCGGGATATGTTTTTGCAGGATACGCTGCGGCTGTGCGAGTATGTGGTCAGTACCTATATCGCCACCGCGTTCTCCGGCGAGAGCATCAGCGTGGATGACCAGCGGGTGGTGGTGCAGTTCATGAAGTGCCAGTTGTTCGGCATGTGGATCGACTGGGTCAGCGGCGGCATGAAGGAGGAGTCCTTTGCCGACCTGCAGCGGATGATCCAGCTGTGCCGCGGTGTACCGGAGCTGATCGTGGCCCACAGCAGCGGGCAGGCGTAAGCGCGGTAGACAAACCGGCAAAAATGTTTGAAAATCAGACGCATACAGACAGATGTCCGGATTTCGGGCATCTGTTTTTTCTGCCTGTACCGCCCTGCGCCCCGCTGCGCTATGATACGGAAGATAAAAGACGCTGCGGCGTGGAAGGGAGACGCAGGTGTATGCGTAATGTGAGGTCTACCGGTCCCTTGTGGGCGGTGAAAACGGGGTATATCGTGGTATCGGTACTGTTCTGTGTGCTGGGCGTGGTGCTGTTCATCATGGCGGAGCGGTGCGTGCCGTGGATCGGACGGGCACTGGGCGTCGGTATGCTGGTCTGCGGGGCCATCAAGCTGGGCGGGTACTTTTCCAAGGACTTGTTCCGGCTGGCGTTTCAGTACGATCTGGCCTTCGGTATTCTGCTGATGGCCGTGGGCATCATCACGCTGTGTCATCCGGGGGAGGCCATGACATTCCTGTGCGTCATGTTTGGCATCCCGGTGCTGGCGGACGGCCTGTTCAAGATCCAGGTGGCCGTGGACGCCCGGCGGTTCGGCATCTCCCAGTGGTGGCTGGTGCTGCTGCTGGCCGTGCTGACAGGCGTGATCGGGCTGCTGCTGGTGCTGCGGCCCACGGAGGGCGCTCAGGCTCTGGTGATGCTGATGGGCGCGTCGCTGTTTCTGGACGGCGCGCTGAACCTCAGTGTGGCGCTGTGCGCCGTGAAGGTAGTGGGCCACCAGCAGCCGGATGTCATTGAAACGGATGATTACGAGATCGAGTGAGAGAGAAGAAGGAGGGCGGTGCGCCAGCGGCGCGCCGCCCTCCTTCTTTTTGCGGGCCTTTACGGGGTCTGCGACAGGAGAAAAACTGCGGCGCCCAGCTCCTTACGAGCGGCGCGTAGGAAGTATGCGGAAACGCCCCCGGCGCGCTGCACCGGGGGCGTTTTTCCGTGCGGGAAGGATCGTTACAGGTTCTTCTCGTAGGACTCGATCATCTTCTTGACCATCTGGCCGCCGACAGAGCCGGCCTCGCGGCTGGTCAGGTCGCCATTGTAGCCGTTCTTCAGGTTGACGCCCACCTCGCTGGCAGCCTCCATCTTAAACTTATCCATCGCGGCCTTGGCCTCGGGGATGTTCAGCTTGTTGGTATTCTTACTGGACATATTGAAAAATCTCCTTTCCTGTTGTTGAGCGATAAGCTCTGATTGGGTATCGCAATCATAGCTTTTCCCGGCGTTCCGCGAATATGCGGCGTTGGAACTGGTAATATCTGCTGATGTTGCATCGGCATTTCATACCGAAAAAATATACATTTCAGGAAGGGCCTGTGCCGACGGAGTGAAACGTGCTATACTGACGGAAACGGAGAGCTGCGGCGCACCGCGCCAAAAATCACATGTATGATGCGGGAGGAAATCATGGGATCGCTCATTTACAACAAAAAGTTCTGTCCCGGCGGCAGCTTTGCATGGTGTCTGCCGGTCGGAGAAAGGGAGATGTGAGGTGCGTGATATGAAGAAAGGACGTTTTTTTGCGCTGCTTCTGGCGTTGGTGATGGCCCTGGGCCTGACGGCCTGCGGCAATGAGCCGCTGGACGCGCCCGACGGTGTGTTGGACGGCAGCTGGGCGGTATACTGGTATCTCTGCGGCAGCGATCTGGAGTCGGAGGGAGGCTTCGCTACGGATGACCTGAACGAACTGCTGGAGGCGGAACTGCCGGAGAACGTGACGGTGGTCATTGAGACAGGCGGCGCGGCGGAGTGGTGGAACGAGACGGTGGACGCCTCGGTGCTCCAGCGCTACGTGTACAACAGCGACGGGCTGACGCTGGTGGATGAGCAGCCCTCCGCCAGCATGGGAGACAGCGGGACGCTGGCGGACTTCCTGCGCTTTGCAAAGGAAAACTACCCCGCCGACAAAACGGCGGTGGTGTTCTGGAACCACGGCGGCGGCTCGGTGTCCGGCGCGTCCTTTGATGAGCTGTATGACTATGATTCCCTGACGTTGGACGAGATGTACACCGCCTTTACAGAGGTGTGGGAGCCTTCACTGGAGGCGGGACAGCAGCCGCTGGAACTGGTGGGTTTTGACACCTGCCTGATGGCCACGGTGGACGTGGCCTATACCTTCTGCGATCTGAGCCGCTATCTGGTGGCGTCAGAGGAGACAGAGCCGGCCAACGGCTGGTATTACTCCAAATGGGTGGGCGCACTGGCGGAGGATCCGTCCATGGACGGCGCGGCACTGGGCAGCGTCATCTGCGATGCCTACTACGAGGGCTGCCGGGAGGCAGGCACGGAGGACGACGTCACCCTGTCCGTCACCGATCTGTCCCGGCTGGAGGGACTGATGAACGCCTATGAGCGTTTCGGCACGGAGGCACTGACCGCCGCCTGTAACGATCCGGCGTTCTTCACCCGGTTTGCCCGGGTGGCGGCGCAGAGCGAGAACTACGGCGGCAATACCCGTGAGCAGGGCTACACCAACATGGTGGATCTGGGGCACATGGCCCGGCAGAGCGGCGATTTGCTGCCGTCGGCGCAGGAGGTACTGGACGCGCTGGACGACTGCGTGCTGTATCAGGTCAAGGGACCTTACCGCGGCGAGGCCACGGGGCTTTCCTGCTACTACTCCTATAACGGGGATGTGGATGATCTGAGGGGATATGCCGGCATCGGTGCCGGGCAGGCGTTCAAATACTTCTACGAGTACGAGCTGACCGGGGAACTGACGGAGGACGGCGCTGCCTTTTTGGCCGACATGGACATCGACGCGTCGGCGCTGCCGCCGGTGCAGAGCCTGTCCGACAGCGGCTGGGACAACGCACCGCTGACTCTCAGCGATGACGGCTGCGCCGTGCTGACACTGGGGCCGGAGGCAGAGGAACTGCTGGCATCCGTGGATTTCTCCCTGTACTACGCGGACGAGGAGAGTGACATCCTGCTGATGCTGGGCATCGACAACGACATCATCGCAGACTGGGACACTGGTGTGTTCACCGACAACTTCCGGGGTGTGTGGGGTGCCATTGACGGCCACATGGTCTACATGGAGCTGAGCTATGAGGGCGACGACTACAACCTCTACGCCGTGCCGGTCCTGTTGGACGGCGAGGCCTATTATCTGCAGGTGGTCTACGACTTCGCGGAGGAGGCCTGGAGCATCCTGGGCGCCCGGCAGGGCATCGACGACAGCGGCATGGCCGACAAGGAGCTGCGGCTGCTGCGGGAGGGCGATGAGCTGACCACCGTGTGGTATGTGTCCAGCATTTCCGGCGATGACGACTTCGCGCCCTATGAGATCGACACCTTCACCGTGACGGCGGATACCTGTTTTGACGAGATGGAGCTGCCGGACGGGCAGTATTTCATGATGTTTGAGCTGCGGGACGCCATGGACAACTGCGCCTATTCTCAGGCGGCGGTATTTACCTGCGAGGGCGGGGAGATCACCACCACCGTGGGCTGATGGGTGCAGATCGACACATAAAAAGGAGGCCCTGCGGCACAGCCGCAGGGCCTCCTTTTTATGTGTTATCCGCCTGCTGTGCCGCCTTTGACCGGCAGCATCACCCGCAGGAGGAACGTGCCGTCCTCCGTCAGGAACTGACACAGACCGCCGCGCCGCTGGGCGATGGCCTGTATGCTGCGGCATCCATAGCCGTGCCCGGCCTCATCGGTGACAGGCACACCGTTCCGCAGTACCGGCGGCGTGTCGTAGGGATTGCGCACCTCAATGAGCAGCTTCCCCAGGCGGATACCGCAGTACAGCGCCACCACCCGGCGCGCCGGCGGTTCCAGCCCGCCGGCCACCCGCAGCGCATTCTCCAGCGCGTTGGACAGCAGGGAGCACAGCTCCGTATCGCTGATGGGAAGATCGCCCGGCACCCGGGCGTCCACCTGCAGCTGCACGCCGGCGCGCTCCGCCCGCTGTGCAAAGGCGGAGCACAGCAGGTTCACCGTGTCATTTTCGCAGAACCGGCGGGTGGTGATGGACTCCACATCGGACTGTACCCGCTGGATATAGTCCTGTGCCTGCTGGGATTGCCCGGCGGCCAGCAGACCGCCGATCATGTTCAGATGGTGGCGCATATCGTGCTGGTACACCGCCGTCTGCATTTCGGATGCCCGCATGGCGTCCATTTCCTGCTGGGACTGCTTCAGCTCCACCTCCAGCAGGGAGCGCTGCACCTCCGCGCTGGAGCGCTTCTGCGTTTCAATGTGGAAAGCAGGCAGGAACAGGATATAGAACGTGATGAGCGCCGTGGGCAGAAACTCGTTCAGCGCCTGGATACCGGAATACAGCGCGTCGGAGTACACCGTGGTGGCGTAATCGAAGATGTAATAGGTACACGGCAGACTGCCGAAAAGCAGCAGTGCCCACCGCGAGTAGGTCATGGTGCTGTACGCCGCCGCCACAAAGTACTGCCGGAGCAGGCAGAAGATCCCGCAGATCAGCAGGATATACACGATGTCGGCGGCCACGGCGTTATGGGTCAGAGCCTCCATGGCGATGCTGCCCCACCGGGGCGGCTGGCAGCACAGATAGGCCGTGCAGGTGCTGACGATGGCCACGCCCCATGACCGCTTCAGCACCGTTACCAGGATCAGTACCAGCGGCAGGTGTACGATGATGGGGTAGATCCGCTTGACGCCGGCCTCACCCAGAGTCAGCCAGCCCAGCGACTGTATCAGCAGGAATACCGGACACAGGCACAGGATCACCCGCTTCTGCTTCGCCGTTTCGCAGCCGCCGGCCAGGGCCACGTCCAGCACCAGCCCGTAGATCAGCACCAGCCCGTAGTTGAAGATGTCCAGCGCAGAGGCGATGTTCATATCAGATGCGGTCATGCGTCCTCCCTCTCCGCGAACAGCAGCTTCATATAGTCCTTCTGCAGCTGGGGATACAGCAGCCGCGATACCGGCAGACTGACGCCGGAGAACGTGTGAACCCCGGCGGGGGATAATTCGTCGATCTGCAGCATGTTCACGATGTATGACCGGTGGATGCGCATGAATTCCGGCCGCGCCAGCAGCAGCGCCTCGTAGTCCTTCAGGGAGCCTACCACCTCCCGCACCTGTCCGTCGGTCATGTTGAAGTACAGGTGCTTGCCGCTGACCTCCACATAGGCCAGCTGGGAGAACGGCACCCGCACCAGCGTGGCACCGGCCTTCAGCGTCAGACCGTCCTGGGGCCGCTGCTCACGCAGGGACAGTCTGTCCAGCACCGGGAACAGCAGCTTGCCGCTGATAGGCTTCAGCAGGTACTCCAGCGTCCGCACGCCGTAGCTCTCGTAGGCAAAGCCGGGGGAGGAGGTGAGGAACACGATGTCGGCGGCGGCGTCGAAGGTACGGATCTCCCGTGCGGCCTCCATGCCGTCGATGCCGGGCATCATCACGTCCAGCAGGTACAGGGTGAACCGCTCGTGCCGGGCGGCGTCCAGCATATCGCCTGCGCTGCGGAACGCCCGGCAGCGCAGGGGGATGCGCCGCTCCGTCTGCCATTGCTCCAGCAGCGCGGTCAGCGCGGTCAGCTCTTCGACCTGGTCATCACAGACGGCGATATACATGGGCGGCACCTCCTTTTCCTCGTCTGCACTGATATTACCATATCCGCCACGGCTTGAAAAGTCGCAATATGACATTTCGTGTCGAAAAAATATACATTTCAGGGCGGCGGTGTCCAACGCTGCCAAAAAGCGGTTATACTGACACTATCAAAGATCGGGGAGAGGGGGAAGATGAGTTCGATGTCGCCATGGATCGCATGGCTGATCGCTGCGATCAGTACCGCCGCCTTCGTGACCCTCTGGTTCTGGGAGGTGCGCCGTATCCTCAACGACAGAAAAAGCACCGTGGACAGCGCCGCCGGACAACTGGACGCCTTTCGCCGCCGTGCGGCGGGGACGTGCTGTGACGGAGAATTGACGCAGGTGCTGCGGCGCAGCGAAAGCATTTACTATCAGGCGGTACACAATTACGACCGTACACTCAGCCGCCCGTGGATCTATCTACCGGCACGACTCATGGGCTTCCGCAGGATACCGCAGCCGGCGGACGAAAATTATCAGACGACCATGTAAGAAGGAGAGGGACAATATTATGGACAACAAGATCATCAAGCAGACCGCATATGAGCTGTTCGGCATCGGGGCCGGACCGGAGGATGCCAAGTCCGGCAAGCGCGCCGCGCAGCCCGCGCCGCAGCCCGCAAAGCCCGTCCAGTCCGCGCCTGTGGCCGCGCCGGCTCCTGTCAAACCCGCTGCCAGCTATCTGGCACCCGGCACCGTGCTGGAGGGCCAGCTCCGCTCCGAGGGCGATCTGGAGCTTGCCGGCAGCTTCAAGGGCAGCATCACCACCAACGGCAGCGTCATGCTCCGTGCCAACACCAAGAGCACCGTCAGCGCCGGCAACCTGAACCTGTCCGGCTGCACGCTGGATGGTGACGTCACCGTTACCGGCACCGTCACCATCAGCGAAGATTCCCGCATCAACGGCAATGTCACCGCCCGCGAGCTGCAGTGCGCCGGCGAGATTACCGGCGATCTGAGCATCTCTGGCAACACTACGCTGGAGGAGAAGGCCCGCATCAACGGCAGCGTCGTCACCGGCACCATGTCCGTGGCCAGGGGCGCCGCCATCTGCGGCAGCGTGGAGATGGGCAAGAAGCCCGCCAAGAAGCAGCAGGACGCCCAGCAGGCGTAAGGAACGCAATTTTCTGCTCTGTCCATTGGGGGAAATATCATGGAACAGAGTTTTGTCCCGTGGGGGAGGAAGAAAGAGGCGCAGCCGAAAGGCTGCGTCTCTTTGCGTCCGACGGTTGAAACCTGCCGGAATATGTGGTATCATGACCGCAGAAATATCGGGAAAAGGAGAGCCTCCTATGAAAGACGGAAACAGGAAAAGCACACCTCGGCGGGTAGTGGTATATGCATTGCTGCTGGCGGCGGCCATTGCGGCGGGTATCGCCGCCAAGGCCTTTGATTTCAAGGAGCTGGCCGCCGTGTTCACCGTGAACGGCGCGGCCCTGCTGAAGTTGGCGCTGCTGGTGTTCGGCGTTCTGCTGGCGGAGAACCTGATCGTGCTGGTGCTGGGCCTTATCAAGCCCGCCAGCCACCGGGCACGCTCCGTGCTGAGCCTGACGGCCAGCCTGGTGCGGTATGTGGCGGTCATTGCCATTTTGTGCGGCGGCTTGAGCATTCTGGGCGTCAGCATCGGCACCGTCATCGCCAGTGTCGGCGTGCTGGCTCTGATCGTGGGCTTCAGCGCCGAGAGCCTTATCGCCGACGTGGTCATCGGCACGTTCATGCTGCTGGAGAACCAGTACAACGTGGGAGACATCGTAGAGGTCAATGGCTTCCGGGGCACCGTTACCAGCATCGGCATCCGCACCACCTGCATCACCGATTCCGGCGACAACGTGAAGATCATCAACAATTCGGAGATGAAGAACATCCTCAATCGTTCCGACAACTCCTCCAAGGCGGTGTGTGATATCTCCATTCCCTACGAAACGGACATCGAGGCACTGGAGGCCCGGCTTCCCGCTCTGCTGGAGGAGATCTACCGGAACCACACCGACACCATGGAGGGCGTGCCCGTATATCTGGGCGTACAGGCGCTGGAGGCCTCCGGCATTCTGCTGCGCTTTCTGGTGAACGTGTCCGAGCGGAACGTATATTCCACGGCCCGCATCCTGAACCATGACCTGCTGCTGGGTTTCCGCCGCCTGGGCGTGGAGTGCCCGTACCCACAGCTGGACGTACACAGCAAGTAAACGGTCATGGACGAGAAGAAAGAATTTTCCCCGCTGCCGCCGGAGTTTTCCGCTGCCGCGGAGTTCACGCCGCTGCCTGACGAGTTTGGGCAGACCGGCGGCGCACTGCAGCCGGTGAAAAGCGGCAGGCGCTGGTGGAAAAAGGCGCTGTACGCGCTGGCGGGTCTGGCGGTGCTGGCTGCGGCGGCCTTTTCCGGCGGCGCGGCCCCAAGTGTGCCGGGGACACCGGACGCACCGGTGGTGCCGGACACACCGCCGACGCAGGAGGAGACGTATCCCCTTACCGGGACGCTGTACTGCACGGCCTATAACGACACCTTCGGCCCGGATGGACGGCCGCTGCTGCTGTGGGACGGCCTGACGGTAGAACTGTCCCGGCTGGCGGACACGCCGCTGGCCCTGCCGCAGCCCCAGCAGCCGGAGCTTGCCGGCGCGGTGTTCCTGGGCTGGGTGGGACGGTACGACACCGCCGGCGGCAAGGTGTACCGCCTGATGAGCGACCCGCTGACAGCGGAGGACGCTGCCGCCATTCGTCCGGATGAGGATGGTGACCGCCATCTGGTGCTCCGCGCCGCGTGGCGTGGCGACGGTACGGGGCGTCACCCGTGGCAGCTGACGCTGGACGACGGCGAAAGCGCCGTGGAGTACGACGCCTCCGTGCCCATGTATTCCGGCGGGATGGTGTATCTCTGCGCCTATCCGGTGCCGGAGCGGGCGGGACAGCGGTTCGCGGGCTGGTGCGATGCGGATGGCGCCCCGGTGGAGACGCTGCCGGCTGCGGCGTTCTTCCAGGAAAAGAACGGCGAGACGGACTGGTCAGCGCCCCGGGCGGTGACGCTCTACGCCATTTGGGAAACTGCATGATGAAAAGGGAAGGACGGCGTGAGCCGTCCTTCCCTTTTGTCATTGCTTCCGCGCGGTGAGATAGTCATCTCCGGGCCGCCAGAACGGGCAGTTCCCCGTATCCGAGGCCAGGAACCGGGCCATCTCGTCCTCGTCCAGGTCCATGTCGCACACATAGTCATCGTATTCCTCGTCATAGAGGTAAAACACGCAGGATTCGCACTTGTCCATTTATACGTCCTCCACCAGCCGGTGGCTGTCGAATTTGCAGCGGGAGTAGTAGAGCAGCGTGGCCGCGCTGCACACGAACCACCCGGCGGGGTAGCTCAGAGCGATGGGCACGATCTCGTTGGAAATGAAGTTGGCCATCACATAGAGGTAGATCTGGCGGAACACCACAAAGGAACCCAGCATGATGAACATGGGCACCTGGCTGTTGCCCGCGCCGCGCAGGGCGCCAGAGTATACCTGGTTGATGCAGAAGAAGAAATAGAACGGCGACAGCAGCCGCAGCAGCAGCGCACCGTAGGACACCACCTCGGCCTTGCTGTTGAAGAACGCGGTGAGGTCGGGAGCCAGCAGCAGGACGGGCACCAGCAGCACGGCGGTGACAGCCACGGACAGGTACAGCGCCTGCCGCACGCCGCCCTTGGCCCGCTCCACATTGCCCACACCCAGGTTCTGGCCCACGAAGGTGGTGGATGCCAGCGCCAGCGACTGCACCGGCAGGATCACCAACTGGTCGATCTTGGTGTAGGCCGTCCAACCGGACATGCAGTCTGCGCCGAAGTGGTTGATATAGCCCTGCACGAACACATTGGAAAACGCGGTGATGGCCATCTGCAGCGCGGCGGGGATACCCACCGCCACGATCTTTTTCAGCATGTCCCAGTGGATGCGCAGCTTTTGCGGCGACAGCTTCACGCTGCCGTCGTAGCGCATCAGCACCGCAATGGTCAGCACAGCGGATACCGCCTGGGCGATGATAGTAGCGTAGGCCACGCCCTCTACGCCCATGCCGAATTTCAGCACGAACAGCAGATCCAGTGCCGTGTTGATCACGGCGGACACTACCAGGAAGTAAAACGGCCTTCTGGAATCGCCCACCGCCCGCAGGATGCCGGAACCCATGTTGTACAGCAGCAGACCCATGATCCCGGCAAAATAGATGGTGAGATACGCCGTCTGGTCGGGAGCCACCTCCGCCGGGGTCTTCATCAGCCGCAGCATCAGCGGCGTCATGGCAATGCCCGCGCCGGTGAACACCACGCCCATGACGACAGTGAGCAGCATGGCGGTGTGGACGGCCTCATGGACCTTTTCAGGCCGGTGGGCGCCGTAATACTGGCTAATGACCACGCCGGCGCCGCTGGACATGCCCAGGAAGAAGCCGATGAGCATATTGATGATGGGACCTACGGTGCCCACAGCGGAAAAGGCTTCGTTGCTGACGAAGTTGCCCACCACCCAGGTATCCACCATGTTGTACAGCTGCTGGAACAGGTTGCCCGCCAGCAGCGGCAGGGCAAAGTTGATAAGGTGCCGCGTGGTGCTGCCCTGGGTCATATCCACGTCGTATCGGGCGCGGCGGGGCGCATGGTGATGCAGATGGAAATGGAAGTGATGCTGCATGCACTGTCTCTCTTTCGTAAAATTTCTATTTATAGTATCATAACATCCATATTCCGCATTTTCAACGGGGAATATGTACAAGAAATTCCTCAAGCTCCGCCGGGCGCATGATGGACACCTCGTAGGCCGTGCGCTCTGTCAGTACGCCGCCGTCGTTTTTCGTGTAGGTGCGGCTCTGGACGCGGCCCTCCACGGTAAGGCGCTGGCCGGTGTGCATGTCCGCCGCCTGCGCCGCCACAGCGCCCCATGCAATGCACGGCAGATAGTCCGCCCGTCCGTACCGCCGGTTCACCGCCAGGATGATGTCGCAGATCTCACGGCCCAGCGGCGTGCGCCGCAGCACCGGCGTCTTGCACAGTACGCCGGACAGCTGGATCTGGTTGAAGGGACTTTCCCCGCCGGGAGCGAGCTGATGGGCGAACACGGAGATCACCAGACGGCTGCCCTGCCCGCTTTTGTTGTTGAAGGAACGTAGCTGGCCGATGACCGTCACGGTGGCACCGACCGTTACCGGCACCGTATCCAGCAGCGTTTTGGGTACGATGACAGGCAGCTCGTCCGCCTGTCCGGACAGACGCAGCACCGACAGCGTGAACCGGTAGAAGGCGCAGCCATGGTTGACATGGGACAGGGTGGGGACGTCTGCGGCCTGTCCGCACAGATGGACGCGGTTGTAATTCAGTTCCATATCGAACACCTCGTTTGTTGAGATGTCCCACCCTATGCCGGCACCGGCAGAAACATACCACTTTTCAAATGACGGAAACTGTGTCATAATACTGCCAAAGGAGAGTGATCCTATGCGCTACAAAGGAAAGGTCTACCGTCCCCCCAGCGAGGCGTACAGCCTCATCGTGCAGGTGACCTACGGGTGCAGCCACAACCGCTGCGCCTTCTGCGATATGTATGATGACAAGCATTTTTCCATGCGTCCCATGGACGAGATCCGGGAGGACTTCGAGCTGGCCCGCCGGGTCTACCGCCGGGTGGACCGTGTCTTTCTGGCCGACGGTGACGCCCTGATGCGCCGCACGGAGGAACTGGTGGAGATACTGGGGCTGGTGTACGGCCTGTTTCCGGAGTGTGAGCGCGTTACCTGCTATGCCTCCCCGGCCAGCCTGCAGGTCAAGAGCGAGGACGACCTGCGCCTGCTGCGGGCGCGGGGGCTGAAGATGGTGTACATGGGGCTGGAATCCGGCTGCGACGCGGTGCTGACGCGGATGCGGAAGGGGCACGACGCAGCCGCCATCGTGGCGGCGGGGCAGAAGACCCGGCGCTGCGGACTGGCGCTGTCGGTGACGGCGATCTCGGGCCTTGGCAGCGTGGAGCTGTGGCGGGAGCACGCCGTGGACACCGCCGAGGCCGTCAGCGAGATGAAGCCCGACTATCTGGGCCTGCTGACGCTGATGGTGGAACCGGGCACGCCGCTGGAGACATGGGTAAAGGATGGCAGCTTTACGCTCCTCAGCCCGCTGGAGGTGCTGAAGGAGACGGAGCTTTTCCTGCGGCATGTGGACAGCGAGGGCACGGTGTTCCGGGCCAACCACGCCAGCAATTACCTGACGCTGAAGGGCACCCTCAACGGCGACCGGGATATCCTGCTGGGGCAGATCGGCGCCGCACTGGAGGGCCGCCGGGACCTGAAGCCGGAGTTCCTGCGGGCGCTGTGACGAAAAAATTCTTGACATCCCGGAAAAAGGTGCTACAATGACACCATATTCAAAAACCGTTGAGTAAGAGAAGTACCCGTACAGGAAACTTTCAGAGAGCGGCGCATTGGTGGGAGCGCGGCAGCGGAATGTACGGTGAATGGCCTTACGAGGGCGGGGAGAAAGCCTGTACAGGCGAGTAATACCCGACGGCAGCCGCGGCCGTTATCCCGGCGGAGCGCATGATCGTGCGTGCAGAGCGGGCATTTTGCCAATTTGGGTGGTACCGCAGGTTCGTATACACAGCCTGTCCCATGGAAGATTCCATGGGACAGGCTTTTTTTGTTGTCTCAAAATATTTGTCATACAGAAAGGAAACATCATCATGGGTAAGATCATCCTCACCGGCGACCGTCCTACCGGACGTCTCCACGTCGGCCACTACGTCGGCTCCCTGCGCAACCGCGTCATGCTGCAGAACAACGGCAGATTCGAGAAGCTGTTCTTCATGATCGCCGACGCACAGGCCCTCACCGACAACTTCGACCATCCCCAGAAGGTGCGCGACAACATCATGGAGGTGGCGCTGGATTACCTGTCCTGCGGTATCGACCCCGCCAAGTCCACCATTCTGGTGCAGTCCCACGTCAGCGAGCTGACGGAGTTGACGTTCTACTACATGAATCTGGTGACGCTGGCCCGGTTGGAGCGGAACCCTACCGTCAAGGCGGAGATCCAGCTGCGAGGCTTCAACCACAGCATCCCTATGGGATTTTTGACCTATCCCGTCAGCCAGACGGCGGACATCACCGCCTTCATGGCCGACACCGTACCCGTGGGTGAGGATCAGCTTCCCATGCTGGAGCAGGCCCGCGAGATCGTCCGCCGTTTCAACGAGCTGTACGGCGAGACGCTGGTGGAGCCTACGGCCCTGCTGCCTGACAACGCCGCCTGCCTGCGTCTGCCCGGCACCGACGGAAAGGCCAAGATGAGCAAGTCCCTGGGCAACTGCATCTATCTGGCCGACGAGCCGGACGACATCCGCACCAAGATCATGGGCATGTACACCGACCCCAACCACCTGCTGGTGTCCGACCCCGGCAACACCAAGGACAACCCGGTGTTTATGTATCTGGACGCCTTCTGCACCGACGAGCACTTTGCCCGTTATCTGCCGGATTACGCCAATCTGGACGAGCTGAAGGCCCACTACGAGCGGGGCGGCCTGGGCGACGTGAAGGTGAAGAAGTTCCTGAACAATGTGCTGCAGGAGACGCTGGAGCCTATCCGTATCCGCCGTCAGGAGCTGGCCAAGGACCCCGGCGCCATTATGGACATCCTGCGCGCAGGCAGCAACGCGGCCAAGGACGCGGCGGCCCAGACGCTGGACAAGGTGAAGCACGCCATGATGATCGACTATTTTGCGTAACACGGTATTTTACTTCAGGAGGCGATTTCCATGAAAGACAAGACTACCATCCCCTATAAGATATACCTTACCGAGGACGAAATGCCCCGGAATTGGTACAATGTGCGGGCGGACATGACCAACAAGCCCGCGCCCCTGCTGAACCCCGGCACGCTCCAGCCCATGACGGCGGAGGAGCTGGGCCATGTGTTCTGCGACGAGCTGGTGAAGCAGGAGCTGGACGATACCACCGCGTATATCCCTATCCCTCAGGAGATACGGGATTTCTACAAGATGTACCGTCCGTCCCCGCTGGTGCGCGCCTACTGTCTGGAGGAGAAACTGGACACCCCTGCCCATATCTACTATAAGTTCGAGGGCAACAACACCTCCGGCAGTCACAAGCTGAATTCCGCTATCGCCCAGGCGTATTACGCCAAGGAGCAGGGGCTGCGGGGCGTTACCACCGAGACGGGCGCCGGGCAGTGGGGTACGGCGCTGAGCATGGCCTGTGCCTATCTGGGGCTGGACTGCCGTGTGTTCATGGTCAAGTGCTCCTATGAGCAAAAGCCCTTCCGCCGGGAGGTCATGCGTACCTACGGCGCCAACGTGACGCCGTCCCCCTCGAACACCACGGAGGTGGGCCGCAAGATCCTGGCGGAGTTCCCGGAGACCACCGGCTCTCTGGGCTGCGCCATCAGTGAGGCAGTGGAGGCTGCCGCCAGCCGGGAGGGGTACCGCTATGTGCTGGGCAGCGTCCTCAATCAGGTGCTGCTGCACCAGTCCATCATCGGTCTGGAGACCATGGCGGCGCTGGAGAAGTACCGCATCAAGCCCGATACCATCATCGGCTGCGCCGGCGGCGGCTCCAATCTGGGCGGCCTCATCTCCCCCTTTGTGGGGCAGATGCTCCGGGGCGAGGCGGATTACCGCATCATCGCCGTGGAGCCGGCCTCCTGCCCCAGCCTGACCCGAGGCGTGTTCCGCTACGACTTCTGCGACACCGGCAAGATCTGTCCCATGGCCAAGATGTACACCCTGGGCAACGGCTTCATCCCCTCCGCCAACCACGCCGGCGGCCTGCGCTACCACGG
>CAKTPQ010000018.1 GCA_934591745.1 uncultured Oscillospiraceae bacterium
TTATTGGCGTCCACCGTGCCGTAGGCCTGCCCGCACACGGTGCAGACCGCCGCGCTGACGCAGGTGGCCGTGCCGCCGGTGTGACCCGTGGCCTTGATGGCCGTACCGCTCTGCAGCTTCACGCCGCAGCCCTTGCAGTAGGTATCGCCGGTGTGGCCGTCCTCGGTGCAGGTGGCCTTCTTGGCGTTCCGCAGCTCTGTGCCGCCCACATGGTTATTGGCGTCCACCGTGCCGTAGGCCTGCCCGCACACGGTGCAGACCGCCGCGCTGACGCAGGTGGCCGTGCCGCCCTCGTGTTCAGCGGACAGCTTCTGCCACGCCAGCACCGGCAGCCGTTCGCCGCCGCCGGACAGCCGCTTGCTGACACATTCGGTATCCCACGGATGCGCGCTGTCAGCACGCCCGCCGATCAGCGCCGTCAGCACCGTGCCGTCGGCAAACGCCTCGGCGCTCTGGCCGGATGCACCATTAGCCTCTGCGTTTGCCGTTCCCCGCAGGAAATAGCACGCCTTCACGGTGCCATTGGCGATCTCCGCACTGGAGGTTCCCTTGACCGCACCCACATTGTAGCAGTAGGACACCGTGCCGCCATTGCCCGCGATGCCGCCTGCGTTCTGGCCGCTGGCCGTGACCGCGCCCACGTTGTAGCAGTCGGACACCGCGCCCGTGCCGCCACCGGCGATGCCGCCCACGCTGTCGGCGCCGGTGACCGTACCGGTATTGCAGCAGGCCGTCACCTTGCCCTCGTTATAGCCCACGATGCCGCCGGCATACTGGGCCGGGCCATACCCCCCGCCAAACTGGTCAACGCTCACAACGATGCACTCGTTCCGGCAGTTCAGGATGGTCGTCCCGGCATCGGCGTGCCCCGCGATGCCGCCCACACAGGCCCGTCCGTCCACATAGCCCGTCACCGTCAGGTTTTTCACCGTGGCGCCCTTCAGCCAGCCGAACAGCCCGGCAGGATAAACTGCATCTTGAACAGTGGAATCAATGATATCTTTATTGCTGCAGCACAGACCCCGGACGGTGTAGCCGCCGCCGTCAAAGGTGCCGGCGTAGGGCCGCTCCTTGCTGCCGATGGCATACAGATCGTTGACCGTCTCACCGGCAGCCGGTGTGTAACGGCCATCCGCGTCAAACGTACCGCTGTTGATCACGATGTCGTTGGTCAGCACGGCGCACAGGTCGGTCCTGCCGAACCAGTTCACCTGCAGTCTGAACAGCAGCAGCTCCTCCATGCTGCCGATCCGGCAGGGATCCTGCTCCGTGCCGCTGCCCGTTGCGTAGCGGGCCACCGCTGTCCTGTTCTCGTTGGGCGGGTCGCCCTCGTCGACCATCTCACCGTCATGCTTACCGCCCTTATAGAACCAGCTCAGGAAAGCATGCCCCTCCTTGTCCGGACCCTGCGGCATCACGGGGAAAAAGTCCTCGCCCAGCACCTGCCACGCATAGGCCTTGCCGTCCGCCTGATACGTCAGAACGTACTGCTTTTGCCACTCGTAGTCCCGTGTCATTTTCCAGTCGCTGTGCTCCTCGCCGATGATCGTACCGTAGATGACCTGTATCGGCTTATCCTTGTCAAAGCTGCCGCCGCTGACGGTGCCGCCCACCAGAGGGCCGTTGCCTCCGTTGCTGGTCCGGCCCTGACACGTCACCTCACCGTGGAATGTACCGCCGGTGATGGTGCCGCAGTTCTTCACCGCGCCCGTAAACGTGCCTCCCTCGATGGTGCCCTCGTTCGTCACCGTGTTCTCAAACGTACCGTCCTTGATGGTGCTGCCCACCTTGTTCATCACCGCGTCCTTGAACGTACCGCCGCTGATGGTGCCCTCGCTCTCCACAGCACCGGCAAACACGCCGTTCTCGATGCTGCTGTAGCTCTCCACAGGGCCATTGAAATTACCGCCGCGGATAACAGCGGCTTTCTCCGCGCCATAGCTCGTTCTGCTGTACACCGCACCCGTGAACGTACCGCCCTCGATGGTGCCGTTGTTCTCCACCTTGTTCTTGAACGTACCGTCCTTGATGGTGCCGCTCTCCTTGTTCGTCACCTCACCCGTAAACGTACCGCCGTTGATGGTGCCCTCATTCTCAACCGTGCCCTTGAACTGACCTTTTTCGATGACACTGCCGCCGTAGTAGGCGTTGGGCCCGGCGGTACGCACCGTACCGTTGAACGTGGTGGTGCCGGTCGCTCCCTTGCTTCCGGTGATGGTGCCCCTTATATTTCTGATCGGAGCGCTCACTGTGCCGTCCGTTACGGTGAGCGTGCCCTGGTTCTCGATACACACGCCGCTATTCACCTCAGGAGTATCACAGGCATCGACACCCGTTATGCCGCCGGTTATCACGCCGCCGGAGACGGTCTTATCGCCGTTTTCATCCGGCACCCACGCACCGTCCTGGTTTATGCTGAACTTCCGCTCCGTCTTTGTTTCCGCGCTGTCCGTCAACGTCATGTTCGTGTCTTTCCCCGACACCGTGATGAAGCTGTCTTTTCCAGTGATCGTCAGCACATGGTCGTTCAGATCCAGCGTGACCGTACCTGTGACCTTCAGCGTGCCGTCGATGGTCACGTCCTCCGTCAGCGTATACACGCCGCCGCCCAAGCCGTTAGCGATATAGGTGGCGATGTTGTCCGCTTTCAGCTTTGTTCCGGCGGTTCCGGCAAGCGCCCGCGCCGATACGCTGGTGTCCTCGCCCACGGCGCCGCCCGCCGCCAGCACCTGCACCGGCAGCAGCGTCAGCACCATACACAGCGCCATCAGTGTGGAAACGATCCGTTTTTTCATGCGTGCTCCTCCTTTTCCTCCGCAGGCGCCGCGCCCAGATGAAAGTCGTACCGCATCTCCAGCGCATGGAACAGCCGCTCCATGATGCGCTGGGCCACCGTCCGGATGTCCATGGTGTCCAGGAACGCCAGCACCTGCTGCAGCTCCTGTTCCGGCACCTTATACCCGCGCAGACTCAGGGTCAAAAAGCTCTCCAGCTTTTTCTCCAGCGTCAGCACCTCATCACAGGGATACGCCATATAGCCCCGCATCAGTCCCGCCGACCCGATCTCCATATGGAAGAAATCCTCCTCCGTCAGCTCCGGCTGGTACGGCCCGAAGATGGCGTACAGTTCCTTGGCTGTTTCCCGGAAGATGTAGCCCGACGCCTCCTGCTGGGTATAGGCCTCGATGTAGATCTCCCGCAGGTTCTCGTTCAACTCCGTCAGCGTCATCTGGATGGCCGTCTCCGCTGCGTAGACATACACCGGCGGCAGCTTTTCCCCGATGGCGCTCCGCGCCGCGCCGAACTGGCTGGAGAACATGAAAGCCACCAGCTCCGTCAGCACGCCGTCCTTGGCCCGGAAAATGTTCTGAAAGCTGCTGTTGGACACCCCCGCCTTATGCACGATCTGTGCCACGGTGGTCTTCTTGTAGCCCTGCTCCAGAAACAGCTTGACGCAGACCGCCAATATCCGCCGTTTCGCCGGCAGGCTCGCGTTGGTCAGTGCCATATCGGACACCCCCTTTTCCTTGCATGGCATGTGTGCCATCATCATAACACAACCCTGTGCCAAACGCAAGGGCTTTTACAAAATTTCCCGCTTTCCGGCAAAAAAAAGAACACCGCGCACAATTTACCTGTGCGCGGTGCCGTTCTTGTGCTTTATTCGGTGATCTGGTTCTCGATCAGGTCGGCCAGTGCGTCCACGGCCTCCTTCTCGTCGGTGCCGTCGGCGATCAGCGTGATGGTGGTGCCCTGCACGATACCGAGACTCAGCACGCCCAGCAGGCTCTTGGCGTTGACGCGGCGCTCCTCCTTCTCCACCCAGATGCCGCTCTTGAACTCGTTGGCCTTCTGGATAAAGTAGGTGGCGGGTCTGGCGTGCAGACCGACTTCATTCTTGACAGTGATTTCCCGTGTATACATGGAACAGCACTCCTTATGCAGTAATTTTTTCAGAAACTGTGAAAAAGGTCACTTACAGTATTCTTATTATACCGAAAGTGCCGCCGTAATGCAATGGGCATTGATACGAAATTTGTTTCGTCCGTCGATAATTTCCTCCGTTGATTTGGCGAATTAGACAAACTCCGCCGGTCATTTCAGCTCCACCACGGTCACACCGGCCTCGCCCTCGCCGTACCGGCCCAGCCGGAAGCTCTTGACGGCCCGGTTCTTTTTCAGCATCTGGTGTACGGCGGTGCGCAGAGCGCCGGTGCCCTTGCCGTGGATGATGGTGACGGTGCCCAGCTTGGCCCGCTGGGCCGCGTCCAGATAGTTCTCCACCACGCTCTCAGCCTCCAGCGTCTCCAGTCCCCGGATGTCCAGCTCGGCGGAGGCCCGCGCCCCTGTGCTGATCTGCACCGTGCCGCCGGAACCGCCGGAGCGGGCCTTGGCGGCCTGCTTTTTCTTCTCCTCGATCTCCTCCGCCGTCTCCAGCAGCCGCACCTGGGCGGCCTTGACGGTCATCTTCATCTTTCCCGCCTGCAAGAGCAGGGTGCCGTCGCCGTTGACGGCCAGCACCGCCGCAGCCGTCCGGACGCCGGCCAGCTCCACCGTGTCGCCTGCGGCGATGGGGCGGCTGGGGGCCGGGATCGGCTCCGGCGTCTCGTCATGCTGGTGCAGGGCCGCCTCCGCCTCCTTCAGGCGGCGGCGGACGTCGGCCTTGCCGTCGTTCACCGTCTGATAGTCGGCGCGCTGCTGCTGTTTGCGGAGCTGGTCCAGCTCGGCGAACACCTGCTCCGCCTGCTGCTGGGCCTGCCGCACGATGCGTCGGGCCTCCGCCTCGCCCTTGGTGCGGGCGTTGTCCTTGGCCTTCTCCATCTGCTCCCGGAACGTCCGGGCCTTGCGGGCGTCCTCCTCCCGCTGCTGCCACAGGCGGTCCGCCTCGTTCTGGGCCTTCTCCAGCCGCTGGCGCTTCTCCTCCAGCTGGGTCAGCACGTCCTCGAACCGCACGGATTCACTGTCCATCTGGGCCTTGGCGGCCTCGATAACGCTCTCATCCAGCCCCAGCCGCCGGGAGATGGCAAAGGCGTTGGACTTGCCGGGAATGCCGATCAGCAGCCGATAGGTGGGCCGCAGGGTCTGTACGTCGAACTCACAGCTGGCATTCTCCACCCCCGCCGTGGTCATAGCGAAGGTCTTCAGCTCCGCATAGTGGGTGGTGGCCGCCGTCAGCGCCCCCTTGCCCCGCACATCCTGGATGATGGCGATGGCCAGCGCCGCGCCCTCCACCGGATCGGTACCCGCGCCCAGCTCGTCGAACAGGATCAGGCTCCGGTCGTCGGCCTGCTTCAGGATCTCCACGGTGTTTGCCATGTGGGCCGAGAACGTGGACAGGCTCTGTTCGATGCTCTGCTCGTCACCCACGTCCGCCAGAATGCGGTCGAACACCTGCACGGCGCTCTGATCCCCGGCGGGGATATGCAGGCCGCACTGGGCCATCAGGCTCAGAAGGCCGATGGTCTTCAGGGTCACGGTCTTGCCGCCGGTGTTGGGGCCGGTGATGACCAGCGTGTCAAACCGGCCGCCCAGCTCCACCGTCACCGGCACGGCCTTGGCCTGGTCCAGCAGCGGGTGCCGCGCCCGCTTCAGGTCGATGCCGCCCCGCTTGCGCACCATGGGCCGCCCCGCGTCCATGGCGTAGCTCAGCTGCGCCCGGGCAAAGATGGCATCCAGCTGCACCAGCACGTCGTAGTTATAGAGGATCGTCTCCCGCTGGGCGGCGCACTCTCCGGACAGGATGCGCAGGATGCGGTCGATCTCCTTGTCCTCCTTGGCCTGCAGCTCCTTCATCTCGTTGTTGGCCTGCACCACGCCCATAGGCTCCACGAACAGCGTGGCGCCGGAGGAGGACACATCGTGTACCAGGCCCGGCAGACTGCCCTTGCACTCCGCCTTCACCGGCACCACGAACCGCCCGTCCCGCTGGGTGATGAGTGCCTCCTGCAGCACCTTGGCGTAGGACGGCGAGGAGATGATGCGCTGCAGGATCTGGCGGCCCTTGGTGGCCGCCACCCGCATCTGCCGCCGGATGTCCGCCAGCTCGGGGCTGGCGGTGTCGGCGATGGTCTCCTCGTCCAGAATGGCGCCGCGTATCTTGTCCTCCAGATACTTGTTGGGCCGCAGGGCGGAGAACAGCCGGTCGATGGCCGTCGGCTCCCCCTGCCGCTCCGCGTCGTAGTCGCTGACCCGCCGGGTAGCCGTCAGCACCCCGGCGATATCCAGCAGCTCCCGGGTATTCAGCATGCCGCCGTGGTCGGCGCGGTTCAGCGGCTGTGCCACGTCCTTCACCCCTGTGAAGGACGGACTGCCGTGCAGTCCCAGCCGGGCCTTGGCCGCGTCCGTCTCGTCCAGCAGATGGCTGACCGTCTCGGGATCGGTGGAGGGCCGCAGCCGGCGGCACCGCTCCTTTGCCTCGTCGCTGACGGCCCGCTGTGCCAGCATCTCCAGCACGGCGGGCAGCTCCAGCGTCCGCATGGATTTTTCAAATAAGTCGCTCATATGTATGTCCTCATGTTACCCCAGAAGGGATTTGTAGTAGTCCAGTGTCCGGAAGCTCCGATCCAGCTGGCTGGCGGCGAAGGCCTCCCCCGCGTGATCCAGCTCCCGCAGCGCCGTCGGCTCCAGCGTGAAGCCGTACAGCTTCCGGCTGCCGCAGTACAGCACATGCCGCAGCGCCGCCAGTCCCGCCGCCGTCAGCGGCATGCTCAATCCGCCGGGCCGCTTGCACCCGCCGCAGTGTACCACGCCGTGTACCACGTCCAGCATAGGCGCCTCCGGCTCCTCGCGGCCGCATACGGCGCACCCGGATGCCAACGGCTCGAACCCCGCCAGTGCCAGCAGCCGGAACTGGTACGCCGCCTTCACCAGCCGCGGCTCCTTGCCCAGATAGCACAGGGCGTACAGTGCGTTCAGCAGCAGCGACAGGATCTCCGGCGCCGCCGTCTCCTCGGCGCACACCGCCTCCGCCAGCTCCGCGAAGTAGGACGCCAGCGCCAGCAGTACGATATCCTGCCGCACGCCGCCGAACAGCTCCACCGTGGAGGCCTCGTCCAGCATGTACCAGTTCCCCCGCCTGTACAGCGTCAGCTCCGAGTAGGCCAGCAGCTGGCAGGCGGCTGCAATGCGGCTGTTTTTCCGCCGCGCCCCCCGGGCAATGAGTGGGATCTTCCCCATATCCGGCGTCAGCACCGTCAGGATCTTGTCCGCTTCCTTTGTCTCCGTGACCCGCAGCACCAGGCCGGTAGTCACTGTTTTTCCGTTTTGCATACCGCCTCCTGTTGGCCGCGCCACAACAGATACGCCTCCGGTGCGCCGGTGTCGCAGAACAGCTCCCAGTAATCCATGGCCGTCACCTCCCTGCCATTAGCATGGAGGTCTGCGGTGGAATTATCACAGGGAATGATTGGTGTTGTTTTTTATTTTGCCGCCTCGCCCGGCTATCCCGCGCCCCATAAGGGCGGGGTTCTGCCACGTCCGCAGCGTTCTTTTGCCTCCGGCGGCAAAGTTATTTCTTTTTGCCTCCGGAGGCCCCATTTCTTTCAGCAGCGGCAGGGGACATTCCGCGCCCCGCACATGGGCTTTGCTGTTCTGCGGCCCACGCGGACGCGGCAAGGCGAAAACCACCCGAAACGACCTGCTTCTGTCCCCGCTGCCGCTGAAAACGCAAAATGTAGACCTGCGCAGCGGCGCATTTCAGCGTAAAAGCGGCAGCGCTCAGAGAAATACGTCAGTTCAACATTTCGGACGGATCAGAACGCACCGGCAAGCGGCGGAAGGAAATCCAAAAACCATTGGTTTTTGGCGGCGTTCTTTCCCCCATTTCTTTCGCTGATGAAAGAAATGGGGCCGCCGGAGGCAAATATGCGGAAGTCCTGAAACCGCAGGTTTCAAGCAGTCTCTTTGCCGCTGTTGGCAAAAGTGGGTCGCGCAGGAGCGCGAAATCTCCCTGCCGCGCCCGGTGCCGCGCAAGCCTCTCACTCCTCGTTATACCCCTGGCTGCGAATAAAATTCACATTGTCCCGCCAGTTTGCCCCACCCGATGTCCCATCGGGCGGGGACCCCATCATTTCACCGCTTTACGGCGGGAATGAATCCCGCCTACGGAATTCTGCGAATTCACGCCGCACTTGCGGCGGCCCGCTGCCGCGGGCAGGAAAACTGGCCGGCGGCATCTGCGGACAGAGCAGTTCACTCCTCGTTATACCCCTGGCTGCGAATAAAATTCACATTGTCACGCCAGTTTTCCTTGACCTTCACCCACGTCTCCATGTACACCTTGGTGCCCATGAACTTCTCGATGTCCCGCCGGGCCTGGGAGCTGATGCGCTTGAGCATCTCGCCGCCCTTGCCGATGATGATGCCCTTGTGGCTGGCCTTTTCGCAGTAGATGGTCACATCCAGATCGATGATGCCGCTGTCCTCCCGCTCGGAGAACCGCGTCACCTCCACCGCCGTGCCGTGGGGGATCTCCTTGTCCAGACACCGCAGCATCTTCTCCCGCACGATCTCAGCGCACACCTGGCTGTCCGCCTGGTCGGTGGTCATGCCGTCGGGGAACAGCTGCGGCCCCTCCTGGGCGTACTTCGCCAGCTGGGTCATCAGGTCATCCAGCCCGTCCCCTGTCCGGGCGGAGATGGGGATGATGGCGTCAAAGCCGTCATACGCCTGGCTGTACGCGGCGATGACCTCCAGCAGCGCCTCCTTCTTCTCCACCGTGTCGATCTTGTTGATGCACAGCACGCAGGGCAGCTGCTCCTCCTGAATGCGCTGGAGCAGGATGCGCTCCGGCTCCCCCACATGGGCGATGGGCTCCACCAGCAGCAGCGCGCACTCCACGTCGCTCAGGCTCTCCCGCACCACCTTCACCATGTAGTCGCCCAGACGGCTGCGGGGCTTGTGCAGGCCCGGCGTGTCCAGCAGGACATACTGGGTGTCGCCCCGGTTCACCACACCGTAAATGCGGTTGCGGGTGGTCTGGGGCTTGTCCGACACGATGGCGATCTTCTCGCCCACCAGCGCGTTGGTCAGGCTGGACTTGCCCACATTGGGCCGCCCGCACACGGTGATCATGGCTGTTTTCGTAATGTTCTTCATCAGGTGATCCTCAACTTTCTTTCGTTTGAGCAATTTTGTGTATATTTTACTTTCGTTCCAGTCCCAGCACGGCCATGATGGCCTCCTCCCTGGCCCGCATCCGGGCCTTCTGCGGCCCTTCGTCCATGTGGTCGTAGCCCAGCAGGTGCAGCACCGAGTGGACGGCCAGATACGCCAGCTCACGCCGGCTGCTGTGGCCGTACTCCTTCGCCTGCGCCTTCACCCGCTCCAGCGAGATGGCCATGTCGCCCAGCGGCACAAGGCCCGTGGCCACATCCGCGTCCTCCCCGGATGGCAGCTGCCCCTCCGCCAGCTCCAGCGCCGGGAAACTCAGCACGTCCGTAGGCCTGTCCACCTGCCGCATGTCCCGGTTCAGCTCCCGTATGCCCGCGTCGCCGGTCACATACACGTCCACCTCACAGGGCACGTCCACGCCCTGCTCCGTCAGCGCCGTGCGGATGACCCGCCGCAGGAAGCTCTTTGTGCCGTCGCTGACGCCGGGCACGTCCGCTGTCACCGGGATATAGTGTCGTTTCATTTCTTTTTCTCCTCAAATTTCGCGTAGGCCTCGATAATGCGCTGCACCATGACATGGCGCACCACATCCTCCTTGGTGAGCTTGCAGATGGACACGCCCTCCACGTCCCGCAGCACCTTCATGGCCTCCTTCAGACCGCTGGCCTTGTCGGCGGGCAGGTCGATCTGGGTCACATCGCCGGTAATGACCACCTTGGAACCGAAGCCCATGCGGGTCAGGAACATCTTCATCTGCTCGCGGCTGGTGTTCTGGGCCTCGTCCAGAATGATGAAGCTGTCATCCAGCGTCCGGCCACGCATATAGGCCAGCGGCGCCACCTCGATGTTGCCCCGCTCCAGATACTTCTGATACGTCTCCGCGCCCAGCATGTCAAACAGCGCGTCGTACAGCGGCCGCAGGTAGGGGTCCACCTTGCTCTGCAGGTCGCCGGGCAGGAAACCCAGCCGCTCGCCTGCCTCCACAGCGGGCCGCGTCAGGATGATGCGGTTCACCTGCTTGTCCCGGAAGGCGGCCACCGCCGCCGCCACCGCCAGATACGTCTTGCCCGTACCGGCAGGCCCCACGCCGATGGTGACGGTCTGCTTCATGATGGCGTTGACGTACTCCTTCTGGCCGATGGTCTTGGGCTTTACGGGGCGGCCCTTGCTGGTGATGCAGATGACGTCCTGCGTCAGCTCGCTGATACGCTCGGCCTGTCCCGACCGCACAAGCCCCGTCACATAGCGCACGTGCTGGTCGGAGATGCTCTCGCCCTTGTTGGACAGCGTCAGCAGTGCCTGCACCGCCTTCACCGCCAGCATCACGTTCTCCGGTTCGCCGGACACCACAATCTCGCCGCCCCGGTTCACCACCTGTACCTGAAACTCCGTCTCCAACAGGCGGATGTTCTCATCGAAGGAGCCGAACAGGTTCACGGCCTCCTCCATGCGTTCAATGCTGATGCGTTGTTCCATAAGTGGGTCTTTACCTCCCCATATCCTGTATATCCAGCGGCGATGATACGCCGATCTGTTCCTCGCACTCCGCACGGAGCGTCACCACCAGCCATTTCCCCTGCCGGACGGCGTCAAAGCTGTGGTCCAGCAGCTGACCCTGGTTTGGGGCCAGCGCCGCCTCCAGCTGCGCCATGAGCTGCGTTTCGCCCTCGGCCCGGGCGTCCGCCATGGGCCGCTCCGCCTCCCCGGCGGCGCAGCGCACCGTGCGCTCCGTCACCAGCGTCACCGGCAGCGTCAGCCCGAAGGGCAGCCGCGCCTGATGGTACACGGTCATTTTATCACAATCGGGGCCTGTCATGCTACCCTTTCCGTAGATTTTTATGCGGTTTCTCCCAATGTCCACCGCCAGACGGGTGACAGCCCCCGTCTCCTGCCCCTTTTCCTGCACCGTCAGCGGTACGGATACCGACAGTTCATACCATGTCCGCGCCCACACCTGCCCCATGCCGTGGAGCAGCCGGTAGCCCCGCTGGTCGGAGTCCACCACGCCGGAGATCAGCACCTGTCCCGCCGTGACGGTGGTGCCGGCCATGACCTGCGCCTGTCCGTCCAGCGCCTGTATCTTTGTGACAAGGCCGTCCCGGGCGGCCACCACGTTGGCGATCTCGCCGTCGGCGTAGAGGTGGGGCGGACGCTGGCGCTCCACCACCTGCACATGGGCGGTGCAGCCCCGCATGTTCACCGTCAGCCACACCACGTCCGGCAGCTCCAGCAGCACCTGGTTGCGCAGCGCCTCCTGGTCGATGCGGCTCCGCGCACCCAGCGCCACGCCGTACTTCTCCAGCGTCCGCAGGATGGTCTCCGTGGGCACGGTGTCGTTGCCCGTCACCTGAAAATCCCAGATATGGGTGCTGCCCAGTGCCAGCACCGCCGCCAGCACCACCGCCGCGGCCAGCAGCACATAGCGCCGCCGGTACTGCCGCCACACCTCCGGCGCGCCCTCCGTCCGCACCACGGTGAGCACCGCGTCCGTCCGGGTCAGCACCTCCCGCAGCCGGGGCAGCTCGGCCCGGCTGGTAACGGCACGCAGCCGTATCTCCGACAGCCACGCCAGCTCCCAGAAGGGGATGCCGTGGGCGGCGCAGAGGTTCAGCACCCGCTCCGGCGCGGCGCTCTCCACCTCCACCGTCACCTGTCCCCGCAGATAGTTCAGCACTTTCCGATACATGGCCGCTCCTTACTCCACCAGCTCCACCCGACGGATCACACCGTTGATGCGCAGCTCCTCATCAGTCATCACCGCCAGCTCCAGTCCCTCGCCCTGCACCCGCACCACCACCGTCCCGGCGTTGATATCCACCGCCTCTGTGCTGTAAGACAGCACGCCCCGGTGCCGGTCGATATAAAAGGAACGGTTGCCCAGCAGCTCCATCCGGGCCACGCCGGACGCCAGATTCACCGGCAGATCCAGCCGGTCCATAGCCTTCTGGCTGACCTGGGACAGTTTTTTGGATAGCTTTGCCACGTTCTCCACCTCCGATGCCTGTTCCGTGGGTGAGAAAAGCGTATGCGCGCCCGGCGGAAAAGTTGCCTGTCCACGGGCATATCCGATGGGGAAAAGCGCATAAGGTGACAGCGGTGATGGATTTGAAAAAATGGTTCCTGACGCTGGCCGCCGCTCTTTCCGGGGCGCTGGCGCTGCTGCTTCTGTTCCGCGAAAGCGTTGCGGCGCAAGGGGTACGGGACGGAATAGAGCTTTGCCTCACGTCGGTGATACCGGCGCTGTTCCCCTTTTTCGCGGCGGCGCAGCTGCTGGTGTCGCTGGGGGCGGCGGAGGTACTGGGCCGGGCCGCCGGTCCGCTGTTCCGAAGGCTGTTCGGCATCAGCGGCGCCGGGGCCTCCGCTTTCCTGCTGGGGCTGATCGGCGGCTACCCCGTGGGGGCCAAGACCACGGAAAGCCTTGTGCGCCAAGAGCTGCTGACTCCGGACGAAGGGACGCTGCTGCTGACGTTCTGCAACAACGCCGGCCCGGCGTTCATTCTGGGCATCGCGGGCAGCGGCGTGTTCCAGAGCGCCCGCGCCGGCGTGTGGCTCTATCTCATCCACGCTGGGGCGGCCACGGCGGTGGGGCTGGTTTTCTGCTTCATCAGGAAGTGCATCATGAAGCCAGAAACTTCCTGTTTCGTTCATGTTTCCGGTTCATCATGCAATTCTCCGGCGGCGGGGCGCAGAAAGCCGTCCCCCTCCCCCGCCGCTGCGTTCATCAGCGCGGTGCGTGGCGGCGTGACGGCCATGGCCGGGGTGTGCGGCTTCGTCATCTTCTTTCTGGTGGTGCTGCGTCTGGCGGAGAGCTTTCTCGGCCCGCTGCCGGCGGCAGCGGCGGGATTCGCAGAGCTGACCAACGGCATCCTGCGGCTGACGGCGGACCGGAGCGGGTTCATTACCGCCGCGGCGCTGCTGGGCTGGGGTGGGCTAAGCGTCCACTGCCAGACGGCGACGGTGCTGAGCGGCTCCGGCGTGTCACTGCGGTGGTACCTGCCGGCCAAAGCGGCGCAGGCGCTCCTGTCGGCGGCGATGGCGGCGGCGGTGTGGCGCTGGGTGCTGTGATAAAAAAGACCCCGTACCGGGTGCAGCCCGGTACGGGGTCTTTTTTATCAGGGGCGGGACAGGGTCAGCGCTGGCCCTTGTCGTAGGGAATGCCCTCGGCCTTGGGGGCGCGGGACTTCTTGGAGGTGAAGGCCAGCACCACCAGTGAGATGATGTAGGGCATCATGTTGTACACCGGGCCGGGGATGTTCATGGCCTTCAGGAAGTCGAAGCCGGCGTACACATTGGACAGCGCCCGGAACAGGCCGAACAGCAGGGCCGCCAGCGCGATGCGGGTGGGCTTCCACTGGCCGAAGATCATCACGGCCAGCGCCAGGAAGCCGAAGCCGGCCACACCGTACTCGAACCGCCACTCGGACACGCCGGCGGTGATGAACACGATACCGCCCAGGCCGCCCAGCATGCCGGAGATCAGGACGCCGGCCCAGCGCATCTTATAGACATTGATGCCCACGGAGTCCGCCGCCTGGGGATGCTCGCCGCAGGCCATGAGGCGCAGGCCGAAGCGGGTCTTGTACAGCACCACATAGGCCCCGATCAGCAGCAGCAGCGTCACCAGCATGAACCAGCTGAACTCGAAGGAACCGATGTTCACCACGAACGCCTTCTTGGCGCCGGCGTACTGGATGATGGAGGACACGTCATCGGGGTTGGAGGCGGTGTTGATGGCCTTGACGATGACGGTGGCACCGGCGGTGCCCAGCATGTTCAGGGCCGTGCCCACGATGGTCTGGTCCGCCTTGAAGTTGATGCAGGCCACGGCCAGCAGGCTGGAATAGACGGTGCCCAGCAGTGCGGCGGCCAGCAGCACCACCGCGATCATCACGAAAGTGGAGGTGTTGGCGGGCATGTAGCGCATGGCCAGCGCGCCGCCCAGCGCGCCCATGATCATGACGCCCTCCAGGCCCAGGTTGATGACGCCGGAATGCTCGGAGAAGCAGCCGCCCAGCGCCACCAGGATCAGCACGGAGGCGAAGATCAGCGTATATTGCAGCAGCAGTACCATTACTGATCCCCTCCCTTCTCCGCAGATGTGTCTGTTTGCGAGGCGGCCTGTTCCGCCGCCTTCGCCTTCTGGATGGCTTTTTCCTCACGGCGGGCGATGGCGCTGTTCATAGCGTACTTCATAAACAGCACGAAGCCGCACAGGTAGATGATGACGGCGGCGATCAGATCGGAGATCTGGGCACAGTACATGGTCTTATCCACATACGCGCCGCCGGCGGTGATGTGCTGGATGAAGAAGGAGGCCAGAATGGTGCCGATGGGGTGCAGGCCGCCCAGGAACGCGGCGGCGATGCCGCTGAAGCCCATGCCGGGCACGGAGGAGGAGGTACACTGCCACTGCTCATAGCCGGTGAGGTAGAACATGGAGGCGCCCAGCGCCGCCAGCGCGCCGGAGATGGCCAGCGTCAGGATGATGTTGCGCTTTTCCGCCATGCCGCAGTACTTGGCGGCATTCTTGTTGTTGCCGGTAGCCCGCAGCTCGTAGCCGAAGCGGGTCTTTTCCAGCACCACCCAGACAAGAATGGCAATGACCACGGACAGCGGCAGCGCCAGGCCCACATACTTGTTGTCGTTGAACAGCGCGCCCAGGCCCAGAGAGGGCAGAATGGCGCGGGGGTTGGTGTCCGCCAGCACCACGGTATAGGGGCTGGCCACCTCCTTGACGTTGGTGAGGAGCATATTGGTCAGGTAGAGGACGATCCAGTTCAGCATGATGCCGGAGATGACCTCGTTGACGTTGCAGTAGGACTTCAGCAGGCCGGAGATCGCGCCCAGCAGGGCGCCGCCCACCATGGCCAGCAGCATACAGGGCAGCCAGCTCCAGCCCCACGCCAACGCGGCGTACAGGCTCAGGGCCACGCCGGCGCAGTACTGGCCGGCGGCGCCGATGTTGAACAGGCCCACCTTGTAGGCGAACAGGATGGCCAGCGCGCACATCAGCAGCGGCGCAGTCTTGACCAGCGTGTTGCCCAGGTACTTCAGCTGGGTGTCGGAACGGCTGTACGTCAGGAAGTTCTTCATGACGGTGGCAATGGCCTCGCCGGCGCCGTCAGGGTTGATGAACAGCAGCACGATATAGCCGATGAGCATGCCCAGCACCACGCAGATCAGGGAGGCCAGCAGGGACTGGACACCGCTGTTTTTCAGGAGATTCTTCTTCATGCCGTCACCTCGTCTCTCTTGGCGCCGGCCATGTACAGGCCCAGCTCCTCCTGGGTGGTCTTTTTCGGGTCAAGCTCGCCCACGATCTCGCCCTCGTACATGACGAGGATGCGGTCAGGCACGTCCATGACCTCGTCCAGCTCCAGCGATACCAGCAGGACTGCCTTGCCCTTGTCGCGCTCGGCCACCAGCTGCTTGTGGATATACTCAATGGCGCCCACGTCCAGACCGCGGGTGGGCTGCACCGCCACCAGCAGCTCGGGATCACGGTCGATCTCACGGGCCACGATGGCTTTCTGCTGGTTGCCGCCGGACATGCTGCGGGCAATGGTCACAGGCCCCTGTCCGCTGCGGACATCGTACTGGTCAATGAGCTTTTCCGCGTATTTGCGGATATTGTCCCGGCGGAGAAAGCCGGCCTTATCAGTGAACTCCGGCTCGAAGTACCGCTGGAGCACCAGATTGTCCTCCAGCGAGTAGTCCAGCACCAGGCCGTGCTTATGACGGTCCTCGGGGATGTGGGACATACCCATGGTGTTGCGCTTGCGGATGGAGGTGTGGGTGATGTCCTTGCCGCAGAGGGAGATCTTACCGGAGGCCAGCGGCTCCAGCCCGGTAAGGCCATAGACGAACTCCGTCTGGCCGTTGCCGTCGATGCCGGCCAGGCACACGATCTCGCCCCGGCGCACCTTCAGACTCACGTCGCGGACAGCGTTGTTCTTATGTATCTTGCTGGCCACGGTCATGTGCTCCACGTCCAGCACCACGTCGCCGGGGACAGCGGGCTTCTTCTCCACATGGAAGCTGACATTGCGGCCCACCATCATGGCGGACAACTGCTCCATGGAGGTGTCCTTCGTCTCCACGGTGCCCACATACTTGCCCTTGCGCAGCACGGTGCAGCGGTCGGCCACGGCCATGATCTCATTGAGCTTGTGGGAGATGAACAGGATGGACTTGCCCTCCGCCGCCAGATTGCGCATGATCTCCATCAGCTCGTCGATCTCCTGGGGCGTCAGCACGGCGGTAGGTTCATCGAAGATGAGTATCTCGTTTTCGCGGTACAGCATCTTCAATATCTCGGTGCGCTGCTGCATGCCCACGGTGATGTCCTCGATCAGCGCGTCCGGGTCCACCTTCAGGCCGTATTTCTCGCTGAGAGCCAGCACCCGCTGGCGGGCCTCCTTCTTCTGGAGGAAGCCGTGCTTCGTGGGCTCCACGCCCATGATGATGTTGTCCAGCACAGTGAAGCACTCCACCAGCTTGAAGTGCTGGTGGACCATGCCGATGCCCAGTGCGTTGGCGTCGTTGGGGTCCTTGATGGAAACCTCCACGCCGTCCTTTTTGATGATGCCCTCCTCGGGCTGGTACAGGCCGAACAGCACGCTCATCAGCGTGGACTTGCCGGCGCCGTTTTCGCCCAGCAGGGCGTGGATCTCTCCCTTTTTCACCTGCAGGGTGATGTCGTCATTGGCGATGATACCGGGAAACCGTTTTGTGATGTGCAGCATTTCGATGGCATACGGTGTATCCAAGTTTTCGCCCTCCCTTCCGTTTTATGGCCCGCCGCTTGCGCCGTGTGCGGGGACGGAAACCATGAATATATTCAGTATACTATACCTTGCGGCATAAAGCAAAGTTTTTTCGGAGAAAATGACGATACCGGTAACGGCAATTGCCGGGAAACGCGCAAAAAAACAGAGGCTGCGGATGCAGCCTCTGTTTTTTACGGTAAGTACAGGCTTACTTGATGTTGCCCAGATCCTCCACCGTGATGACGGTGGCGAAGTCGGAGGCAGCCTTGGTGATGTCATTGCTGACGGTCAGGGTGCCGTCGAACATGGCCTTCACCAGAGCCTTGTAGTCGTCCTGGGTGAACGCACCATCAGCCCACTGGGTGGACTCCAGGGGGATCTGGACGTAGTTGGCAGCGGGATCGTCAGCGGACACCAGGCCCAGCGTGTCGATCTTGGCGGAGTACTTCTCCCAGTTGCCATTGACGATGACATCGGTCAGGGTGTCATAGGTGGCGGGATACAGACCCTTCATGGCGGAGGTGACGGTCAGAGCCTTGTAGCCCTCGACGGTGGCGGCATCAGCGCCCTCGCCGGCGGCGTAGTTGGCAATGACGCCGGCCTGGTCAACGTCAACACCGATGACCTTGGCGCCCTCGACCTTCTTGGCGGCGTCAACAGCGGAGGTGTAGATACCGCCGCCGCAGGCGAACACGACCTCAGTGCCGCCGGCATACCAGGTATCCATAGCGGCCGTGATGTCGGCATCACCGAAGAACTGGTTGCCGTAAGCATAGTTCAGCTTGACATCGGTCAGCTTCAGCTCGGCGGCAGCAGCGTCAACGCCCTGCACAAAGCCGTAGCCGTAGCGCTGGACAGCGGGGACAGCCATGCCGCCCAGGAAGCCCAGGTTCTTGTAGCCCAGCTTCACAGCAGCGTAGCCGGCCATGTAGCCGCACAGCTCTTCCTGATACACAGCGCAGTACAGGTTGGCGGGAACCACAAAGCCCTCGCCCAGGTCACCGGCGGACACGTCCAGCGCGATGAACTTGACATCGGAGAAGTTGGGGGCGGTCTCCGCGATGGCGGCGCCGAAGGCGTAGCCGGGCATCACGATGACGTTGTAGCCCTGGTCGATAGCGCTCTCGATCATGGCCACACGGTCGGCGGTGTTATCGCCGGCGGGCTTGAAGTACTGGAAGTCCACGCCGTTGGCCTCGGCAAATGCCTTGCAGGCCTCGTAGGTGGTCTGGTTGAAGGACTGGTCGGTGATGTCGCCGTAGTCGGTGATCATCGCGACCTTGTAGGTGACCTCCGTGTTGTCACCGGTGTTGTCCGGCTCCTGCACGTCGGGCTGCTTCTGCTCGCCGCAGGCGACCAGAGACAGAGCCATGACCAGAGCCAAAATCAGAGCAAGAAACTTTTTCATGATTCTTAATCTACCTTCCTAAATTTTTTTATTTTCACGCCTCGCGGCGGGAAAACCAAGTGTGCGGAGGAGAGGTACCCCTCCCATCGCAGGGTGCATTATAGCAGATTCCTTTGCAAATAGCAAGCTATTTCCATACTTTTCAGAGACATTCTGAACAAATTTTACAGTTTATTTGCATTTTGTTTGTGCGATATGCGCAAATGTGCTTATTTCGCGGCCATTTTTACCGCGATCTCCAGGCCGATCTTCATCATGTTGGTGAAGGTAGTCTGGCGGTCGTCGGCGGACAGCTCCTCGCCGGTGATGAGGTTGTCGGAGATGGAGCAGATGGCCAGCGCACGCTTGCCGGTATAGGCGGCGGTGCAGTACAGGCCGGCGGCCTCCATCTCCACGGCCATGACGCCCATCTTGGCATAACGCATGTTGCGGCCGGCGGCATCGTAGAACGTATCGGAGGAGTAGAGGTTGCCCACGGGCATCTTTACGCCCAGCTCCTTGGCGCTCTCCACGGCGGCCATCAGCAGGTCGAAGTCGCAGATGGGGGCGTAAGCGCCGCCCAACTCGTACTGGTCGGTAAAGCTGGAATTGGTGCAGGCACCCTGTCCGGCCACCACGCTGCCCAGCTCCAGATCGGCGCGCATGGCCCCGGCGGAACCGACGCGGATGATATTCTCCACGTCGTACTGGGTGTACAGCTCGTAGGAATAGATGCCGATGGAGGGGATGCCCATGCCGCTGGCCATGACGGAGACGGGCACGCCCTTATAGGTACCGGTGTAGCCCTGGACCCCGCGGACGTTGTTGACCAGCTTCGGCTCGGTCAGAAACGTCTCCGCGATGAACTTGGCGCGCAGGGGGTCGCCGGGCATGAGAACGGTCTTGGCGAAATCGCCCTTAGCGGCATTGTTGTGGGGGGTAGGCATAGTGATTCCTCCTTATATAATTATTGTTCCATGGCCTTGACGGCCTTGACGATACGGCTGGTACCCAGACGATCCGCGCCCAGCGCGATAAAGTCTTTGGCGTCGTTGAGGTCGGCGATGCCGCCGGCGGCCTTGATCTTCACATGGGGGGCCACATGGGCTTTGAACAGGGCCACGTCCTCACGGGTGGCTCCGCCGCCGCCGAAGCCGGTGGAGGTCTTGATATAGTCCGCGCCGGACTCGGACACCACGCGGCACAGTTCGATCTTCTCGGCATCGGTGAGCATACACGTCTCGATGATGACCTTCAGCAGCTTGCCGCCGCAGTGCTCCTTGATGGCCTTGATCTCGTTCAGCACCTGATCGTACAAGCCGTCCTTGACCCAGCCGATGTTGATGACCATGTCGATCTCGGACGCGCCGTTCTGCACGGCGTCGGCAGCCTCGAAGCACTTGGCGGCGGTGGTGTCGTAGCCGTTGGGGAAGCCGATGACGGTGCAGACGGCGATTTTCCCGGCGACGTATTCCGCCGCCTGCTTCACATAGCTGGCGGGGATGCAGACGCTGGCGCAGCCGTATTTGATGCCGTCGTCGCAGATGGTCTTGATCTCCGCCCAGGAGGCGGTCTGGCTCAGCAGGGTGTGGTCCACGCGGCTGAGGATATTTTTCAGTTCTTCGTTCATACAACAAGCTCCTTTCGGAATTTTGCGGTCATACAGGGGTATTGTAGCACAGGCGGCGGAAAATAGCAAGGTGGAGGGTGGTCCGTGCCCCGGCGCGGGTCACTTTTGCCCGCAGCGGCAAAGGACCGCTTGAAACCTATGGTTTCAGGACTTCTGCGTTTTTGCCGCCGGCGGCCCCATTTCTTTCAGCAGCGAAAGAAATGGGGGAAAGAACGCCGCCAAAAACCCATGGTTTTTGGATTTCCTTCCGGCGTTTGCCGCCGCGCTCTGGTTCGTCCGAAATGTTGAATCGACGTATTTCTCTGAGCGCTGCCGCTTTTACTCTGAAATGCGCCGGGGCGCGAAATATCCCTTGCCGGGTGCGGAATATCCCGCCCCTGCTATAAAACGAAAAAAGCGCGGGCAAGCCCGCGCTTTCAGTCCTCAACTCTGACAATGTCAATGGCCGCATCCAGCAGAAGGTTGATGAGCTCATTCCGGGAGCGGTTCGTTTTTACCGACAGCGCATCCAGCCGCGCCACCAGCTCGTCCCGCATACGCACGGAAACGATCTTGCAGCCGTCATCGCCCCTGCGGGCAGCCTTTTTCGTGATCCTGATCTCCTCTGCCATACGTTCACCTCATTTTAATATAGTGTAACTTGACACAGAGGTTTTTAGTATATTATAATTATGTAGTTATTTATAACTACATTGTTTAGTTGGTGAGGAGGGGATCATATGGAGGACTACAAAAAACTGTATACGCTGCTATTCAACGCGATCACGGACGCACTGGAGCAGCTGGCAGAAGGACGGGTGCCCCAGGCGCAGGAAATGCTGGCAGCAGCGCAGCAGGACGCGGAGGAACTGTTTCTCTCTGCCGGGGAGTAAAAAGAAAGACCGCTCCAGCGGCCTTTCTTTTTATTCGTTTTACTTGCCGAAGTAGCGGTTCAGCAGACCCTCGAAAGCCTTGCCGTGGCGGGCCTCGTCGCGGGCCATTTCATGCACGGTGTCGTGGATGGCGTCCAGATTGTACTTCTTGGCCAGCTTCGCCAGCTCGAACTTGCCGGCAGTGGCGCCGTTCTCGGCATCCACGCGCATCTGCAGGTTCTTCTTGGTGCTGTCGGTGATGACCTCGCCCAGCAGCTCAGCGAACTTGGCGGCGTGCTCGGCCTCCTCCAGGCCGGCCTTCTCCCAGTACAGGCCGATCTCGGGATAGCCCTCACGATGGGCCACACGGGCCATGGCCAGATACATACCGACCTCGGAGCACTCGCCCTCGAAGTTGGCGCGCAGGCCGTCGATGATCTCCTGACGGACCTCCTCGGGCACGTCGTCGCCGAACACCTTGCCGACACCTACCACATGCTCGGCGGCCCAGGACTTCTCCTCGGACTGGAGCAGGAACTTCTCGCCGCTGACGTGGCACACCGGGCACTCAGCCGGGGGAACATCGCCTTCATGAACGTAACCGCAAACAGGACATACCCACTTCTTCATAATCGTATCCTCCAATTTTTATCATTATATTGATCTGTGAGGGGTCTTCCCTCTCGCTTACTGTGGTCAGTATACCACGGACGGCGGATTTGATAAGTTGCAATTGCAACACTTTGAAAGTTTTTCCTGTTTTTTTACAATTTCAAAAAGTCACGCCAGACGCGGATATACCGCTCCGCCTCGTCCTGCGTGTCCGCCTCGGCGGCCATACGCAGCAGTGGCTCCGTGCCGGAGAAGCGGCAGATGACCCAACTGCCGTCGGCAAAGTAGACCTTGCAGCCGTCGTCGCGGCAGATGCGCGCCACGGCCTTGCCGAAATCGGGCGTCTCGCCCCGGACGAACAGGCGCTCCTGCAGGGCGGCCTTGTGGTCGTGGGTCATGCGGAAATCCGCCTCTGCCCACTGGGGGTCGCCGTACTGCCGGGCGATCTCCGCAAACAGCTCCGACACGGATTTGCCGGTGACAGCCAGCATCTCCACCAGCAGCGCGGCGGCGTAGATGCCGTCCTTGCCGGAGATATGCCCCCGCACGGCCATGCCGCCGGAGGACTCGCCGCCGATGACCGCGTCGGTCTCCGTCATCTTCGCCGACACCCATTTGAAGCCCACCGGCACCTCGTAGCACTTCTCGCCCAGACCCTCCGCCACCCGATCCAGCAGGTGGCTGGTGGAGTTGTTGCGGACGCAGGGGCCGTGCCAGCCCCGGTACTTCACCAGATAGTAGTACAGCAGCACCAGCAGCTTATTGGGGTGGATGAACTGCCCCTCGTTGTCGATGACGCCCAGACGGTCGGCGTCGCCGTCGGTGGCGATGCCCAGGTCGCAGTGCTTGTCCAGCACCAATGCCGCCAGGGGCTTCAGCGTGTCCACGTTGGGGGCGGGCAGCTTGCCGCCGAACAGGGTGTCGTGGCGGTCGTGAATGATCTCCAGATCGCAGCGGCAGGTGGTCAGCAGCATGCTGAGGCTGGACCAGCTGACGCCGTACATGGGGTCGAAGCCGATGCGCAGCGCCGCGCTCTTGATAGCCTCCACGTCCACGGCGGAGAGGATGCTGTCCAGATATTCGTTCATGGGGTTGGCCTCGGTGATGAGGCCCCGCGCCACGGCCTCGTCGTAGTCCACGCTCTTGACATCGGCGGGGGTGAGCTGCGCGATCTCCGCCTCGATGCGGGCGGTCACGGTCTGGTCGGCGTCGCGGCCTCCGGCGGTGAACACCTTGATGCCGTTGTAGATGGCGGGGTTGTGGCTGGCGGTAACGGCGATGCCGTAGGGCTCCTGCCGCTTTTTGACGGTGAACATCATCAGCGGCGTGGGGCTGGAGCGGTTGATGACGAAGGGATGGAAGCCGTAGCCCACCAGCACCTCCGCCGCCCAGTGGGCGGATTCCTTGGACAAAAAGCGGCGGTCGTAGCCCACGCAGATCTCCGCGCCGGACAGCCCCTCCTTCTCCATCAGGCGGCACAGCCCCGCCATCAGCAGACGGATGTTCTCCTTGGTAAACTCATCGGCGATGACGGCGCGCCAGCCGCCCGTTCCGAACTTGATCATGTGTGCAGTCTCCTTTCAGCGGAGCGGGATGCGCCCCGCAGCATATCCGATGATAGTATAGCCAATCCCGCGACGGGAGAAAAGCCGCGAAAGGTGCGAAAAAGCGGGGCATCCTGCTCTGTTTTCTCAGTAGTCCACCTTCATCAGGCACAGACCCTCCGGCGGGGCGGTAGGTCCGGCCAGCTTGCGGTCCTTGGCCAGTAGGATCTCCTGCACATAGGCGGGCTCCCAGTAGCCGCGGCCCACCTCCAGCAGGGTGCCCACTAAAATGCGCACCATGTTCTGGAGGAAGCCCGTGCCGTGGAAGGTGAAGATCACCCGGTCCTTCCGGCGCTCCACGGTGATGCTGTCCACCAGACGGACGGTGGATTTTTTCATACGGGGATTGCCGCAGAAGCTGGCGAAGTCGTGCTCGCCGGTGAGGTACGCCGCCGCCTGACGCATCCGCTCCACATCGGGGCGGTAGTCCAGCAGCGTTACATATTTCCGGTCGAACACCGGCTTCACCGGGCCGTCGAAGCAGGTGTAGCGATACGTTTTGCCCAGTGCGTTGTAGCGGGCGTGGAACCGGGGCGACGCCTCCTTCACCTCCCGGACGGCGATGGCATCGGGCAGGTAGCGGTTCAGGTAATCTCGGATGGCGTCGGGGCTTTCCGCCACGTCCAGCACCGCGTTGGCCGTCATGGCCCGGGCGTGGACGCCGGCGTCGGTGCGGCCCGCGCCGATGATCTCCACCGGACGCCCCTGTAAGCGGGAGAGCACGCTCTCCAGCTTGCCCTGTATGGTGTCCTTCCCCGGCTGGCGCTCCCAGCCGAAAAAGCGGGTGCCGTCGTAGGCGATGGTCAGCTTGTAGTTCTGTTCCAAAAGAAATCACGCCCTTTCCGCCTCATTGTAGCAGAAAGGACGTGATTTGCCAACTCAATTTCTTTACAGCCAGCCCATCATCTTGGCAAAGCTGTACAGCAGCTTCAGTCCGTAGAAGATGATGACGGCGCCGCAGACCTTGTTGATGATGTTCAGCACCTTTTCGTTGAACCTGCTGCCCAGCAGAGACACCAACGTGGATACCGTCAGAAACCAGATCACGGAGGCGGAGCCGAAGCCGCAGACGAACGGCACATCCGTGCCGGTGGGCAGCGTGGCGCGGAAGGCGCCCAGCATCATGGTGCCGTCGATGATGGCTTGGGGGTTCAGCCATGTCACCACAAAGGCGGAGGTGATGAGCTTCCACACCGGTACGTTCACGTCTTTGCCGCCCTCCAGACTGGCCTTGGAGCGCAGGAGGCCGATGCCGATCCAGATGACGATCAGGCTGCCGATGGCCAGAATGACCTTCTGGAGCCAGGGCACCGCCTGCATCAGCGCGCCGGCGCCCAGGAAGCAGGAGACGCCCAGGGAGATATCCCAGAAAATAACGATCAGCGCCGTCAGGTACACGCGGCTGCGCTTCTGGGTGAGGGCGCTGTTGATGACGAACAGGTTCTGCAGGCCGATGGGCGCCACGTAGGCAAGGCCCATGGTCAGGCCCTGAAGATAGATATTCATGGAGTGATTTTCTCCTCGTTGCTATTTACTTTGTTTTTCTTACCTGCTATTATGATAGCATCTGCGCCGGGAAAAGCAAGAGCGCAGATTTATCTGAGCAGGTCAGGAGGAACTAACCATGTCCGAGCAGCACTATGATTGTCCCTGTATGGAGAAATGCCCGCTGCACCACGCCATGCAGCTCATCGGCGGCAAGTGGAAGGTGCAGATCCTGTGCGCCGTGTGCAACGCCGGGGCCATCCGCTACAACGCGCTGCGGGGCAAGCTGGACGGCGTCAGCAACACTGTACTGTCCTCCGCGCTGCGGGAGCTGGAGCGGGACGGGCTCCTCATCCGCAAGGAATATCTGGAAGTGCCGGTGCGGGTGGAGTACAGCCCCACCGACAGCTGCCGGGAGCTGCTGCCCATTCTGGAGCAGCTGTCGGACTGGGCGGAAAAGCGGATGTGAACGGAAAATATCCCGCCGGTGCTGTGGGCACAGGCGGGATATTTATATATGTAGGGTATGTCCCTCAGACGGAGACGCGGCGGACACCATCGTTGGCCTTCATGAAAGCCAGTGCCTCCTCGTGGCTGATGGGCGGGTCCAGCTTGGCGGTGACCTCCATGCGGAGGATGCCGTCCTCGCGGGTCAGGCTGCTCTCGGTGATCTGTCCCCGGTGCGCCTGCAGCAGCTCGTCGAAGCGGGCCAGCAGGTCGTCGCTGTCCGCCATTTCCACCACCAGCTCCTGCGTGGTCAGGGCGTCCGCCCCCACCGGAAAGCGGTGGAGCACGATCTGGATCGCCACCAGCACGGCGGCCTCGATGAACCCGACCCAGTACAGGCCCGCGCCGATGGCCATGCCCACGGCGGCGGTTCCCCACATACCGGCGGCGGTGGTCAGACCCCGGATGGAGTTTCCATTCTTAAAGATAACGCCGGCGCCCAGAAAGGAAATGCCGCTGACCACCTGCGCCGCGATGCGGGCGGGATCGGCGCCCCGCAGGCCGTCCACGGCCACCAGATCCACAAAGGCGTATTTGGACAGGATCATAAACAGTGCGGAGGTGCAGGCGATGATGCAGTGGGTCCGGACGCCGGCCTCCTTCTGGCGCTTGCTGCGCTCCAGTCCCACCAGCGCGCCCAGCACGGCCGCCAGCACGATGCGGATGAAAAATTCCAGATTGTCAAAAACGGTCAGCGCCGTCTCCGGCAGGTAAGCAGTCAAGCCCGACAGCATGGCAGGGGCCTCCTTTCGCGGTGTACATTTTGAGATAGTATCATCTATTATACGCGGCGTGTCAAGCTTTCAGCAGGGGGAATTCTGTCAAATTGCCTAAAATCCTGCGCACTTTTGCAGGCGTTTCCCGTTTTTATTGACATCTTTTCGCAAAGCGTCTATAATGCATTTCATTCAAAGGCTACCTTTGAAAATCGTGAACGGAGGAAAATCGAATGAAGAAGTTTTTTGCACTTCTGCTGGCGCTGGTCATGGCTCTGAGTCTGGTCGCCTGCGGCGACAAGACGCCCGCCAATGATCAGCAGCAGGGCGGCAGCGATGGCGACACCGCTACCTATCCCGAGTATTTCAACGGCATGGAGGATCTGATCGCCGCGGCGCAGGCCGAGGGCGAGCTGGTCGTCTACGGCTCCTGCGAGGAGGAGTATCTGGCCGCCGCGTGCCAGCACTTCCAGGAGGTATTCGGCATCAAGACCACCTATCAGCGCCTGTCCACCGGTGAGGTGCAGGGCAAGGTCGAGGAGGAGAATGGTAATCCTTCCGCCGACGTGTGGTTCGGCGGCACCACCGATCCGTACAACGTCTGCGCTGCCGAGGGTCTGCTGGAGGCCTATGACGCCGCCAACGCCTCCCATTTGGTGGGCGACATGTACCGCGACAAGGACGGCTACTGGTACGGCATCTACAAGGGCATCCTGGGCTTCATGGTCAACACCGACGAGCTGACCCGCATGGGCATTGAGGCTCCTCAGGACTGGGCCGACCTGCTGAAGGATGAGTACAAGGATCTGATCTGGCTGTCCAACTACAACACCGCCGGCACCGCCAAGCTGGTCATCAACACCATGATCCAGAAGTACGGCCACGACGAGGGCATCAAGTATCTGGTGGATCTGGACAAGAACATCGAGGTCTACACCAAGTCCGGCTCTGGCCCCAGCAAGAACGTGGGCACCGGTGAGTGCGTCATCGGCATCGGCTTCCTGCATGACGGCATCACCCAGATCGTGGACAACGGCTACACCAACATCGAGCTGATCATCCCCTCCAGCGGCACCTCCTTCGAGGTGGGCGCCACCGCCATCTTCAAGGGCGCTGCCCACTCCAACGCCGCCAAGCTGTGGATCGAGTACGCGCTGTCTCCTGAGTGCGTGAACCTGGCCGCTGAGAACGGTTCCTACCAGTTCCTGGTCATCGACAACGCCACCCAGCCCTCTCAGGCCGCCGAGTTCGGTCTGGATCCCAACAATGTCATGGACTATGACTTCGAGGACGCCAAGAACAACATCAAGACCTACATCGAGGAAGTGATGGCCGCTCTGGCTGACAGCGGTGCTGACACCGGTGCGGACCGTTTCCAGACGGAGTGATCTGAAAGCAGCATATCCTGACCCTCAGCACTTTCACGGGGCGGCGGCGTTGGCCGCCGCCCCGCTTGTTTTTGATCTACTACACCTACCATTCCTTTCGGGATGAGAAAGGAGCGTTCTATGGCAAGGACCCAAGGCGCGGCGCTGGACCGGAAAAAGCTGATGGCAGACCCCATCATGGTCACCACCATCGTCGTGCTCATTGCTTTTCTGACTTTGTTTATCCTCTATCCTCTGGCCATCCTGCTGGTGGATAGTTTTGTGGGAGACGGCACCTTCGGCTTCGGGATCTTCCGGCGTATCTTCGCCATGCCGCGCTTTACCACCGCCATCACCAACACCCTGAAGGTGGGCTTTCTGGTGGGCATCCTGTCCGCCCTGATCGGCCTGCTGTTCGCCTATGTGGAGGTCTATGTCCGCATGGGGCGGTTCGTGGGCGGCCTGTTCAAGGTGGTGTCCACGCTGCCGGTAGTCTCGCCCCCCTTTGTGCTGAGCCTTTCCATGATCATGCTGTTCGGCAAGGCGGGCATCATCACCCGGTTCCTGCTGGGCATCTATGACAACAGCGTATACGGCTTCTGGGGCATTGTGGTGGTGCAGACGCTGACGTTTTTCCCCGTGTGCTACATGATGCTCAAGGGCCTGCTGAAAAACATCGACCCGTCGCTGGAGGAGGCGGCCCGGGACATGGGCGCCTCCCGCTGGAGGGTCTTCACCAGTGTGACGCTGCCGCTGATGCTGCCGGGTCTGGGCAACGCCTTCCTGGTGACGTTTATCGAGTCCATCGCCGACTTCGCCAACCCCATGATCATCGGCGGCTCCTACGACACGCTGGCCACCACGATCTATCTGCAGATCACCGGCTCCTACGACAAGCCGGGCGCCGCTGCCATGGCCGTGGTGCTGCTGTGCATCACACTGCTGATGTTCGCGGTGCAGAAGTACTATCTGGAGGCCAAGACCGCCGCTACCCTGACCGGCAAGGCCTCCCGCGCCCGGATGCTCATCGAGGACAAGAGCGTAAAGGTGCCGCTGACCATTCTGTGCGGTCTGGCCGCCGGGTTCGTCATCCTGATGTACCTGTGCGTGCCTATCGGCGCATTCTTCCCCACCTGGGGCTTCAAGTTCTTCCCGCTGACAGGCAAGTGGTTCACGCTGGTGTTCACCCGCTATCACGGCCTGCAGGCGTTCCGCGACTCCTTTGTGCTGAGCCTTATCTCCGCGCCCATCACCGCGCTGCTGAGCATGATCATCTCCTATCTGGTGGTGAAGCGGAAGTTTAAGGCCAAGGGCTTCATCGAGGCCGTTTCCATGCTGGCCATGGCCGTGCCCGGCACGGTGCTGGGCGTGGGATACATCCGCGGCTTTGCCAGCGGCGTGTTCAACACCGGCTTTTTGCAGGGGCTGTACGGCACGGGGCTGATCCTCATCATCGTGTTTGTGGTGCGCTCGCTGCCCACCGGCACCCGCAGCGGCATCTCCGCCCTGCGGCAGATCGACAAGTCCATCGAGGAGTCCGCCTACGACATGGGCGCCGACAGCCTCAAGGTGTTCATGACCGTGACGCTGCCGCTAATCAAGGACTCCTTCCTCAGCGGTCTGGTCACCGCCTTCGTGCGCAGCATCACCGCTATCTCCGCCATCATTCTGCTGGTGACGCCGCAGTTCCTGCTGATCACCGTGCAGATCAACGAGTTTGCCGAAAAGGGCTCGTACAGCCTGGCCTGCGCCTTCGCCACCATCCTGATCGTTATCACCTACGGCGCGGTGCTGCTGATGAACCTGTTCATCAAGCATTTCGGCACCAGTAAAAACATGAAGGAGGACCAATAAGCCATGGAAAAAGTGAAAAAGGGCGTCCGCCTGGACCATATCTCCAAAATCTATCAGGATCCCAAGACCGGCAAGGACTTTTACGCGGTGAAGGATACCTCCCTGACCATCGAGCCGGGCAGCTTCGTGACGCTGCTTGGCCCCTCCGGCTGCGGCAAGACCACCACTCTGCGCATGATCGCCGGCTTTGAAAGCCCCGACGAGGGCGAGATCTATCTGGGCGATGAGGCCATCAACGCCCTGACCCCCAACAAGCGGGACACCGCCATGGTGTTCCAGAGCTATGCCCTGCTGCCCCACTATAACGTGTTCGACAACGTGGCCTACGGCCTGAAGCTGCGGAAGATCCCCAAGGACGAGATCCGCGAGCGGGTCATGAAGATCCTGGAGCTGGTGGAGCTGACCGGCATGGAGGGGCGCATGACCAACCAGCTCTCCGGCGGTCAGCAGCAGCGCGTGGCGCTGGCCCGGGCGCTGGTCATCGAGCCGTCCGTGCTGCTGTTCGACGAGCCGCTGAGCAATCTGGACGCCAAGCTCCGCGTGTCCATGCGCACGGAGATACGCCGCATCCAGCAGGAGGTGGGCATCACCGCCATCTACGTCACCCACGACCAATCCGAGGCCATGGCTCTGTCGGACAACATCATCATTATGAACCACGGCGTGGTGGAGCAGATGGGTACGCCCCAGGAGATCTACTACCACCCCAGGAACGAGTTCGTAGCGGACTTCATCGGTGAGGCCAACTTCCTCAAGGGCACCATGGTGGGTGTCGACGGCGACCACGCCATTCTGGATGTGGAGGGCTATCAGACACGGGTGACCGGCCGCGACGATCTGGAGACCGGCAAGGAGTACACCGTGGTGCTGCGTCCGGAGTCCGGCACGCTGGCCGACGAGGGCGGCCTGCCCTGCAAGGTGGTGCTGAGCTGCTTCATGGGCAGCTATCAGAACTACCACGTCATGGTGGGCAATACGCTGGTGAAGCTGGCGGAGCACGATCCCAAGAACAAGCACATCTATCAGGTGGGCGACATGTGCCACCTGGTATTCCAGCCGGACGGCGTACACGTCCTGTAAAACACATCTGCCGCCGCCGGGAGACCGGCGGCGGCGCTGTTTTGCGTTCAGTGCGGAAAAAGAGTGACAAGCGGGGTGTTTGATGCTATAATGGAAATGTTGACTACGATGATACGAGGTGTCCCCATGAATCGCACATATCCGCAACTGGAGATCGATCTGTCCATCCTGCGTGGCAACGCACAGGAGGTCATCCGCCGCTGCCGGGAGCAGCATATCCGCGTGTGCGGCGTGGTGAAGGGCGTGGACGGCCTGCCGGAGGTGGCCCGTGCCCTGCGCCAATGCGGTGCGGAGGAGCTGGGCACCAGCCGTCTGGAGCAGGTGGAGCGGTGCCGCGCCGCCGGGATCGGCGGCCCGTGGCTGCTGATCCGCATTCCGGGACTTTCGGAGCTGCCGGACGTGGTGCGGCTGTGCGAGACGTCCCTGCAGAGCGAGCGGGTCACGCTGGACGCGCTGGAAGAGGAATGCGTCCTGCAGGGCAGGACCCACCGGGTCATCGTCATGGCCGATCTGGGCGACCTGCGGGAGGGCTTCTGGGACAAGGACGAGATGGTGGATGTGTGCGCTCATGTGGAGCGGGAGCTGCCCCATGTGGAGCTGGCCGGCATCGGCGTGAACCTGACGTGCTACGGCTCCACCAAGCCCACGCCGGAGAAGATGCGGGAGCTGCTGGCCATCGCCGGCCGCGTGGAGCAGCGCATCGGGCGGAAGCTGGAGGTCATCTCCGGCGGCGCTACCAGCTCTTTTACGCTGGTACACTGGGGCACTATGCCAGAGGGCATCAACCATCTGCGCATCGGTGAGAATATTCTGCTGGGCAAGGACCTGCAGGTGGACTGGGGCATCCGGGACATGGACTATCTGCGGACGGACGGGTTCACCCTCCGGGCCGAGGTAGTGGAGGTGCGGGACAAGCCTACCTACCCCATCGGCGAGTTTGCCATCGACGCTTTCGGGCGCAAGCCGGTGTACGAGGACCGGGGCATCCGGCGGCGGGCCATTCTGGCTCTGGGCCGGGCGGATGTAGGCGATCTGGAATCACTGCTGCCCCGTGAGCCGGGCCTCACCGTCATCGGCGGCTCTTCCGACCACTGCATCGTGGATGTGGAGGACTGCCCCCGGCGGCTGGAGGTGGGCGACGTGGTGGAATTCTCCCTGTGCTACAGCCACATGCTCTACGCCGCCAGCCGCGGTGATATGACCGTTAAATTTGTAAATTAACATAGGAGGATCGTGACAATATGGGAAATATGGGAGAGTTGAGCGTTCTGCTGATCGGCGTGGTGGACGCGCTGTTCGCATTTTTTGTGGTGGCGCCCATCATGCTGAACACCGCCAGTCTGTTCGGCGTGCAGAAGCGGTTCGCGCAGGCCATGGTGGAGGAGGGCGTCATCGACGCGGATACGGTGAAGCTGCTGCACCCGAAGAAGCAGATCGCCGGCGTGCTTATCTCGGTGGTGCTGTTCGCTGTGCTGATCTGGACATGCTGGAAGAGCGCGCCCATGGGCTATCTCTGCGGCGGCGTGGCGCTGGTGGCGGGGTTCCTGAAGTACCGCAAGATCGTGCAGTACAACAGCCTGACCGTCAAGCGGTTCCGCAATACCTACAAGGACCACATGGACGTCAAGAAGTTCAACAAGTTCGTGGATACCCATTTCTGAGAGATAAAAAGGGATGCACACGCGAGGCGTGTGCATCCCTTTTGTTTTTGCAGAAAAGGAGACGGCCGCAAGCGCTGCCGTCTCCTTTCGCTGTGTGGAGAAAATGTACTTACTTGTGGGCCAGGGCCTTGTTGGCCTCGGCCATTTCCTGGAAGATACCAGCGTGCTTCTTGGCAATGATGGCGCGGATGACCAGCAGGGTCGCCACCATCAGCGCGCAGGCAATGATCAGGCAGATGACCACGTTCTGGATCAGACCGGCCAGAATGAAGCTGACGAAGGTCACACCGGAAACCGTCAGAGCATAGGGCAGCTGGGTGAACACATGGTTCAGGTGGAAGCAGTGAGCACCAGCGGAAGCCATGATGGTGGTATCGGAGATGGGGGAGCAGTGGTCGCCCATAACACCGCCGGAGCAGGCAGCCGCCAGACCAATGGTGCACAGAATGGGCTGGGTGTCATAATTGAACACCTGCACAACGATGGGAGCCATGATGCCGATGGTGCCCCAGGAGGTACCGGTGGCGAAGCCGATGGCAGCACCGATCAGGAAGATCACGGCGGGCAGGAACTTGGCCAGATCGCCGGCGCCGGACATGGCGTTGACAACGAAGTCGGCGGAGTACATGCCGTAACGGGTCAGACCGCACAGCGTCCACGCGAAGGTCAGGATCAGGATGGGGGAGATCATCTGGATGAAGCCGTTGGGCACGGACTCGAAGGACTTCTCGAAGCCGATGGAGCCGCGCAGCCAGAAGTAGATGAACGTGAACACCAGAGCCAGCATGGAGCCGATGGCCAGGCCGGCGCCGGAGGATGCGTTGGAGAACGCGCCCATGAAGTCGCCCACATACTCGCTCTCGGCATCATAGTAGCCGCCGGTGTAGATCAAACCCACGATGCAGGTGGCAATCAGCACGATGACGGGCAGCAGCAGATCCAGCACGGAGGACTTGCCCTTGGAGCCGGTCTCGTAGTCGTCGGCGCCTTCAAAAGGCCGCTCGGGAGTGGTGAACAGGTCGTTCTTGACCTGGGCGTTGTACTCGTGGGTCAGCATGGGGCCGAAATCGATATTCAGCAGAGAGATGACCACGATCATCAGCAGGGTCAGCAGGCAGTAGTAGTTCCAGGGGATCTGCTTGATGAACATCTCAATACCGCTGACAGACTCGGAATTGACGTAGCCGGACACGGCGGCAGCCCAGGAGGACACGGGAGCGATCATGCAGACGGGAGCGGCGGTAGCGTCGATGACGTAGGCCAGCTTGGCGCGGGAGATGTGATGGCTCTCGGTGACGGGACGCATCACAGCGCCCACGGTCAGGCAGTTGAAGTAGTCGTCGATGAAGATCAGCACGCCCAGCAGCATGGTCATCAGCTGTGCGCCGGCGCGGGTCTTAACGGCTTTCTTCGCCCAGTGGCCGAAGGCCTCGGAGCCGCCGGTCTTGTTCATCAGGTCCACCATGATGCCCAGAACCACCAGGAATACGATGATGGCGATGTTGCCGGCGTCAGAAACGGTGGTGACAATACCGTTGTCGCCCTCCACCAGCTGTACCAGCGTCTCCCAGGGAGCGTAGTTGCTGACCAGCAGAGCGCCCACCAGGCAGCCCAGGAACAGAGAGGAATAGACTTCCTTACTGATCAGAGCCAGAACGATGGCCACGATGGGGGGCAGCAGGGACCAGAAGGTGCCCGCGAACGGGGTGGTCGCGCCCTCGACGAGGATGGGGGCGTCCTTATAGCTGATGCCCAGAATGACCAGCAGCGCCACAAAGACACCCAGCGCAATGAAATACGCGATCTTGGTACTTTTCTTTTCCATGTGTGTGATTTACCTCCTCACAATTTGGTTTTTCCATCCTAACTGTTTTTCAGTTGGTTGTCAATATTTCACCAACTTGCAGGGTGGGTAATTTTGAACAAATTATGAACCGCAGTTTTTCTCTTTCCTCCAAATTTCAGGGCTTTTTATGTGATATTATCATATGTTTTGCGTTCTTTTCATGTATTTTATATAGTTTATGCAAATTTTTATTACGTTTCTTATCGTTTTACTTGCGAGTAGAGCATCATTTTTTCGGGTTTGTTACGCCGAGGATGCGCTAAGGTTCTATTTTTAAAATATGATATTTCGCTAATTTCGTGCAAAGGGAAAGACCGCCGCACCGGCAAACGGTGCGGCGGTCTTGATGAAAGCAGCTATGTACTTCCGAAGCAGGGTGTACCTTACTTGTTGGCCAGAGCCTTGTTGGCCTCGGCCATCTCCTGGAAGATGCCCTGATGCTTCTTGGCCATGATAGCGCGGATGACCAGCAGGGTCGCCACCATCAGCGCGCAGGCGATGATGAGGCAGATGACCACGTTCTGGATGATACCGGCCAGAATGAAGCTGACGAAGGTCACGCCGGAAACAGTCAGCGCGTAGGGGATCTGGGTGAACACGTGGTTCAGGTGGTAGCAGTGCGCACCGGCGGAAGCCATGATGGTGGTGTCGGAGATGGGAGAGCAGTGGTCGCCCATAACGCCGCCGGAGCAGGCAGCCGCCAGACCGATGGTGCAGAGGATCGGCTGGGTGTCGAAGTCAAAGACCTGGACAACGATGGGGGCCATGATGCCGATGGTGCCCCAGGACGTACCGGTAGCAAAACCGATGGCAGCACCGATGATGAAGATCACGGCGGGCAGGAACTTGGCCAGATCGCCGGCGCCGGACATGGCGTTGACGACGAAGTCAGCGGAGTTCATGCCATAGCGGGTCAGGCCGCACAGCGTCCATGCGAAGGTCAGGATCAGGATGGGAGAGATCATCTGGATGAAGCCGTTGGGAACGGACTCAAAGGACTTCTCGAAGCCGATAGAACCCCGCAGCCAGAAGTAGATGAACGTGAACACCAGAGCCAGCATGGAGCCGATGGCCAGACCGGCGCCGGAGGAAGCGTTGGAGAAGGCACCCATGAAGTCGCCCACATACTCGCTCTCGGCATCGAAGAAACCGCCGGTGTAGATCAGGCCGACGATGCAGGTGGCGATCAGCACGATAACAGGCAGCAGCAGATCCAGCACGGAGGACTTGCCCTTGGAACCGGTCTCGTAATCGTCAGCGCCGGCGAAGGGACGCTCGGGAGTGGTGAACAGATCGTTCTTGACCTGAGCATTGTACTCGTGGGTCAGCATGGGGCCGTAGTCGATGTTCAGAATGGAGATGACCACGATCATCAGCAGAGTCAGCAGGCAGTAGTAGTTCCAGGGGATCTGGCGGATGAACATCTGGATACCGCTGACGTTGTCAGAGTTGACGTAGCCGGACACGGCGGCAGCCCAGGAGGACACGGGAGCGATCATGCAGACGGGAGCGGCCGTGGAGTCGATGACATAGGCCAGCTTCGCGCGGGAAATGTGATGGCTCTCGGTGACGGGACGCATGACGGCGCCCACGGTCAGGCAGTTAAAATAGTCGTCGATGAAGATCAGGACGCCCAGCAGCATGGTCATCAGCTGTGCGCCGGCGCGGGTGTGCACGGTCTTTGTAGCCCAGCGGCCGAAGGCCTCGGAGCCGCCGGTCTTGTTCATCAGGTCGACCATGATGCCCAACACCACCAGGAACACGATGATGGCGATGTTGCCGGAGTCGGAAACGGTGGTGACGATACCGTTGTCACCCTCCACCAGCTGCACCAGCGTCTCCCAGGGAGCAAAGTTGCTGACCAGCAGAGCGCCGACGAGGCAGCCCAGGAACAGAGAGGAATACACTTCCTTGCTGATCAGGGCCAGCACGATGGCCACGATGGGGGGCAGCAGGGACCAGAAGGTGCCTGCGAACGGGGTGGTCGCACCCTCGATCAGGATGGGGGCATCCTTATAGCTGATGCCCAGAACGACCAGCAGCACGATAAAGATACCCAGCGCAACGAAATACGCTATCTTGGTACTTTTCTTTTCCATGTGTGTGATTTACCTCCTCACAATTTTGGTTTCCCCATCTTATCCGCTTTTTAACAGATTGTCAATGTTTCAGCAATCTCGAGGGTGGGTAATTTTGAACAAATTATGAACCCTACTTTCTCCCTTTTCCCCAATTTCGGGCTGTTTTTACGCGATATTGTCGAGCTTTATTTGTTCCTTAACGTGTCTTTAACGGCCATTTTGAACCGCTTGACCTCTTGTATATAGCTTGATTTCGTGTATTATCCCGTCGTATATGTCGATATATCGCTATCATCATTTCGTGCGCGTCAAGATTTTTGCACGGCATTACATTCTATTAACGCGTAAAAAACAGGAAGTCCCGAAGGACTTCCTGTTTTTATTGGGGGGTGTTTACAGGAAACTTACTTGGCCAGAGCCTTGTCGGCCTCGGCCATCTCCTGGAAGATGCCCTGATGCTTCTTGGCCATGATAGCCTTGATGACCAGCAGAGTGGCGACCATCAGGACGCAGGCAATCAGCAGGTTGATGACCACGCTCTGGATCAGACCGGCCAGAATGAAGCTGACGAAGGAAACGCCGGCCACAGTCAGAGCATAGGGGATCTGGGTGAACACATGGTTCAGGTGGTAGCAGTGGGCACCAGCGGAAGCCATGATGGTGGTATCGGAGATGGGGGAGCAGTGGTCGCCCATAACGCCGCCGGCGCAGGCAGCCGCCAGGCCGATGGTGCACAGAGTGGGCTGTACATCATAGTTGAACACCTGGACAACGATGGGAGCCATGATGCCGATGGTGCCCCAGGACGTACCGGTAGCGAAACCAATGGCGGCGCCGATGATGAAGATCACGGCGGGCAGGAACTTGGCCAGCTCGCCGGCGCCGGACATGGCGTTGATGACGAAGTCGGCGGAGTTCATGCCGTAGCGGGTCAGGCCGCACAGCGTCCACGCGAAGGACAGGATCAGGATGGGAGAGATCATCTGGATGAAGCCGTTGGGAACGGACTCAAAAGACTTCTCGAAGCCGATAGAACCCCGCAGCCAGAAGTAGATGAACGTGAACACCAGGGCCAGCATGGAGCCGATGGCCAGACCGGCGCCGGAGGAAGCGTTGGAGAAGGCACCCATGAAGTCGCCCACATACTCGCTCTCGGCATCGAAGAAACCGCCGGTGTAGATCAGGCCGATGATGCAGGTGGCGATCAGGACCACCACGGGCAGGATCAGATCCAGCACGGAGGACTTGCCCTTGGAACCGGTCTCGTAATCGTCAGCGCCGGCGAAGGGGCGCTCGGGGGTGGTGAACAGATCGTCCTTGACCTGGGCATTGTACTCGTGGGTCAGCATGGGGCCGTAGTCGATGTTCAGGATGGAGATGACAATGATCATCAGCAGGGTCAGCAGGCAGTAGTAGTTCCAGGGGATCTGGGCCACGAACAGCTGAATGCCGTTGACATTGTCGGACTGGACGTAGCCGGAAACGGCAGCAGCCCAGGAGGACACGGGGGCGATCATGCAGACGGGAGCAGCCGTGGAGTCGATGACGTAGGCCAGCTTGGCGCGGGAGATCTTGTGGGACTCGGTGACGGGACGCATAACGGCGCCCACGGTCAGGCAGTTGAAATAGTCGTCGATGAAGATCAGCACGCCCAGCAGCATGGTCATCAGCTGCGCGCCGGCGCGGGTCTTCACGGACTTCTTGGCCCAGCGGCCAAAAGCCTCGGAGCCGCCGGTCTTGTTCATCAGGTCCACCATGATGCCCAGGATGACCAGGAACACGATGATGGCGATGTTGCCGGAGTCGGAAACGGTGGTGACGATACCGTTGTCACCCTCCACCAGCTGCACCAGCGTCTCCCAGGGAGCAAAGTTGCTGACCAGCAGAGCGCCGACGAGGCAGCCCAGGAACAGAGAGGAATACACTTCCTTGCTGATCAGGGCCAGCACGATGGCCACGATGGGGGGCAGCAGGGACCAGAAGGTGCCTGCGAACGGAGTGGTCGCGCCCTCAATGAGGATAGGAGCATCCTTGAACGTGACGCCCAGAATGGCCAGCAGCACGACAAAGATACCCAGCGCAACGAAATACGCTATTTTGGTACTTTTCTTTTCCATGTGTGTGATTTACCTCCTCACAATTTGTTCCTCCATCATACTCGCCCGTTAAGATATTGTCAACCTCTTAACGTTATATTCGATTATTTTAACAAATTGTGAACGTGCTTTTCCGTCGTTTTTACAAAAAATCGGGTGGTTTTGCGGGTTCCGACGCTTCGGAGCCGACTTTTCGGCGACGCAGAAAGTGTTGGTAAATCAGGATTTTTGCGGAAGTGCAGGTATAAAAAGGATGCCGGGGCGGCTGCCCCGGCATCCTTTTTTATGTATGTTCAGCTTTCGTTAATTTGCCGTTAAGGCGCTCAGAAGAAGAAGTCCTTCAGCTGGCCGTACAGGATGAGGATCATGCACAGCGGGGTGATGAACTTCACGCAGATGCCGAAGAAGCCGTAGCCGCCCATGGGATGCCCGGACTTCTCCACCTCCTCCTTGATGACCTCCGGCCCGATCTCCCAGCCGATCATCAGGGACATCAGCAGGGCGCCCAGCGGCATCATGATGCCCTCGGACAGCATATCCCAGAAGTCCAGCCAGCAGTCGTTCCACATGCGGATGGAGGTCTCCGGCAGGTTCAGCAGCTTCCACGGCGCGAAGCTGGAGCCGCCCAGCTGGTCGGCGCACACCAGGATGCAGCCCACGCCCACGGCGACGGCAGCGATGAGGGTGTACGTCTTGCGCTTGTCGCCCTTGCCGGCATCGCGGGCCTTATCCACGAAGTGGGCCACAATGACCTCCAGCAGGGAGATGGAGGAGGAGATGGCGGCGAACACCACCAGCAGGTAGAACAGGATGCCGAAGATGGGGCCTGCGCCGCCCATGCGGCTGAACACGTTCTGCATGGTGACGAACAGCAGCTGCGGGCCGCCCAGCGCGCCATCGGGGTCCAGGGCGAAGCGGCCGGGGATGACGCACAGGCCGGCCATCAGGGCCACCAGCGTATCCATGGTGATGATGAGGATGGCATTGTTCTGGATGTTCTCCTTTTTATCCAGATAGGAGCCGTAGGTGATCATGGCGCCCATGCCCAGGGACAGAGAGAAGAACATCTGGCCGCCGGCAGTGGAAAGCACCGTCAGGAAGTCGGGCGCCTCCTTGATGACGCCGTTGGCAACGGCCCAGCCGGGGATGAACATGTACTTCAGGCCCTCCGTGGCGCCGGGGAGGGTGCAGGCGCGGATGATGCAGATCAGCAGGGCCACGAACAGGGCGGGCATGCCCACGGAGCAGACCTTCTCGATACCGCCGCCGACGCCGCCCAGCACGATGAGCATGGTCAGAGCCACGAAGATCAGGCCGTAGATGATGGCCTCGCCGGGGCTGGCGATGAAGGTGCTGAACACCTCGGCACCGGTGGCCGTTCCGGCGCCGAAGGAGGCGCCGAACAGGTCGCCCAGGTTCAGGACGGTGTACTTGATGCAGTAGCCGCCCAGCGCGCAGTAGAAGAACAGAATGAAGAAGGCGGACAGGATGCCCATCCAGCCCATCCACCTGAACTTCTTGGACAGGACGCGGTAGGCCTCCACGGCACCTTTGCCGGTCTTGCGGCCGATGGCCAGCTCGCCCACCATGACGATGAAGCCGCACAGGACCGCCAGAATGAGGTAGATGATGAGGAACGTGAAACCGCCGGAGGCGCCCATCTTATTGGGGAAGCCCCAGATGTTGCCCAGGCCGACTGCCGAGCCGACCGCGGCCATCAGGAATCCAAAATTGGATCCAAAGCCTTTTCTTTCTTCCATTGCTTTCTCTCCTTACAATTTTCCCCCGCCTTACCCAGCGGGCGT
>CAKTPQ010000019.1 GCA_934591745.1 uncultured Oscillospiraceae bacterium
ACCTGCCGCTCCGCATTGGAGAAGGCGGTGCAGGATGGGCTGATCCGTGTGAACCCGGCCATCGGCTGCAAGCTGCCGCCGAAAAAGGCACGGGAGATGCAGGTACTGACGAGGGAGGAACTGCAGCGGTTTCTCATTCAGGCGAAGTTCGAGGGCTACTACGAGGTCTTCCTTCTGGACTTGGCCACCGGCCTGCGCCGGGGTGAGCTGATGGCGCTGCAATGGGACGACCTGAACTTCAAAACCGGTGTGCTGAATGTGAACAAGCAGGTCTACGATGTGCGGGGCCAACTTCAAATCAGCACGCCAAAAACAAAGAACTCTGTTCGCAAGATCGTCCTGCCGCCTGCTGTGGTGGAGGTGCTGCGGGAGTATAAAAAGACGGTAGACTCTCGCTGGATGTTCCCGTCCCCGGTGAAGGAGGACTGCCCCATTACGCCCGGCGTGGTGCGGCGCAGACTGCAGTTCATTCTGGAGCACGCAGGATGCAAGCATGTGAGATTCCATGACCTGCGCCACACCTTCGCCACGCTGGCGTTGGAGAACGGCATGGATGTGAAAACGCTCTCCGCTATGCTGGGCCATGTGTCGGCGGCCACCACGCTGGACATCTACACCCACATTACCGATGACATGCGGCTCACGGCCGCCGCCAACATCGACCGTGGCATCGGCAAAGTAGCACCACAGGAGGATGCTTCAGAGCCGGGGTGGGAAACTGCCCCGGCCCAGGCGGAAAAGCCGAGAATGACCGACTTCAAGCCCTATGTGGGACGCAAGCGCAGATCCGGCACCGGCTGCGTCAGTGAGATCAACGACCATCTCTTCGAAGGGCGCTATTCCCCCAAATGGCCCGACGGCAAAAAGCACGCGCGCAATGTCTATGCCCACACCCGCGAGGAGTGCGAGGAGAAGCTGAAGGTGCTGATCATGGAGATGAAAGCGGAGATTGCGGAGGCGCAACGACTGAAGAATTTGGGCGAGGGCGATGGAAGCCCGCTGAATCCACCGAAGAAATTGAAAAAGGCAAAGAAAACGAAAAAGAAAAGCAAGAGGAAGTAAAATATGCGCCGCCCTGGGTGCCGAATAATCGATACCCGGGGCGGTGTTTTTCATTGTTATAGCTTACAATTGAGGATGCTCCTTTATTAAGAAGGAAAGTTAATAAATCGTTTCGTCTGCCTGCAGTGCTTCAATAAACTTGCTGAAAAGGTCTTCCTCTTCTGGTGTGAGAGAAGATGGGGTTTCCAAGCCAGCGCCTTCCAACTGTTCGAGAATTGATTTTTTCATTTTACGCAAAGCATTGTATAACTCAGAACGTGTAGCAAATTCAGGGTTATGAAATTTATTAGGAGGGTTGGAATACGAAAAACCAGGGTTATAAAACTTCACATTTCGATTCAAAAGTTCATTAAAAAAACTATTTTTCTTGGCGTATTCAAAAGGTATTCCAGGCAGCTTAAGCCACTGATTTTTAGTTGATTCGTATGCAAGCAACCAATGAGACGTCCACATCAGTGAGTTTGGACTGCCCTTTTCGTTTGTATCCTCGCTTTTAAGATAATTGTGAAGGTTTTTCCGTTGCTGGAGAATAGCAGCAACATTCTCCTGACCTGAGGAATGGACAATATCTAACATTATGATAATCGCAAGTTCATTCGTGGTCTTTAGGACTTTAGTAATATAGGCTTGGGAGATAGAAATATCAAATACCTTAACAAACCAAACAGCCCAAATTAGCTCTTGCTCTCTATTCAAAAGTATGCTTTCATCGATGACACTATAGATTGCGCGCTTTAATGCATTAATCTTTATTAAATCCTTGTTGTTCCAAAAAACATCTACAATTCGGTCAGACAGAGATGGAAAACGAGTCCATAAATTTATCAATCTGGATTGTACTGCAGGCCAACTGTTTTTTGTGTAATGATGGTAAGAAATCACTTTAAGACCGTACTTTAGAATTGCTATATCCTTGCATTTATTATATTCAATAATCAATTTTGTAAGAAACATATCAGGCTGGAGATGTATATACTGCTTAATCTCTTCAACCCATGGATTGCCATACAAAAAGGGACCTTCGGTAATTCTAATTTTGTTTTCGTTGAAGCTCAGTTCATATTGCGCAAGACAAGTCCTAATGTATGAGATGATTTCTTGAATCTGAGAACTTTTCGATACATAAATGTAGTAATCGTCAACAAAGCGGCAGCAAGAAATTTCAGGAAACTTCTTGCTTATTTGTTCATCTACGGAGCATAAGATGATTTCGGAGATAATGCGAGAAACAGCATTGCCTACAAGAATTCCATTCGTTTGGTCGTAGTTTAATGCTCGCATTAATTTATCCAGCTGATTGCCGAGTAATGTCATGTCGTTGCGGTGCTTTTTTGCAACTGCAATACCATGCACAACCCAAGGGATACAGTGTGTATATATGTTATCAAAGAAAGCATTAATATCTAAACGTATTTCATATCGATTTTCTTGGAATAAGCACTCGATTTCACGTTTAGTATCTAAAACGGTATTTGAACGTTTAGCATATGGCTGCTCCTGTCTGGGCTGACGCTCAATTGGAGCGGTCAGCGAATACTTGCTTTTCTCAAGTATCGCTTTTATTTGAGACTCATTTTTTACAATAAAATCAACGGCCTTACAATAATGATATGGATTTGGTAAGGCGAATTTTCTACGTGAAGATTCTGACTTGTAGCCACTATATGTAAGTGGGATTGAATAGCCCTGGCCAAATGAATTTGATGTCGCAATGGCAAGCGTTGCATTTGCTGCTAAATCATCAGTGCTGAAACAAGGTGGTAATTCAGCGGGAAATACTTCGTTTCGAAGTAAATTCTCTGTATTAAACATAAATGTGTCCTCCTTGCCAGAATAGGCGTAACACACGGGAAATTATTCTTGACAGTGATTTAGGTGGCACTATCGAACCGAGTCAGAATCGTGAATATTTTGAGAGTACTGCGATATCATGGATGAGTTGTTCAAATGACTCTTTGGTCCAAAACCGAGGATGAATCCTTCCGTGCATAACGCTGTTTCGTCCATTTTCATCAATAGATATTTGTGTATACTTAAAGTGCCGTTTGGCTTGTTCTAATAAGGCAACATAGTCAGGGTTGTTTTGGTTTTCTTTAATCGCCAATGCAATTAGAGCCATACCAACGCTAACCTTCACAGGTTGTTTGTCACGATCAAACAGAGGTAATTCGTAATCCGATGTTGTTGTACGGATCATTTCTTCCAAATAGGAATAAGCAAATGGGGTGAGAATGGAGTACGATTCAGGGAACTTCTTATAGATGCTTTGGGCCAAATACCAATCTGGCGCCCAGTTCCACATATGCGCATAATCTAATATCAAATCAAAATCGTCAAATACAGACATGCTTTTTCACCCCATATGTTAAAGTGAAACAGACATACAGTGAAGACTGTACGGCTGCCTTGGTGGCGCAAAGGCCTACTATCAATTAATTATAATATAATTGGTCGAAAATTACAATAAAACATCGAATATATAGCTGCCCTCACCTCCTGCGCCGCAATAGACAAAGAATAAGAAAAGCCCCTCTGAAATCAACGATTTCAGAGGGGCTTTGGTCCGAGTAGTGCGGCTCGAACGCACGGTCTCCTGGTCCCAAACCAGGCGCGATACCAACTTCGCTATACCCGGATATTCAATTTCTGCCATGATACCACGGCGAGGGGTAAAAATAAAGATTTTTCTGTCTGTGGTCATTTATGTGGTCAAGACCACTTTTGCGCCGTTTTTGGCAATCGGTGGAAATCCCGCAAACACAGGCGTCACAAGGCTTTGCGGCGTTTCGCCTCACCCTATCCCGGATACAACCACGGCACTCCCAAAGCAGGCGCGCTACCAACTGCGCTACACCCGGTTATTTCGTTATTTTATCCGGCTGGTCGTATTCTCCCAAAGCAGGCGCGCTACCAGCTTCGCTATACCCGGATATCCGATTTTCCCGCCAGCGCCGGAAAACTATTCCTTATCCTATCATGTCCGGCGGGAAAAAGCAACAGGCGGCGGACAGAAAATCTGTCCGCCGCCTGTACATTTATGCGCCCAGCCCCGGCAGGGCCGGCTGTACCAACGGCAGCGTTACGTCCGCCCGAAACAGATCCGCATCGATGGACAGCCGGAACGTGCCGCCCATCAGCTGCACCAGACTCTGGGCGATAGACAGCCCCAGCCCGCTGCCCTCCGTGTGCCGGGAGGCATCTCCCCGCACGAAGCGCTCCATCAGCTCGTCGGGGGAGATGTTCAGCTCCGCCCGTGACACATTCTTAAAGCTCAGGGTCATCTGCCCGTCCGCCACGGTGCCGGACACATAGACCCGCGTCTCCGGCATGGCGTACTTGCAGATGTTGGACACCAGGTTGTCCATGACCCGGCTGAGCAGCTTGCTGTCGGCGGACACCACGGGCTGCCCCTCCGGCGGCTGCGCCACCAGCGTCAGATGGCAGTCTGCCAGCCGGTCCTGGTATTCGCCCACGATCTGACTGAACAGCACGTTCACGTCCGTGGGCTGCAGATCCACCGGCAGCGCGCCGGAGGACGCCTTGGACGCCTCCACCAGGTCCTCCGTCAGCTTCTTCAGCCGCTTGCTCTGCCGATCCAGCACCGCAATGTATTCCCGTGCAATGGGGGAGGGGATGTCCTCTTTTTTCAGCAGATCCACGTAGTTGACGATGGATGTCAGCGGCGTCTTGATGTCGTGGGACACGTTGGTGATCAGCTCGGTTTTCATCCGCTCGGCGCGCATCTGCTCCTGCACAGCGTTCTCCATGCCGCTCTGCAAGCGGTTCATGGCCTGCCCGTACCGCCGGAACGCGCCGAACAGGCGGCGTGTATCCACTGGCGTGGTCAGATCGCCTTCCGCCAGACGCTGGCCGTTTTTCTCCAGTGTCCGCAGGTTCAGCGCCACCGCTAGGATGGCCAGCAGCTCCACGAGCTTCAGCACCAGAAAATACTCTCCGTAGTAATTCATCTGATACAGTCCGATCTCCAGCAGCGCCAGACCCAGCCCCGCCAGTGCCGTTTTCCACACCAGTGGGATGCCGGTAACGATGCGCCACAGCCACAGGGTCACGCCACGCAGGATGCGCCACAGCAGCCGCAGCACCCGGGCGGTCAGGGAACCGCGGATGACGGTACCGGCCTTGCACTGGGCGGCAAAGACGCACAGGAACAGCAGCGTGACCGGTATCAGCGCTGCACAGAAAAGAACCTGCCCCCACTCCGAATAGAAGGTGTTCCATCCGATGAAGAAGGCGCTTAGCAGCGCGATGATCCACACGTCGGCGGGGATCCTGTCCAGCCATGTCAGGTGGATGCCCTCGTGATTCTGCCAATGTCCGGCGGACGCCATGGAGAAGCAGAAGCAAAACAGCGTCAGGAGGCCGCACAGCACCGTGAGGAAGATAGCCAGCCCGGTGTGGGCCAGCAGCCACGAGCAGACCAGATAGGAGTAGCTGGGGGCTTGTCCGCTTTTCTCCAGCAGGGTGGCGGTGATGGCGACCTGAATGGCGGTGAGGCCCGTGCTCGCCGACAGGTGATAGACATACAGCTCCTGCGTGTCGTACAGCAGCTTGTCGCCCTCCGTCAGATCGAAGTTGGCCAGATACGTCTCACCGGTGTCCGGGTCGGACACGACAAGCTGGCAGGAGGAGAGCTCCCGGGAGAACGCATCGGCAAACAGCCGGGGCAGCTCCGACAAAAGCTGCTGGGCGGCCTCCGCGTTATAGTCGGCGGCGGTGGCGGACGCATCCGTATTGACAAAGTAATACGACCTGTCCAGCAGCCCCACGCTGTCCAGTTGGGCGCAGAGATAGTCGTTGGCCATGCTGAGACTGTCGTAGCACTGCTCCTGATACAGGGTCTGCCGCAGGTACGCGCCGTCGTCCAGAAAGACGCCGTAGCTGACCAGTATGCCGATGCCGACGCCGCCCAGCGCGGTGAGCGCGGCGAACACCAGCGTCAGGGCGAAGGCGGCGGCCTTGGCCCACGTCCTGTTCACCCATTTCTTCACTTGATACCGCCCTCCATCTTATAGCCCTTGCCCCAGACCACCTTGATGTACCGTGGCTCGGACGGATTGATCTCGATCTTTTCCCGCAGGTGCCGGATGTGGACGGCAATGGCCCCGGCGGCGTTGAGGGGCACGTCGTCCCACACCCGGCGATAGATCTCGCTGGGGGAGAACACGGTGCCTGCGTTCTGCATGAGAAAGCGCAGAATGTCGTACTCCTTGGGGGTCAGTGCGGCGTTTTCACCGTCCACGGTGACGGTCTTGGCATTGTCGTCCAGCCGGATGCCGCCGATGACCAGCGTGCTGGGCTGCACCGTGCCGCCGCCCAGCTGCAGATACCGCCGCAGCTGGGAGCGCACCCGCGCCAGCATCTCCACGGGGTTGAAGGGCTTGGTGATATAGTCGTCCGCGCCCACGTTCAGCCCCAGCACCTTGTCTGTGTCCTCGCTCTTGGCCGTCAGCAGGATCACCGGCACATTGCTGGTCTGCCGCAGCTGGGCCATGGCGGTCAGGCCGTCCATCACCGGCATCATGATGTCCATGAGGATGAGATGCACGTCCTCCCGCCCGGCGATGGCCAGCGCCTCCCTGCCGTTGTAGGCCTTGAGAACGCGGTAGCCCTCCGCCGTCAGATAGATCTCCAGCGCCGAAACGATATCCCGTTCATCGTCGCAGACCAGAATGGTATACATGTGCCGCGCCTCCTTTCCTTTCTCCGCTTATCATACGGGAAAACGGGGCGCGGCACAATAGGGGAAGTTTAGTTTTTCATTAAGTTTACGGACTGCACCGGCATCCGGGCGGGTGCTCCGTGGTAGATGGGCTTCCACTCCACCTTCATGAACAGCGCGGCGAAGGAGATGGGGATGTAGGTGAACATGAACAGCGGGAAGCTGAACGTGTACATCACCTTCTGCCACGCCGGGGCGTGGATCTGCTTCCACTCCGTGACGGTGGTGACGGCGCCGATGACCAGCAGCGTCAGATAGATGCCGCCCAGGCACTCCAGCAGGGAGCGCATGGCGAACCACAGCCCCGCGCCCTCGGCCAGGCCGATGCCCGCCAGCGTCACGTTGGCCAGAATGCTGATGCATGTCAGCACGAAGGCGGGCATGATGGCCATGGCCATGTCAAAGCAGCTCCAGCTGCCCTTGGCCGCGCCCTTCAGCAGCCTGCCGCCGTACCGCTGGAACACCTGCACATAGCCCTTGGCCCAGCGCAGCCGCTGGCGGCAGGACTGGCGGAACCCGGTGGGCTGCTCGTCGTAGAGCACCGCGTCCTCGCAGATGGCGATAGTCTCGCCATCGGTGATGTGGTGTACGGAGAACTCGATGTCCTCCGTCAGCAGGTAGAACCGCCAGCCGCCGGTCTTGTCCAGAATGCGCTGGGAGAACAGGAAGCCCGTCCCACCCACGGCGGCGCTGGAGCCCAGCCGCATCCGCGCGCCGTTGAGGTAGCGGCTCTCCCGCAGGAACCACAGGCCGTAGCCGGCGCTGATCCAGTTGTCGGCGTAGTTCTTGCTGTTGCGGTAGCTGGTGACGATCTCATAGCCGTTGGAGAACACGGCGTTCATCTTCTCGATATAGTCCGGGGCGAGGATGTTGTCGGCATCGAATACGAAATAGCCGTCGAAGCCGCCGGGGTAGTCGGCCTTGATGTGCTGGGTCAGGAAATCCAGGGCGTAGCCCTTGCCCACGTTGATGTGGTTGAACCGCTCGTACACCACGGCGCCGTGCTGCCGTGCGATGGCGGCGGTGCCGTCGGTGCAGTTGTCCGCCGCCACGAACACGGTAAGCAGGGCGGGGTCATACGTCTGCTGCCGCAGGCTCTCCAGCAGGCCGCCGATGACGGCGGATTCGTTCCGGGCCGCGATGAGCACGGCGTACCGGTGGGGCGTGGGCGGCACGGACAGGGGCCGCCTCTTTTTGCACAGCACCAGGGGGATATATAGGAATTGGTAGGCATAGCAGATAAAAAACAGCGCGGAGATCAGCGCGTTCACCGTTCGCAGAGCCGTTTCCATACAGAACACTTCCTTTCTTTCTCTGTGCTCCTCATGGTAGAGAAAAAGCCCTTAAGAAACAAGACCCGGAAGGATTAAGGTTTCCTTAAGAGCCTGTCTCCCCGCTGTCCGGGGATTGCTTTTTCCGGCCCGTCTGGTATATAATCAGAATGGAAAGCAAACCATCGGCCGGCCCGGAGGGGCCGTGAACGCGGGCGCGGCCCGCGAGGGAGGAACATGATGAAAAGAGCTTTGACACTGCTGCTGGCGGCACTGGTGCTGACCGGCGCCCTGTCCGCCTGCGGGAACGCGCCCCGCCCGGCGGAGGAGGATACACTGACGCTGCTGCGGCAGGAGATCGCGGACAGCGGCAGCCTGCTGGGCGTGGCCTATCTGGGCGTGATGGCCGACGCGGACAGTGATATAACGGCGTGGCTGGCGGACAGCGGCTGGACACAGACGTTCCCGTTCCTGGCGGAGCTGACGGCGCAGCAGACCGTGACCCGGCCCGGCAATGAGGTGTACTGCATCGTACCGGCGGACGAAAAGGCCGGCCTGACGGTGCGGGCCTATGACCTGCTGGACGATGCGTCTCCCGCGGGCGACGTGCTGTACGAGAGCGACGGCGGCGCGCCGGTGTGCCTGCGGGGCAATGTCAGCGACATCATGCCCAACATGGAGGTCACGGTGTCCGGCGCCGGCGGCGAGACGGTGTACCGGCCCGCCCTGAGCCTGATGGACGGCGCGGTCAGCGTCATCGCGGACGGCGGCAGCGTCTACGACTTCACCCCCGGCGCGTCCCACGGCGCCCCGCAGATCCGGGAGCTGTACAGTGAGGACTTTGATTACAGCGACGGCGTGGGCAACGCCGGCCACTACACCTACCGCGTGCCCCAGCTGCTGGCGGACACGGAGGGCGCATCGGACATCAACCGCGCCATTGACGGGACCTATACCCCCATCGTGCAGGAGGCGCTGGAGTGTGTGTCCGCCGGCACCAGCCTGTCCTGCCTGTACATCGCCTGGGAGACGTATCAGTACGGCGACATCCTGTCGCTGGTGATCTCCTGCGGCTGGGACTACGACATGAACGATTACAGCGTCTATCTGTACGACACGGTCAGCGGCCGACAGCTTACCACGGCGGACCTGCTGACGGCGCTGCAGGTGGACGGGACGGCGTTCCTGGACGCGGTGCGCCGGACGGCGGCGGAGCGCTTTGACGGCCAGTACGGCACCATCTCGGACGATGACGCCTTCGCCGATGAGCTGGCGGAGCGCCGGGCCTGGACGCTGTCCGACGAGAACATCAACATGGATGTGCCCGCCTATACCGACGGTGCCGGACGGCTCCGGGTGGTGCTGCCCATCGGCTCCATCGCTGGCGCGTCCGCCTACGAGCAGGTGCTGACGCTGGATATGCCCTGAGAAGGAGCGGTCTTACCCGCGACGCGGCACGATAGCCGCGTCCCCGGTCGGAGAGGACTTCTTCCATAAAAACCACTGCGGGAAGGAACGATACCCATGAGACAGTATGTTATAGATGCCTTTACGGATAAGGTCTTTGCCGGCAATCCCGCTGCCGTCTGCGTCATGGACAGCTGGCCGGACGAGGCGAAGATGATGTCCATCACCCGCGAGAACAACCTGTCTGAAACGGCGTTTGCCGTTCCGGAAGGGGCGGACTACCGCCTGCGCTGGTTCACGCCCGGCGGCGAGATCGACCTGTGCGGCCACGCCACGCTGGCCACCGCCTGTGCCATTATGGAGCATGCGGCGCCCCACCGCGCAGCCATCACGTTCCACACCCTGTCCGGCGGCCTGACCGTGGTGCGCCGGGGCGATCTGTACGAGATGGATTTCCCGGCCTACGAGCTGACGCCGGTGCCGGTGACGCCGGCCATGGCGGAGGCTATGAACGGCGCGGTGCCCAACGCGGCCTACATGGGGCGCGACCTCCTGTGCGTCTTTGATGATGAAGACGCAGTGCGCCATATGACCGTGGACCAGGAGAAAGTGCGGGCGCTTCCCGGCCTGCTGCTGCACGTCACCGCGCCGGGAAGCGGCGAAAACGACTGCGTGTCCCGCAGCTTCGCCCCCAAGTGCGGCGTGGCGGAGGACCCGGTCTGCGGCTCCGGCCACTGCCACATCGTGCCCTACTGGGCGGACAAGCTGGGCCGGAACACACTGGTGGCCTATCAGGCCAGTCCACGGGGCGGCACGCTGTACTGCACACGGGACGGCGGCCGCATCCGCATGAGCGGCAAGGCCGCGCTGTACGCCGTGTCCGATATCTTCGTGGACTGAAGCGCCGTATTTCATGATGCATGCATGATGAAGGCGTTATACGTTCAGGGAGGAATGCATGATGAAGGGAGAAAGCCGCCGTGATCTATACATCGCAATACGTGTCCCCCCTGGGGGCCATCACCCTTGCCTGTGACGAGGAGGCCGTCACCGGCCTGTGGTTCAACGGGCAGAAGCACTTTGGGAACATCCTGCCCCCGGATACGCAGGAACAGGAGAAGCCGCTGCTGAAAGACGCGAAAAAGTGGCTGGATATATACTTTTCTGGCAGAGAACCGGACTTTTTACCGCCGCTTCGTTATGATTCCACACCGTTCCGGAAAGCCGTCTGCGACATCATGCTCACCATTCCCTACGGCCGGACCATGACCTACGGCGACATCGCCGCCAGGGTGGCACACCAGCGCGGACTGGAAAAAATGTCCGCCCAGGCCGTTGGCGGCGCGGTGGGCCATAATCCCATTTCGCTGATGATCCCCTGCCACCGCGTGGTGGGGACCGGCGGAAGTCTTACCGGTTATGGCGGCGGCATTGCGCGGAAAGTGAAGCTGCTGGAGCTGGAACACGTTGATATGAAAGGACTTTTCGTCCCAAAGAGAGGCACTGCCCTTTGATGCCGGGTGCCGCTGAAAATGCATAACAGAACGCCGCAGGCCCGCTGAAGCGGGCCTGCGGCGTTCTGTTATGGCACCCCCGACCAGACTCTAACTGGTGGCCTACCGCTTAGGAGGCGGTCGCTCTATACAACTGAGCTACGGAGGCTGGTACGGAAGCTATTGTACCCCATGCAATGAGGATTGTCAACGGCGGGGGAAAGAAAAAGTTGTGGAAAAGGCTTGCATTCGATACTTTGAGAGCATATAATACAAAGGTTAGTGAATTTATACCCGAGAGAAAGGGGTCTTACCTTTGCAGAACGAGAAATTGAGAAATGTGGCCATTATCGCCCACGTCGACCACGGCAAGACCACGCTGGTGGACCAGATGCTCAAGCAGGGCGGCGTCTACCGCGAGAATCAGGAGACGGTGGAGCGCGTCATGGACTCCAACGATCTGGAGCGGGAGCGCGGCATCACCATCCTGGCTAAGAACACCGCTATCCAGTACGGCGACACCAAGATCAACATCGTGGATACGCCGGGCCACGCCGACTTCGGCGGCGAGGTGGAGCGCATCCTGAAGATGGTCAACGGCGTCATCCTGCTGGTGGACGCCGCCGAGGGCCCCATGCCCCAGACCCGCTTTGTCCTCAGCCGTGCGCTGGAGCTGGGTCACCGGGTCATCGTGGTCATCAACAAGATCGACCGGCCTGACCAGCGCATCCACGAGGTCATCGACGAGGTGCTGGAGCTTCTGCTGGATCTGGACGCCACCGACGAGCAGTTGGACAGCCCCATGCTGTTCTGCTCCGCCCGCAACGGCACCGCCAGCTACTCCCCCGACGTGGTGGGCACTGACCTGAAGCCGCTGTTCGACACCATTCTGGACTATATCCCCGCGCCGGAGGCCGATCTGGACCAGCCGTTCCAGATGCTGGTCAGCGCCATCGACTACAACGAGTTCGTGGGCCGCATCGCCATCGGCCGCGTGGAGCGGGGCGTGCTGAAGCAGAACCAGGAGATCGCAGTGTGCAACTACCACGACCCCGACGCGCCGGCCAAGAAGGCCAAGGCGGTCAGCATGTATGAGTTCGCCGGACTGGGCAAGGTGCCTGTCACCGAGGCCACGGCGGGCAACATCATCGCCATGTCCGGCATCGGCGACATTACCATCGGCGACACCATCTGCGTGCCCACCTGTGTGGAGCCGCTGCCCTTCGTGAAGATCAGCGCCCCCACCATGGAGATGACGTTCTCCATCAACGATTCCCCCTACGCCGGCCGGGAGGGCAAGTTCGTCACCTCCCGCCAGCTGCGGGAGCGGCTGTTCCGCGAGACGCTGAAGGACGTGTCCCTGCGGGTCACGGAGATCGAGGGCGCCACCGACGCCTTCAACGTGGCGGGCCGCGGCGAGATGAGCCTGTCTATCCTCATCGAGACTATGCGCCGGGAGGGCTATGAGTTCCAGGTGTCGCCCCCCCGTGTGCTGTACCAGACCATCGACGGCAAGAAATGCGAGCCTATCGAGCGGCTGGTGGTAGACGTGCCCAGCGAGAGCGTGGGCGCGGTCATCGAGAAGCTGGGCAGCCGCAAGGCGGACATGCTGGAGATGACCCCCGTGGGCACACGCATGAAGATCGAGTTCCTCATCCCCAGCCGGGGTCTGTTCGGCTACCGCAACGAGTTTTTGACGGATACCAGGGGCGAGGGCATCATGGCCAGCGTATTTGACAGCTACGCACCCTATAAGGGCGACCTGACTCGGCGGAACACCGGCTCCCTTGTCTCCTTCGAGACAGGCGAGAGCGTGGGCTACGGCCTGTTCAACGCGCAGGAGCGCGGCGCGCTGTTCATCGGGCCGGGCGTGCCGGTGTACGAGGGCATGATCGTGGGCGTCTCCCCCAAGCAGGAGGATATCACGGTCAACGTGTGCAAGAAGAAGCAGATGACCAACATGCGCGCCGCCGGCTCCGACGAGGCGCTGCGGTTGGTGCCGCCCCGGAAGATGAGTCTGGAGCAGTGCCTGGAGTTCCTGGCGGACGACGAGCTGCTGGAGGTCACGCCCAAGAGCCTGCGGATGCGCAAGACCATCCTGAACCACGAGAAGCGGATGAAAGCCACCCACGGCGGCAAAAAGAACTGAGTTCTATCAACCAAAAGACCGGCTTTGCCGGTCTTTTGGTTTACATAACGATAAATGCCGCGCAGAAGTGACAGTTTGGAAGGCGTGATAGGTGGACTTTACAGGGCGGTTCTGGTAGGATAGAGCCACAAAGCGAAGGGTAAGACGGAAAAGAGAGGAGAAACGCCATGAGCTTCGGAGAGAAATTGCAGGCGCTGCGAAAGGCGCGGGGCTGGAGCCAGGAGGAGCTGGCGGGACAGATCCATGTGTCCCGCCAGACACTGTCCAAGTGGGAGAGCGGCGGCGCGGTGCCGGATACGGAGAACGTTATCGCACTGAGCCGTCTGTTCGGCGTCAGCACGGACTATCTGCTGCTGGCGGAGGGCGAGACGGCGTCCACACCGGTGGCGGCAGCTCCGGCGGGAAAGAAGTGGCCTGTCATGCGCCGGGTGTGGCTGGTGATCCTTATCGCGGCGGTGCTGGCGCAGATCGGCCTGCGGATATGGGGCAGCGTGGCCATGGGGCAGGGAGACTACGGCGCCGGACAGATATATGCCCAGGCGGCGACGGCGCTGTACTACCTGAATGAGCGGTACAATCTGACGTGGTTGACGCTGCTGGTGTACGGCCTGACCGTCGCCGGGTTTGTGGGCACGGTGCTGTATGAGCCGGTGCGGCGGTTCTGGCGGGAGAGCGTGCTGGAGGAGAAGTAGGAGCGGGGGATGTCTCCGACGGGGCCCGGCGCGGGGCAGCGTTTTTGCATTTGCCGCCGGAGGCAAAAGAACAACGCGGGCGGAGCAAAGCCCCGCCCCTACGGGGACGCGGCGGAGACAGAAAACCGTCCCCGCGCAGGGACACAGACATTGACATAACGCATGCATTACGTTCCCGGTTTCTTGACATTTTTCCTATGGTGTGGTAAAAGAATAAGGACGCGTAGCGCACTTCGGTGCCTGCGAAGCGTATCGCCTTTCGGCGGTGCGCTTTTTATTTTTATGGAGGAAAATCACAATGCCAAAGAACAAAGCGCAGGGGATCATTTTCGGACTCGTTATGTCGTACAGCATGGCTATCGGCATGGAGATCTACAACAACGCCATCCAGCAGGGCATCCATCTGCAGCCCGGCGGCTTTACCAACCTGACCTACGCCGTGGTAGGCAAGGCACTGGTGGAGGCGGCATTCATGGGGGCGCTGGTGATGGTCATCTCCAGCCTGTGGGGCAACCGGCTGGGGGCGAGGCTGGCCGCGAGGGTCTGTGACCCGTCCAGAGACAACCCCTTCTTCTGCCGGCTGATGCGGCAGGCGGGGACGGTAATGGTCATGTGCCCGTCCATGTGTCTGGCGGCCACGATCATCTTTACCGTCATCATGGGCGGTGTGCCGCTGGCGCAGCTGCCGGTGAAATGGTTCGGCACGCTGCTGAAGAACCTGCCCATGGCGTTTTTCTGGAACATGTTCGCGGCGGCGCCGTTCACCAACTGGGTGTGCGGAAAGCTGTTCCGATGAAAAAAGCAGCCTGTCTGATGGACAGGCTGCTTTTCTATGCTCAGGCGCGGGGGGAGGGGACGAACAGGAGATTCAGATCCGCCTGGGTGGGCATGCCGTCCAGCACGGCGCTGTCGCTGTACTGCCACATGTCGAAGGCGTAGTAGAAATCCGGATAGTCGTTGTAGTCCGCCACCCACAGGGCGTAGTCCGACAGGCGGCTCAGGTCGTAGCGGTAGTAGCCCTGCTGGCGGTTGAGGTAGATGCCGGAGGTGTACCCGGCGGATCCCACCACATCGCAGAAGGCGGCGGCGCACTCCGTCAGGTGGGCGTTGTCGTTGCCCTTGGTGCGGGAATCATCGGCAAACACCGGCTCCCAGTCGAAGTAGACCGGCAGGTCCAGCTGGCGCCCGTCCAGCAGGCGCAGCACATGGGCAGCCTCGGCTGCGGCCTCCTGCACCGTCACGGCCTGGGAGAAGTAGTACACGCCCACGTCGATGCCGGCGGCCCGGGCACCCTGCAGGTGCTGGGCAAAGGCGCTGTCCGTCCGGAGGGAGCCCTTGGTGTAGCCGGTGTAGCCGATGCGGAGGATGGCAAAGTCGACGCCCTGGGCGGCCAGCTTCGACCAGTCCACGCCGGACTGGTAGTCGGAGACGTCCACGCCCAGACGGACAGTGCCGGTCATGCCGGTGTAGCGGAGGGAGCCGTCCTCGTCCCGGGTGAAGTCATCGGCGGTAAAGGGGTTCACCGTCAGGTTTTCGTGGGGCGTCAGCCAGACCATATTGGCGCCGTCGTTGACGTAGACCTGTCCCGCGTGGGGGTCAGGTTCCTCCGTGATCCGGGGCTGACGGGGCAGCAGACTCAGCACCACCAGGATGGTGACGGCCAGCACCGCCAGCAGGATCACCAGCGGCAGCAGCCGGCGGCGCCGTCTTCTGCGGCGGGAGCGGCGGGGGCGTACAGCGGTATCTTCCATCGCTTCACCTGCTTTCTCGTTGGAATACATGGATGTCGAAGGCGATGCGGCAGTCCAGCGCATCAAGTTTACATAATTTATCTACGCCGCTTTTCGGCGTCTTCCAGCAGTAGGGGGTCATGCCGAACAGAGCCTGGATGTCGGCGGCGCTGTTCAGATGGATGGTGTCCTCCACATGGCGGATGGTGACGTAGCGGAAGTCGTCGTAAGGCGTCTCCTTTACCTCGTTGGGGTAGGGACGATCGTAGAGCACCTGCTTCATCTCCCACAGGTGCATGGCGGAGGGGACGACGTAGAGAAAGTATCCCCCCGGTCGGAGCACGCGGTGGAATTCCTCGATGGCCAGCGGGGAAAAGCAGTTGAGCAGCAGGTCGATGCTGCCGTCCGCCACCGGCAGGTGATAGGAGGAGGCCACGGCGAACTCCACGCCTTTTTCCCGCCGGGCCGCCAGCCGCAGGATGAATTTGGAGATGTCCGTGCCCGCCATGCGGGGCGTCTTTCCGGCGGCGCACAGGGCCTGATAGATGGCGGCGGTGTAGTACCCCTCGCCGCAGCCGCTGTCCAGCACCGCCGGGGAGGGGCCGGTCAGGGAGACGGAGAGTTGACATAACGCATCGCGCAGCGGGGCGTAGTAGTCCTTGGAGAGAAAGGCGCTGCGGGCGGCGGCCATGGCCTTGTCGTCGCCGGGGGCCTTGGAGTGCTTCCGGTTCACCGGGAGCAGGTAGGTGTGGCCCTCTCTGGCGATGTCGAAGCTGTGGCCGGCGGGGCAGCGGTAGGCGCTGTCTCCGCGCTGCAAGGGCGCGCCGCACAGGGGGCAGGTGAACAGGCTGGTCATAGGCCGCGCACCTCCGGCAGCGTCACGTCGTGGATCCATCTGCCCTTGCGGATGCGATACCAGCACAGGGGGCATTTCAGCAGGGATTCCGCCTGAATGGCGGCGGCCACCCACCAGCAGGAGGCGTCCAGCACCAGCGCCAGCAGCGCCGTCAGGGGCAGGGCCAGCAGCCACTGAGGGCTGATGTCCAGCGCGGCGGAGCAGAACACATCGCCGCCGGCGCGGAGCACGCCGGTAACGGCGGTGATGGAGTAGGCATGGAGGGGGATGGAGGCGAAGCCGGTGACGGCCAGCGCCGCGGCGATCTGCGCCGTTTGGCCGTACAGCTCGAACAGCGGGAACACGATGGGCTGGAACAGCAGCGGCACCAGCGCCAGCGCGACAACAGCCAGCGCGATGCCCACCAGAATGGTGACCCACAGCAGGGTGTGGCTCAGCTCCAGCACCTCCCGGTGGCTCTGTCCTTCACCGATGGCCTTGCCCACGATGACGGCGGTGGCGGCGCCCAGACCGAAGCACACCACCAGAAACAGGCGGTTCAGGTTGCCCATGACGGCATAGGCCGCCAGATATTCCACGGAGCTGACGGTATAGCCCAGTATCACGGTGAGCAGGCTGTTGCCGAGACCCCAGGCGATCTCGTTGAGCAGCACGGGGGAGGAGTATTTGATGAAGCGGCGGCACATCTCCCAGCCAGGGCGGAAGAAGGCCCGCAGGTGCAGCGGCATGGTCCTGCTGCGCAGGGCGCAGAACAGGCACACGGCGAACTCCGCCACGCGGCTGATAAGGGTGGCCACGGCGGCGCCCTCCACGCCCAGCATGGGAAAGCCCGCCTTGCCGAAGATCAGCAGGTAGTTCATGCCGGTGTTGATGACGGTGGACATGCCGAACAGTTTCATGCCGAAGGAGGAGTTCTCCACGCTGCGCTGGGCGCTGACATAGATGGACGACAGCATGTTGAACACATAGGAGAAGCCGATGACCCGCAGGTACGGCGCACCCAGCACCGACAGCTCGTGCTTGTTGCTGAGCAGGTCCATGATCTCCACGGGCCAGAGGAAGAACGCCGCGGCCAGTATGGCGGCGATGCCCACGCCCAGATAGGCGGCCACGCCCATGGCGCGGCTGATGTTCTCCAGATCCTTTTTGCCCCAGTACTGGCTGATGAGGATGCCCACACCGGACTGGACGCCGAACACGATGGAGATCAGCAGGAACACCGGCACGTTGGCAGTGGTGACGGCGGCCATCTCCTTGTTGCCCAGCTGGCTGACCATCAGGGTATCGATCAGGCCCAGGGAGAATGTGATAAGGTTCTGCAGGGCGATGGGGGCGGTGAGCCGCGCCAGATAGCGGTAGAAGCCGCTGTCGCGGCGGAGTGCTTTCAGCATAGTGATATACCTCTTACAGCATAGGGAAGCGGGCGGCCTGATGGGCTTTCAGCGCGTCGTACAGGGCGTCCGCGTCCGATGTGGTGTTGTCGGGGGAGAAGGAGATGCGGATGACGCCGGCGGCGGTGCGCTTGTCCAGACCCAGCGCCGACACGACGTGGCTGGCCTTGCCCTGATGGCAGGCGGAGCCGGCGGAGATGCAGATGCCCTGCGCACCCAGGTCGGTGACGATGTTGGCGCTGGGGTAGCCCGCCAGCGACACGGCCAGAATGTGGGGGGCGGTGCCCGCCGCCACCGGCACCATGCCGGGGATGGTCAGCAGCTTTTCGCGGCAGTAGTCCCGGAGGGCGGTCATATGGGCGATCTTGGCGTCATAGTCCGTCAGGCGCAGCTCCACCGCCTTGGCGAAGCCGGCGATCTGGGCGGTGGCCTCCGTGCCGGAGCGCAGGCCCCGCTCCTGCCCGCCGCCGGGCAGCAGGGGCCGCACATTGCGGAAGCGCTCCGAGATATACAGGGCGCCCACGCCCTTGGGACCGCCCAGTTTGTGGGCGGACAGGCTCATCATATCCACGCCCCATGCCTCCGGGTCGCAGGGCACCTTGAGGAAGCCCTGCACCGCGTCGCAGTGCAGCAGGGCGCGGGACTTCCGCTCCCGCAGGAGCTGCGCCGTCTCCTTTACGGGGAACACGCAGCCTGTCTCGTTGTTCACCAGCATCATGGACACCAGCACCGTGTCATCCCGCAGGGCGCCCGCCACCTGCTCCGCGGTGACGTGGCCGGTGCGGTCGGGTTTGAGGTATGTGACCTCATAGCCCTGCTGCTGCAGCCAGCGGCATGGCTCCAGAACGGCGCTGTGCTCCACGGCGGTGGTGATGATGTGCCTGCCGGTATGGCGGCCCTGCCAGACGGCGGCCTCGATGGCCCAGTTGTCCGACTCGGTGCCGCAGGAGGTGAAGTACAGGCGCTCCGGCGGACAGTGCAGCGCGCCGGCGATCACGGCGCGCCAGCCCTCCACGGCCTTTTTCATCTCCTGCCCGGCGGGGTACTGGGAGGAGGGATTGCCGAAGTGATGGGTCAGCACATCGTACATGGCGTCCGCCACGGCGGCGGGCACCGGCGTGGTGGCGGCGTTATCCAGATAGATCATGGGAAAAACCTCTCAATTTCATAGGCCGGAGGACTTGCCACCGGCAGAAGTATCCAGTATAATAAAGCATTACCGTATATTATACCGACATTCGACGGAAAGTGCAAGGAGAATCCCATGCTGGCAGCGATTTACACATTAGGCTGTAAGGTCAATCAATACGAAACGCAGGCCATGGAGCAGGAGCTGGTACGCCGGGGCCACACGCTGGTGCCCTTTGACCAGCGGGCGGACGCCTATATCGTCAACACCTGCTCCGTCACCGCCGTCAGCGACAAGAAGTCGCGGCAGATGATCCGGCGGTGCCGGAAGCTGAACCCGGAGGCGGTGGTGGCCGCCTGCGGCTGCTATGTGCAGACCCACGCGGAGGAGGCGGCGGGGCTGGACGTGGACCTCATCGCCGGCACCGGCGACCGCATGGCGTTTCTGGACCTGCTGGAGCAGGTGACGCGGGAAAAGCAGGTGACGCTGCTGGACGATGCGCTGAAGCGCCGGACGTTCGAGGTGCTGCCCGCCGGCGGCATGGCCGAACGCACCCGCGCCATGCTGAAGGTGGAGGACGGCTGCGTCAACTTCTGCACCTACTGCATCATCCCCTACGCCCGTGGGCCGGTACGCTCTCTGCCCAAGGAGGAGGCCGTGGCCCAGACGGAGGCGCTGCGGCGGGAGGGATACCGGGAGCTGGTGTTCACCGGCATCGAGATCTCCAGCTGGGGTCACGATCTGAAAAACGGCGAGACGCTCATCGACCTTTTGGAGGCGGTGTCCGCCGCGGCGGGGGACATGCGGCTGCGGCTGGGCAGTCTGGAGCCGCGCACCATCACGGAGGACTTCTGCCGCCGGGCCGCCGCGCTGCCCAATCTGTGTCCCCACTTCCACCTGTCCCTGCAGTCCGGCTGCGACGCCACGCTGCGGCGGATGAACCGGAAGTACGACACGGCACGGTTCCGGCAGTCGGTGACGCTGCTGGAGCGGTATTTTGACCGGCCCGCCGTCACCACCGACCTCATCTGCGGTTTCCCGGAGGAGACGGAGGAGGAGTTCGCCCAGACGCTGGCGTTTATCCAGGAGTGCGGCTTCGCGGCCATGCACATCTTTCCCTACTCCATCCGCCCCGGCACAAAGGCGGCGGCCATGGAGCAGGTGCCGCCGGCGGTGAAGGAGGCCCGGGCCGCCCGGGCCGCGCAGGCGGCGGAGCGGATGCACCGGGCGTATCTGGAGGGCTGCGTGGGCCGGGTGTACCCGGTGCTGTTCGAGCAGCCCAGAGACGGACGCTATACCGGACACGCCCCCAACTATATGGAGGTGGCCGCGGCGGGCGAGGGGCTGCACAACATCGTGAAAAACGTGAGGATCACCGGCGTGGACGGTGAGCTGCTGACGGGGGAGGTACTGCCGTGAACCACTTTTTTGCCTATATCGACCGTATGCGCTACATCGAGCGCTGGGCGCTGATGCGCAACAGCGTCCGGGAGAACATTCAGGAGCACAGCCATCAGGTGGCGGTGCTGGCCCACGCGCTGGCGGTGATCCGCAACGAGTTCTTCGGCGGACAGGTGGACGCCGGGGCCGTGGCCGCGGCGGCGCTGTACCACGACGCCGGGGAGATCCTCACCGGCGATATGCCCACCCCCATCAAGTACTTCAACCCGGAGATACGGGAGGCCTACCGCAAGGTAGAGGAGGTGGCGGACCGGAAGCTGCTGGGCATGCTGCCGGAGGCGCTGCGCCCCGTGTATGAGGACATCCTGCGCCCCGCCGATCCGGAGGTGGAGGAGCTGGTGAAGGCGGCGGACAAGCTCAGCGCCCACATCAAGTGTCTGGAGGAACTGAAGGCCGGCAACGAGGAATTCCGGCAGGCGGCGCGGCAGACGGCGGAGGCGCTGGACGGCTATGACCTGCCGGAGCTGCGGTATTTCCGGGAGCAGTTTTTAGGCTCGTTCCAGCTGACGCTGGACGAGATGGAGTAATTTTTTCCAAAAAGGAGTGACCGATATGAAAGCCATCGTAACAGTGGTGGGAAAGGATCAAGTGGGCATCATCGCCGGTGTGTGCAACACGCTGGCGGCGTACCAGATCAACGTGCTGGACATCAGCCAGACCATTATGGAGGGCTATTTCACCATGATGATGGTGGTGGATCTGACACTGTGTCAGGAGCCGTTCGACAAGCTGCGTGCCGCCCTGCGGGAATACGGCGAGGGGCGGGGCCTGTCCATCCGCATCCAGCGGGAGGACATCTTTGACGCCATGCACAAGCTGTAAGAGGGACGCGCTATGCTGAATCTGCAGAATATTTTTGACACCATCGACATGATCGACAAGCAGCATCTGGACATCCGCACCATTACGATGGGCATCTCCCTGCTGGACTGCGTCAGTGAGGACGCGGGCCGTTGCTGCGACAAAATTTACGACAAGATCTGCCGCCGGGCGGAGAAGCTGGTGCGCACCGGCGAGGACATCGAAAGCGAGTTCGGTATCCCCATCGTCAACAAGCGCATCTCCGTGACGCCTATGGCGCTGGTGGCCGGCGGCTGCGATACCGAGGACTATGTGCCCTTCGCGCTGACGCTGGACCGGGCGGCCCACACCTGCGGCGTCAACTTCATCGGCGGCTACTCTGCCCTGGTGCAGAAGGGTTTCACAAAGGGGGACGAGCTGCTGCTGCGGTCCATCCCTCAGGCGCTGGCCCAGACGGAGCTGGTGTGCTCCAGCGTCAACGTGGGCAGCACCAAGGCGGGCATCAACATGGATGCCGTGGCCCGGATGGGCCGCATCATCAAGGAGACGGCACATCTGACCAGGGCGCAGGACGGCCTGGGCTGTGCCAAGCTGGTGGTGTTCTGCAACGCCGTGGAGGACAACCCCTTCATGGCCGGGGCGTTCCACGGCGTGGGCGAGGCGGACAGCGTCATCAATGTGGGCGTGTCCGGCCCCGGCGTGGTGTACCACGCTTTGCAGTCCTGTAAGGGACAGCCCTTCGACGTGGTGGCGGAGACCATCAAGAAAACGGCGTTCCAGATCACCCGGATGGGACAGATGGTGGCGGCGGAGGCATCCAGACGGCTGGACACGCCGTTTGGCATCGTGGACCTGTCGCTGGCGCCCACCCCGGCGGTGGGGGACAGCGTGGCCCGTATCCTGGAGGAGATGGGCCTTGCCGTCTGCGGCACCCACGGCACCACGGCGGCGCTGGCGCTGCTGAACGACGCGGTAAAGAAGGGCGGCGTCATGGCGTCCGGCCATGTGGGCGGCCTGTCCGGCGCGTTTATCCCCGTGTCGGAGGATGAGGGCATGATCGCCGCCGCGCTGGACGGCACGCTGACCATTGACAAGCTGGAGGCCATGACCTGCGTGTGCTCCGTGGGACTGGACATGATCGCCGTGCCCGGCAGCACCAGTGCCGAGACCATCGCGGCCATCATCGCCGACGAGGCGGCGGTGGGCATGGTGAACAGCAAGACCACCGCCGTGCGCATCATTCCCGTGGAGGGCGCCGATGTGGGCGATATGGTGGAGATGGGCGGCCTGCTGGGCAGCGCGCCAGTGATGCCGGTGCATGAGGCGTCCAGCGCCGACTTCATCGCCCGGGGCGGACGCATCCCCGCGCCGCTCCAGAGCCTGAAAAACTGATGGTACGGGCGGCGGAGGTACATGATTTGCCCCGCGTCATGGCCATCTATGATACGGCGCGGCGGTACATGCGGGCAAACGGCAACACCGTCCAGTGGGTGAACGGCTACCCCTCCGAGGCACTGCTGCGGCAGGATATCCGGGACGGCGTCCTGTACGTCATGGAGGACGGAGGCGGCGTGTACGCCGTGTTCGCGTTCATCATCGGCGACGACCCCACCTACGGTCATATCGAGGGGGCGTGGCGGGACGGCAGTCCCTACGGTACTATCCACCGGCTGGGCAGCGACGGCACCCATCGGGGCGTATTCGCGGAGACGGCGGTGTGGGCGGCGCGGCAGTGTCCCCATCTGCGTGCGGACACACACGCGGCCAATCTGACCATGCGGCACTGCATGGAGCGGGCGGGCTTCGTGTACTGCGGTGTCATTCATGTGGCGGACGGCACGCCCCGTGTGGCCTATGAAAAAGTATAAGGAGAATGGTTATGGACCCTATTTTCGAGATCGAGCTGGAGGAATGCCCCATCTGCCGGGGCGCCGGCGTCATGCAGGACGAGCAGGGCTGGAGCGTCTCCGTGGGCTGCATGGACTGCGGCGCGGAGACGGCCCACGCGGAGTACCGCACGCCGGAGCAGCGGCTGGAGGCCGCGCGGCGGGTGGCGCTGCTGTGGAACATGGGCAAGGTCATCCACACCGGTGTGGGCGACTGACAAAACAAGACCTCCGGCTCGAGCCGGAGGTCTTGTTTTGCCGGGGCGTGGTGCGTGGGCGGCTTCGGCGGCAAAAAGAAGCGGGAGGGAAGCAGAGCTTCCCTCCCGCGTGGACACAAAAGAATTTACTTGTCCGCTGCCACAGACTTGACGACCTTGACTTCGCGGCCGTTGTAGGTACCGCACTCCGGGCACATTCTGTGAGGCAGATGCAGAGCACCGCACTTGGGGCATGCCACCAGAGCGGGAGCTGCCAGCTTCCATACGGAAGAACGTCTCTTATTGCGTCTTTGCTTGGATACTTTTCCCTTAGGGACTGCCATGTTGACACCTCCTTGGTCTTAACTGCCTGAGCAGCAATTTATGATGGATTCACTCGTCGTTCTGCAACAGCTGCGCCAGCTTGGCCAGCCGGGGATCCACCGCCTTCTTGCAGCGGCAGCTCTCGCGGTTCAGGTCGGCCCCGCAGCCGGGACAAAGTCCCTTGCAGTCCTCAGAGCAGAGAAATTTCGTGTCCATATCGAGGATAAAGGCGTCCCGCGCCAGTTCCGTCACATCCACCTCGTCGCTCTCCAGCAGCACGATGTCGTCGTCCTCATCGGACTGACGCTCCTCGGCCAGCACACAGGCGTAGTCCACGGATTTCTCCCGGTCGAACTCCTGAGCGCAGCGGTCGCAGACGCAGTGGAGCGTGGTGGTGATCTGAAGCTCACAGAGCAGCACGCCCGCCTGGTTCCGCAGCTGGCCGTCCACAACAACCGGTCGCGTCACAGGGCAGGAACCGCCGAACTCCAGATCGGACAGGTCCATCTCAAAGTGGATATCCTGCCGGGAGCCGGGGGTATGCAGCAGCTTGTTTACGTTCAGACGCATAGTACACCTCGCAATGACACGAGTAGTATTATAGCCGACACAAAATCCCTTGTCAAACATTTTCTCACAAATATTTTGACTTTTTTCCAAAACCGGATACAATGGACAGAGAACGAAAGGGAGGTGCGCCCATGCGGGAGCTGACCATCGGGAAAAATGACGCCGGCGCACGGCTGGACCGCTTCGTGTCCAAGGCGCTGCCGCTGCTGCCGCCGGCGCTGCTGCAGAAGTACATACGCATCAAGCGCATCAAGGTCAACAGCGTCCGGGCCCAGCGGGACCAGCGTCTGGCTCAGGGCGACGTGGTGCAGCTGTATATCAACGACGAGTTCTTCGACAGACCATCGGAGGAGAACATGTTCCTGACGCTGTTCAAGCCCCAGGTGGACATCGTGTATGAGGACGAGAACCTGCTGCTGGTCAACAAGCGGCCGGGGCTGGTGGTCCACGCTGACGAGACGGAGAAGGTGAACACCCTTATCAACCATATTCAGGCGTACCTGTACCAGAAGCGGGAATGGAACCCCCGGTGGGAGAACGCTTTCGCTCCAGCGCTGTGCAACCGCATCGACCGCAACACCGGCGGCATGGTCATCGCCGCCAAGAACGCCGAGACGCTGCGCATCATCAACGAGAAGATCCGCCTGCGGGAGATCGACAAGCGCTATCTGTGCATCACCGTGGGGCGGCCAAAGCCGGCGGAGGGGCGCATCGAATGCTTCCTGCTGAAGGACGAGCAGAAAAAGCAGGTGGCCGTGTACCACCGGCCGGTGCCGGGCGGTAAGACCGCCGTCACGGACTACCGCACGCTGGAGAGCCGGGGCGAGCTGTCGTTGGTGGAGGTGGGGCTGGAGACAGGCCGCACCCACCAGATCCGGGCGTCGTTCGCCGATCTTGGCTGCCCGCTGCTGGGGGACGGCAAGTACGGCCGGGGCGATGTGAACCGCCGGTACGGCGAGACGCGGCAGGCGCTGTACGCCTACGAGCTGACGTTCGAGCTGCCCACGGACGCGGGGCTTCTGAACTATCTGCGGGGCCGGACGTTCACGGTGGAAAACGTGCCGTTCCGGGCAAAATATTTCGGCTGAATACAATGTGCGGGAGCGCTTTTGCGCTCCCGCACGGTTTTTTTGTAAAAAACGGGAAAAGGCATTGACTTTTGGGGGGATACCATATATATTGTACCTGCTTTCTTTCGACGGAAAAAGCGGCGCGGGAACAGGCGCCGGCGGCTTCGCCGGGGGAGAGCTATTTTATGAATGAACGGGGGAGGATAAATGTCCAAAGAGTTGATTCGCCTGCGGGATCTCTGCATGGCGTTTGACGACGAGCTGGTTCTCGATAACATCAATCTCTACATCAACGATTCCGAATTCCTCACACTGCTTGGGCCCAGCGGCTGCGGCAAGACCACGACGCTGCGCATCATCGGCGGGTTTACAACGCCCACATCCGGTGACGTGACCTTTGACGGGGTGAGGATCAATGACGTTCCGCCTCACAAACGGCAGATCAACACGGTGTTCCAGAAATATGCGCTGTTCCCGCATCTGGATGTGTTTGAAAACATCGCCTTCGGCCTGCGCATCGCCAAAGTGCCGGAGGAGGAGATACGGCAGCGTGTCACCGAGATGCTGGAGGTGGTCAGCCTGAAGGGCTTCGACCGCCGCCGCATCGACCAGCTGTCCGGCGGCCAGCAGCAGCGGGTGGCTATCGCCCGGGCGCTGGTGAACCGTCCGAAGGTCCTGCTTCTGGACGAGCCGCTGGGCGCATTGGATCTGCGGCTGCGCAAGGATATGCAGAACGAGCTGAAGCGTATCCAGCAGCAGATGGGCATAACGTTTATATATGTGACCCACGACCAGGAGGAGGCGCTGACCATGTCCGACACCGTGGTGGTGATGGACAAGGGCCGCATCCAGCAGATCGGCACGCCGGAGGATATCTACAACGAGCCGAAGAACGCCTTTGTGGCGGACTTCATCGGCGAGAGCAACATCCTCAACGGCGTCATGGTCCGGGATAAGGTCGTGAAAATGTACGGCAAGGAGTTCCCCTGCGTGGACGGCGGCTTCGCCGAAAACGAGCCGGTGGACGTGGTCATCCGCCCCGAGGACATCGACATCGTCCCCGTGGAGCAGGGCCAGCTCATCGGCACCGTCACCAACGTGACGTTCAAGGGCATGCAGTACGACATCATCGTGGACTTCCGGGGCTTCAAGTGGCTGATCCAGACCACCGACCACTCGCCGGTGGGCGCACGCATCGGCGTGAAGATCGACCCCGACGGCTTCCACATCATGAAAAAGAGTGAATACTCCGGACTGTTCGGCGACTACTCCTCCTATTCCGAGGAGTATGAGGAATTGGCGGACGCCAGCGTGGAGCTGGAAGAGGAGGAGAGCGAGGATGAAGACTAAGCTCTCCCGTTTCGCCGTGCCCTATGTGGTATGGATGGCCATTTTCGTGGTGGCGCCCATCATCATCATGGTCATTTACGCCTTCTCCAACGGGGAGGGCGGGGCCACGCTGGATAATTTCGTGCAGATGGGCGGCTACGCCGCTGTGTTCGGCCGGTCGTTCAAGCTGGCCCTTATCGCCACAGCCATCTGCCTGCTCATCGGCTACCCAGTGGCGTACCTCCTCAGCCGGGAGGGCGCGTCCTTCCAGCGGACGGCCATGGTGCTCATCATGCTGCCCATGTGGATGAACTTCCTGCTGCGGACGTACTCATGGATGACCATTCTGGAAAACCATGGGCTGCTGAACCAGCTGCTGGCAAAGCTGGGCATCCTGGCGCTGTACAACCGCATGACCGGCAGCGACCTGGAGTATTTTACCCTCATCAACACGCAGGGCGCGGTGGTGCTGGGCATGGTGTACAACTACCTGCCCTTCATGATCCTGCCCATCTATTCTGTCATCGTCAAGCTGGACCACTCCCTGCTGGAAGCGGCCCGTGACCTGGGCGCCAACACGGTGACGGTGTTCCGCAAGGTCATTCTGCCCCTGTCGCTGCCGGGCGTTCTGTCGGGCATCACCATGGTGTTCGTGCCGTCGGTGTCCACGTTCGCCATCAGCCGGATGCTGGGCGGCGGCACGGAGCTGCTGCTGGGCGACCTTATCGAGCGGCAGTTCCTGGGTGGCGCGTACAACCCGCAGCTGGGCGCGGCCATATCACTGGTGATGATGCTGGTGGTCGTGGTGTGTATGCTGGTGATGAATCGCTTCGGTGAGGGCGAGGAACAGGCGGTGATGCTATGAGCCGCAGAAGATCCAACAGCTTTGGCGACCGCCTGCTGATGGTGCTGGTGGGGCTTTTCCTGTACGCGCCCATCATCATCCTCATCGTATTTTCCTTCAACGCCGGCAACAGCTCCAGTGTGTGGAAGGGCTTCTCCCTCCACTGGTATCAGCAGCTGTTCCAGAACCGGCTCATCATGCACAGCGTGTATACCACGCTGCTGGTGTCCCTGCTGGCGACGGTCATCGCCACGCTGGCCGGCACGTTTGCCGCCATCGGCTTTTTCGCCATGCGCCGCAAGCCCCGGGAGACGCTGATGGCCGTGAACAACATCCCCATGATGAACGCGGATATCGTCACCGGCGTCAGCCTGTGCCTGCTGTTCGTGGTGTTCTTCAACGGCTGGGGCGCCTTTGCCGGCTGGGTCAACAGCTGGCAGACCGCCGTGGTGCTGCCGGAGCGGCTGACCATGGGCTTCGGCACCCTGCTCATCGCCCATGTGTGCTTCAACATCCCCTACGTCATTCTGGCGGTGGGACCCAAGCTGCGGCAGATGGACCGCAATCTGGTGGACGCGGCCCAGGACCTGGGCTGCACCTGGATGCAGGCGTTCTGGAAGGTCATCATCCCGGAGATCAAGCCGGGCATCGTGTCCGGCGCGCTGACGGCCTTCACCATGTCCATCGACGACTTTATCATCAGCTACTTCACGGCGGGTACCTCGTCGTCCACGCTGGCCATGACCATCTACGGCATGACGAAAAAGCGCGTCAGTCCCGAGATCAACGCCGTGTCCACGCTGCTGTTCGTCACGGTGATACTGCTGTTGGCTCTCATCAACATCCGGGAGAACCACCACAGTCATGACCATGCCCGCCACCCGGCCCGCGCTGAGGCACCGGCTCCGGTGAAGCCGCCGAAAAAGCACGCCGGCCTGTGGAAGAAGCTGGCCGCCGGCGGTCTTGCCTGCGTGCTGCTGGTGACGCTGATCGTCACCGGCGCCGCCGCCCGCAGCGAGCGTGTGGTGAACGTGTGCTCCTGGGGCGAGTATATCGACGAGTCCCTCATCACGGAGTTCGAGGAGCAGACCGGCATCCGCGTCAACTACCAGACGGCGGAGAGCAACGAGGCGCTGTACTCTCTCATTAAGATGGGCGGCGCGGACTTCGACGTCATCGTACCCTCGGACTACATGATCGCCCGGCTCATCCAGGAGGATCTGCTGGCGGAGCTGAACTACGACAACATCCCCAACTTCCAGCTGATGGATCCCCAGTTCACCCACCTGAGCTTCGACCCGGAGAACAAGTACACCGTGCCCTACACCTGGGGCAGCGTGGGCATTATCTACAACACCGCCATGGTGGACGAGCCCATCACCAGCTGGGGCGCTATGTTCGACGAGAAGTACGCCGGACAGGTGCTGATGATCAACAACTCCCGCGACGCGCTGATGGCGGCTCTGTGCTATCTGGGCTACGACATCAACACCACCGACGAGGCCCAGCTCACCGAGGCCTTTGAGCTGGTGAAGAATGCCAAGAGCAAGGGCGTCTATCAGGCCTTCGTCATGGATGAGATCTTCGGAAAGATGGAGGGCGGCAACGCGGCTATCTCCATGTACTACGCCGGCGACTATCTGACCATGCTGGAGAACAACGAGGATCTGGCCTTCGTCATCCCCGAGGAGGGCAGCAACTGGTTCGTGGACGCCATGTGCGTCCTGAAATCCAGCCAGCATATGTCCGAGGCGGAGGAATGGATCAACTTCATCGCCTCCACCGACGCCAATCTGGCCAACATGGACTACATCTGGTACGCCTCCCCCAACGCCGAGGCGCTGGCGGAGTACCCCGCCTACTATGAGGAGGAGTACGAGGAGCCGCTGGACGAGGACATCTACAACATCATGGCTATCCCCGACGAGGAACGGGCGCGCTGCGAGCTGTATGTGAACCTGCCCCAGGAGACGCTGAAGTTCTACGACAAGCTGTGGACGCAGCTGGGCGTGTAACATTTGCGGGCTAAAAATGCTTTCAGATTTGGAGGAAAGAATATGATCGAGATCGGCATGACCCATACCGTGGAAAAGACAGTTACCGCGGACATGACCGCCAAGGCCGTAGGCTCCGGCGGGCTGGAGGTGCTGGGCACCCCCTATATGATGGGCCTGATGGAGTGCGCCGCCATGTGGTGCGTGCAGAACGAGCTGCCGGAGGGCAAGGGCACCGTAGGCGTGGACATTGCGTCCAGCCATCTGGCCCCCACCCCCGTGGGCATGAAGATCACCGCCACCGCCGAGGTGACGGGCGTCTCCGCCAACGGCAAGATGATCACCTTTAAGGTCAGCGCTTCCGACGAGGAGGGGCTGATCGGCGAGGGTACCCACACCCGCGCCGTCATCGACAACGCCAGGTTCCTGCAGAAGTGCAATGACAAGCTGGCCAAGGTCAAGTAAGTCCATACGCGCAGAACGCCGCCCGGACCGGGCGGCGTTCTTTTGCACTGTCCGGTTCAGGCGGCGTTCTTTTGCGCTGCCCCTTGCGGCGGAGCGGCGTATCTGGTACAATAAACCGATATCGACTTTACAGGCGGGAGAGGGGAGAGCATATGCGCGTACTGGCCACCATCGCTTTCTCCTTTGCTGCGGGACTGTTCCTCATCCTGCTGCTGCCGTGGAGCGGCTGGTATTTGTGGGCGGCGGCAGGCGTTGGCCTGTCGGCGCTGGTGCTGCGCCTGTGGGCGAAAAACCGGCGGTGGTCCCGGCGGGGCCAGCTGATCTTATGGCCGCTGGCGGCGGCGCTGGTGTACTTCACCGCCTATCAGGCGGCGGTGCAGCAGCCGGTGCTGGACCGCTGCGGCGAAACGGGCGAGTTTTCTGCCACGGTCTGCGCGTGGCCGGAGGAGACGGAGCAGGGCGGCAAGGTCACGGTGCGGCTCCGCGGCTTCTTCGGTGCAAAGGCTGTGTACTACGGCGGCGATGAGGTGCTGGCGCTGGAGCCGGGACAGCAGCTGTCCGGCGCGGCCCGGTGGCAGGATGCCGCCAATATCCGGGGTACGGAGCTGACGCAGTTCACCGCCCGGGGCGTGTACGCCCTGTTGTATCAGCGGGAGGATGTGACTGTGACGGACGGCAGCAGAAGCGGCCTGCAATGGCTGCCGCAGCGGGCCGTCAGGGCGTTCCGGCAGCGGATCGCCGCCATCTGGGACGACCCGTCGGTGCGGGGCTTCCTGACGGCAGAGCTGACCGGCGATAAAACGGAGCTGCCGGAGGGCGACACCGTGGCCATGCAGGAGACGGGGCTGGCCCATCTGTTTGCCGTGTCCGGCCTGCACTGCGCGTTCCTGGTGACGCTGCTGGGACTGCTGGTGCCTGCCAACAGGCGGCGGACGCTGTGCGCCGTCACCATCCCGGCGCTGCTTTTCTACATGGTGATGGTGGGCCTGTCGCCGTCGGTGGTGCGGGCCTGCATCATGCAGATATTCCTGCTGACCGCACCTCTGTTCCGCCGGAGCAGCGACGGCCTTACCGCTCTGTCGGCGGCGCTGGCCGTCATCCTGCTGGAAAACCCCTTTGCGGCGGGAAGTGTCAGCTTACAGCTGAGCTTTGCCGCGGCACTGGGCATGGTGCTGCTGGCACCCCGGCTCAACCGGGCGTTCACCGGCTGGTACCGCGGCAGGAGCCGCCTGCTGGGTGGCGCCATCCGCTTCATCGCGGCCAATCTGGCGGCATCGCTGGGCGCTATGGTGTTCACCACGCCGCTGATTGCATGGTATTTCAATATTTTCGTGGTGGTGGCCCCACTGGCCGGGCTGCTGGCGGTGCCCGCCGCCGGCTGGAGCTTCATGGCGGCGTTCGTCACCGCGCTGCTGGGCTTTGCGTGGCTGCCGCTGGGACGTGTGCTGGGCTGGCTGTCCTTCGCGCTGGTGAAATACATCCTGTGGACGGCCAGGACCCTGACGGCTCTGCCGTTCCACGCCGTGTACTTCGACAACCGTTATCTTATCTACTGGATGGCATACACCTACATCGCGTTCATCGGCTGCGCCGTCACAAAGGACAGACGCCGCAAGTACGCGCTGGCGGCGGTGCTGTCGGCACTGATGCTGGCGGTGTCCGTCTGGCTGGGCGGCACCGGACGGTACGGCGATATGGGCGCGCTGGCGCTGGACGTGGGACAGGGCGAGAGCGTCGCCCTCTGGTCGGGCCGGGAGGCGGCGCTGGTGGACTGCGGCAGCAGCAACAGCTATGTGGATGCCGGCGGCGTGGCGGCCGACCGGCTGGAGAGCCTGGGACTGCGCCGTCTGCGGTGTGTGGTGGTGACCCACTACCACGCCGACCACACCAACGGCCTGTATGAGCTGCTGGCCCGGCTGCCGGTGGACACGCTGTACCTGCCGGACATCGAGGACGAGTACGGCGTGCGGCAGCGGCTGGAGGCGCTGGCGGCGGAGAAGGGCACGGATGTGGTGTTGGTGACGGACACGACAGAGCTGACGCTGGGGGAGATGACGCTGACGGTCTATCCGCCGGTGGAGGCGGAGGGCGACCTCAATGAGCAAGGCCTGACGGCGCTGGCCACGGCGGGGAAGTTTGACATCCTCATCACCGGCGATATGGCCGGCAGCACCGAGCGGCAGCTGGCGGAGACGTATGCTCTGCCGGACGTGGAGGTGCTGGTGGTGAGCCACCACGGCTCCCGGTACAGCTCGGACGAGACGTTCCTGCGCGCCATCCGCCCGGAGACGGCGGTCATCAGCGTGGGCGACAACAGCTACGGACACCCGGCGCAGGAGACGCTCCGGCGTCTGGAGGACGCAGGCGCGGATATCTGGCGCACGGACCGGCAGGGAACGGTGCGCATCACCGTGAACGGAGGGAACTGACATGGCGAAAAACGACAGCCGCAGCCGCAGCGGCGGCTATGAGGCGCTGCGCGCCGCCATCAAGGCAGGCGTGCCGGCCAATCTCTATATTTTTTACGGCGAGGAGCGCTACCTGCTCCAGACCATGGCCCAGCAGCTGAAGGAGCTGCTGATCCCCGGCGGCTTCGAGGAGTTCAACTACCACCGTCTGACCGGCAAGGGCCTGACGGTGCAGGAGCTGGCGGAGACGGCGGAGGCCATGCCCATGATGGCGGAACACACCCTCATCACCGTCACGGACATGGATATTTTCAAGCTGGACGAGGGACAGCGCACGGCCCTCATCGACCTGCTCAGCGATTTCCCGCCCTACTGCACGCTGGTGTTTCTGTACGAGCAGGTGGCCTATAAGCGGGACGGCAAGATGAAGAAGCTGTGCGCCGCCCTGAACGAGCATGTGCAGGAGGTGGAGTTCGTCCAGCAGGAACGGAAGGATCTGCTGAACTGGCTGAAGCGGCGGTTCGCCGCCACCGGCCACGACATCGACCAGACGGCGGCGGATCACCTGCTGTTCACCTGCGGCAGCCTGATGCGGGGGCTGATCCCGGAGATCGAGAAGATCGCCGCCTACGCAAAGCACGAGCGCATCACCATCGCGGACATCGACGCCGTGGCCGAGCCGGTGCTGGACGCCCGCATCTTCGATATGACCAACGCCGTCACCGCCCGGAACTACGACCGCGCCGCCGCCATTCTGGCGGACCTGCTGCGGATGCAGACGGAGCCTATCGCCATTTTGGCGGCGCTGGGCAAGGAACTGCGGCGGCTGTACACGGCCCGTCTGGCGCTGGACGGCGGCAAGGACCGCGTCTGGCTCAAGGAGCTGTGGAGCATGAGCAGCGACTATCCCGCCAAGCTGCTTCTGCAGGCGGCGAGGAACGTGGATCACGAGTGGTGCCGCCAGGCGGTGAAGCGCAGCCAGACCCTGGACCGCCGCATGAAAAGTGAGCGCAATATGGACAGTGAGGGCGAGCTGAAGCTGTTCCTCATGGAACTGGCAGGTGCCCGATGAAGCCCCGCGTCCGGGAGGTCATCGTGGTGGAGGGCCGCTACGACAAGAATGCGCTTTTGCAGGCGGTGGATGCCGCCGTCATCGAGACGGGGGGCTTCGCCGTGTTCAACGACCGGGAAAAGACCGCCTACCTCCGCCGTCTGGCGGAGAAGCGGGGGCTGATCCTGCTGACGGACCCGGACGGTGCGGGCTTCGTTATCCGCAGTCATCTGAAGGGTGTCATCCCGCCGGACAGGCTGAAGCAGGCCTACGTCCCGGATGTATACGGCAGGGAGCGCCGCAAGAAAAAAGGCGGAAAAGAGGGAAAGTTAGGCGTGGAGGGCATGCCGCCGCAAGTGCTGGTGGAGGCGCTGCGCCGGGCCGGGGCCACGTTTGAGGACGGCCCCGCCGCCCCGGAGCGGGCGGGCCTGACCAAAGCAGACCTGCTGGAAAAGGGTCTCGTCGGCCCCGGCTCCGCCGCAGGACGTGCGGCCCTCCAGCAGCGGCTGGGACTGCCGGAGCGACTGACGGCCAACGGCCTGCTGGAGGCGCTGGATCTGCTGCTGACTCGGGAGGAATTCGACGCGCTGTGACTTTTTTGCAGGAGGGCGGGCAAACCTCTTGCAATTCCCGGCGCCGGCGGGTATAATAAACCATTGCTTTTGCAAAGAATTTTTGATCCATAAGGAGTGTGAGAAAGATCATGGCCGAGGAAATCAAGACCCCCGAAACGGAGGAGTCCGGCAAAAACTTTATCCTGAATTTCATCGACGAGGACATCGCAGAGGGTGGTCAGTTCCAGGGAATGACCGTCCACACCCGTTTCCCGCCGGAGCCTAACGGCTACCTGCACATCGGACACTGCAAGGCGCTGACCATCGACTTCGGCACCGCCGAGCGCTACAACGGCCTGTGCAACCTGCGGATGGACGACACCAACCCCACCAAAGAGGACGAGGAGTTCGTGGAGGCCATCAAGCAGGACATCCACTGGCTGGGCTTCGACTGGGGCGACCGCTTCTTCTACGGCTCCGACTACTTTGAGGAGGACTACCGTCAGGCGGTGCTGCTCATCAAAAAGGGACTGGCCTACGTGTGCCAGCTGACGCCGGAGGAGTTCAAGGCCAACCGCGGCGACATCGGCATCCCCGCCGTGTCCCCCTACCGCGACCGGCCTGTGGAGGAGAGCCTGGACCTGTTCGCCCGTATGCGGGCCGGGGAGTTCCCCAACGGCGCTATGACGCTGCGGGCCAAGATCGACCTGACCAGCGGCAACTTCAATATGCGCGA
>CAKTPQ010000020.1 GCA_934591745.1 uncultured Oscillospiraceae bacterium
TACTTCTCCCGCATATCGCGGTATTCCTTCTCGGACAGGATCTGGTTCTTGATGAGGGGCGTCTCGCCGGGATCGGTGACGATATAGGCGGCGAAGTACAGCACCTTCTCCAGAATGCGGGGGCTGATGTCCAGCAGCAGACCCATGCGGGAGGGGATGCCCTTGAAATACCAGATGTGGCTGACGGGGGTGGCCAGCTCGATGTGGCCCATGCGCTCGCGGCGCACCTTGGCACGGGTGACCTCCACGCCGCAGCGGTCGCAGATCTTGCCCTTGTAGCGGATCTTCTTATACTTGCCGCAGTGGCACTCCCAGTCCTTCGTCGGCCCGAAAATGCGCTCACAGAACAGGCCGTCCCGTTCCGGCTTCAGCGTGCGGTAGTTGATGGTCTCCGGCTTTTTCACCTCGCCGTAGGACCACTCGCGGATCATCTCCGGAGAAGCGATGCCGATCTTGATGGCGTCAAATGTTGCGTAACTCATAATGCAGCTCCTCCTTTTCCTTAAAACTCGTCGTCTCCGTCGTCATCGAAGGAAGCGTCTACTTCCTCGTCAGCGACGTAGTCGAATCCGGCGTCGGCCAGCTCATCCTCATCGGCGAACCGCTTCTGCCGCTCGTCCTCGGCGTCCATACGTGCCAGGTTGAAGGTATCCAGTGCATCCTCGTCCTCCTTCAGCTCGATCTGGTTGCCGTCGGCATCCAGCACCTGGATATCCAGGCACAGGGACTGCAGCTCCTTGACCAGCACCTTGAAGGACTCCGGCACACCGGGCGTGGGCACGTTGTGGCCCTTGACGATGGACTCGTAGGTGCGGACACGGCCGGTCACATCGTCGGACTTGACGGTCAGGATCTCCTGCAGGGTGTAGCTGGCGCCATAGGCCTCCAGCGCCCAGACTTCCATCTCGCCGAAGCGCTGGCCGCCGAACTGGGCCTTGCCGCCCAGAGGCTGCTGGGTCACCAGAGAGTAGGGGCCGGTGGAACGGGCGTGGATCTTATCGTCCACCAGATGGTGCAGCTTCAGGAAGTACACATAGCCCACGGTGACCTTGTTGTCGAACCGCTCGCCGGTACGGCCGTCGTACAGCCAGCTCTTGCCCTCGGGGTCAAGGCCGGCCAGCTCCAGCGCCTCGGCAATATCCTTGTCGGTGGCGCCGTCGAAGATGGGGGTGGCAACCTTCCAGCCCAGGGTCTTGGCGGCGTAGCCCAGATGGACCTCCAGCACCTGACCGATGTTCATACGGCTGGGCACGCCCAGGGGGTTCAGCACGATATCCAGCGGCGTGCCGTCGGGCAGGAAGGGCATATCCTCCTGGGGCAGCACGCGGGACACGACGCCCTTGTTGCCGTGACGGCCGGCCATCTTGTCGCCGGGCTGGATCTTGCGGCGCTGGGCGATGTAGACGCGGACCACTTGGTTCACGCCCGGCCCCAACTCGTCGCCGTTCTCGCGGGTAAATACCTTGGTATCGATGACGATGCCGCTCTCGCCGTGAGGCACCTTCAGGGAGGTGTCGCGGACCTCGCGGGCCTTCTCGCCGAAGATGGCGCGCAGCAGGCGCTCCTCGGCGGTGAGATCGGTCTCGCCCTTGGGCGTGACCTTACCCACCAGAATGTCGCCGGCGTGTACCTCGGCGCCCACGCGGATAATGCCGCGCTCGTCCAGATCCTTCAGCGCCTCCTCGCCCACGTTGGAGATATCGCGGGTGATCTCCTCGGGCCCCAGCTTGGTGTCGCGGGCGTCGATCTCGTATTCCTCAATATGGATGGACGTGTACACGTCCTCCTTCACCAGCCGCTCGTTGAGCAGCACGGCGTCCTCATAGTTGTAGCCTTCCCACGTCATGAAGCCCACCAGAATGTTGCGGCCCAGTGCGATCTCACCCTGATCGGTGGCGGGACCGTCCGCCAGCACGGTGGGATCGTCGCCGCCGTGGACGCGCTCGCCCACAGAGACGATGGGCTTCTGGTTGATGCAGGTGCCGTGGTTGGAGCGCAGGAACTTGATGAGCTTGTAGTCCTTGGTCTCGCCGCTGTCATAGCGGACGGACACGCTGGTGGCGTCCACCTTGGTCACCACGCCGTCGCCCTCGGCCAACACGGCCACCTCGGAGTCCAGGCAGATCTTGTGCTCCATACCGGTGCCCACGATGGGAGCCTCCGGCTTCAGCAGGGGCACGGCCTGACGCTGCATGTTGGCGCCCATCAGGGCGCGGTTGGCGTCGTCGTTGGGCAGGAAGGGGATCATGGCCGTAGCGATGGACACCATCATGCGGGGAGATACGTCGATATAGTCCACGCTGTTGCGGGGGACCTCCACGATCTCGTCGCGGTGGCGGCAGGTGATACGCTCGCGGGTCAGGCACCCGTTCTCGTCCACCGGCTCCGCCGCCTGACCCACCACATACTGATCCTCCACATCGGCGGTCATGTAGGTGATGTCGTTGGAGACTTTGCACGTCTCGTGATCCACGGCGCGGAACGGTGCCTCGATAAAGCCGTACTCGTTGATGCGGGCATAGGTGGCCAGATAGGAGATCAGGCCGATGTTGGGGCCTTCAGGCGTCTCGATGGGGCACATACGGCCATAGTGGCTGTAATGCACGTCTCGGACTTCCATGTTGGCGCGCTCGCGGCTCAGGCCGCCGGGGCCCAGTGCGGACAGACGGCGCTTGTGGGTCAGCTCGGCCAGCGGGTTGGTCTGATCCATAAACTGGCTCAGGGGGCTGGAGCCAAAGAACTCCTTGATGGCCGCGGTGACAGGCCGGATGTTGATGAGGCTCTGGGGCGTCACCACGTCCAGATCCTGGATGGTCATGCGCTCACGGATGACCCGCTCCATGCGGGAAAAGCCGATGCGGAACTGGTTCTGCAGCAGCTCGCCCACGCAGCGCAGGCGGCGGTTGCCCAGATGGTCGATGTCGTCCTTGGTCACCAGACCGTGGGCCAGAGCGTTCATATAGTTGATGGACGCGAAGATATCGTCCACGATGATGTGCTTGGGCACCAGATCGTCGGCGTGCAGACGGCACTGGGCGATGAGCTCCTCGCCGCTGTACTGGCCCAGCAGCTCCTGCAGCACGTCGTAGCGCACGCGCTCCTTGATGCCGCACTTCTCCCGGGGATCGAAGTCCACATAGCGGGACATGTCGCACATCTTGTTGGTGAAGATCTTCAGCGTCTCGCCGGACTCCAGTGCCACGGTGATCTCGTACACGCCCACGGCGTCCAGCTCGGCGCAGTCGGCGGCGGTCAGCACATGGCCGTCCTCGAAGATGATCTCACCGGTGGCGGGGTTTGCTGCAGGCACCGCCAGCTTCTGGCCCTTGGCGCGGGACCAGATGGTCAGCTTCTTGTTGAACTTGTACCGGCCCACCATGGACAGGTCGTACCGGCGGGGATCGAAGAACAGGCCCTGCAGCAGGGTCTCGGCGGAATCCACCGTGGGCGGCTCGCCGGGACGCAGCTTGCGGTAGATCTCCAGCAGTGCCTCCTCATAGGTCTTGCAGGTATCCTTCTCCAGCGTGGCCACGATGCGGCGGTCATCGCCGAAGCGCTCCAGGATCTCCGCGTCAGTCCTGAGGCCCATGGCACGGATCAGGCAGGTGATGGGCAGCTTGCGGTTCTTGTCGATACGGACCCAGAACACCTCGCTGGTGTCGGTCTCATACTCCAGCCACGCGCCGCGGTAGGGGATCACGGTGCTGGTCAGCAGGGGCAGGTCGGTCTTCAGGTCGATCTCCTTGCCGTAGTAGATGCCGGGGGAGCGGACGATCTGGCTGACCACCACGCGCTCGGCGCCGTTGATGACGAAGGTGCCGGAGTGGGTCATCAGGGGGAAGTCGCCCATGAAGATCTCCTGCTCCTTGATCTCGCCGGTCTCCTTGTTGTGCAGGCGCACCCGCACCTTCATGGGGGCGGCATACGTGGCGTCCCGCGCCTTGCACTCCTCCACGTCGTACTTGGGCTTTTCGTCCATGCTGTAATCAATGAAGCTCAGCTCCAGATTACCGGCATAGTCCGTGATGGAAGCCACATCGGCAAAAACCTCCCGCAGGCCGGTCTCCAGGAACCACTTGTAGGATTTCTTCTGGATCTCCAGCAGGTTGGGCATTGCCATGACCTCTTCGTGGCGGGCAAAATTCTTGCGCAGGGTCTTGCCATAATACTTGTCCTTGGCCATTCAACGATCACGCCTTTCTATTTTGTTACTTCTTTTCCGGCTGCGTCCGGCTCTCGCCAGCAAGCCTTCCGCAGCTCCTATGGGTCGGCTCCGCAGCGATACGCACGGGCTTGTTGGCGTTTTTTGCGCCGCTGCCCTTGTATTCCGCCGCCGGAGATGGTATACTGTGGTCAGATGAAAGTGGGGATGTGTTTGCGTCCATCCTCCCAATATAAGCGCTTTATTATATCAAAATCCGAAAGCGCTGTCAAGTCCTGTCTGCGCCTCCGGGCGCTTTTTTTCATCCAAAAACGGCGGATGCCCTATGGCATCCGCCGTTTTTCCGTTTATTGCACCGCCGTGATGACGCCGTCCGCAATGGTCACGCCCCATGCGGAGGACGCAGCTTCCGCCGGCGCGGCCTGTATGGCCTCGGCAAGCACCTCCACCACCTGATAGATGGTGCTGCCGTCCAGCCCCGTGCCGGTCTCCAGCACCATCGGCTCACACAGCACGCCGGTCATGTCCCCCGGCTCTATCGCCTCCGCGCAGTAGTAGGTGTCATCGCTGCCGGCCAGCCAGCCGCTGCGCAGCTTCACCGCCGGCTGCCGGGCGGGCACACCGCCCACCGCCTCGCCGGCGGCGTTGGCCCACCAGCTCACCAGCCGCACCCGCACATAGGCGGGATAGGTGCCGGTGTTCTCCACCCGGATATTGGACTTCACGCCGCCGGTGTGGGTGCCGGAGGTGTAGGTGTCGTCATTCAGCTTCTCCTGCACCCTGCAGGTGACCACCGCCGGCGCGAACCGGTTCTGCGCCTCGGCCTTCCGGAACATGAACGCCATCGTCACGCCCACCGCCGCCAGAGCCGCCGCGGCAGCCGCCAGTACCAGTATCCGTTTTCTGTGCGCCTTCACCGCGTCACCCCTTTCTGTTGCGGACGGCCTCGCTGCTGCCGCTGAGCCACTTGTCCTGCACCGCCGTACCGCTGAAAGTGACGGACGCGCCCGCCTCCGTGACCCCGATGGTCTGCGGGGCGTCTCCGTACCGCCACGACCAGCCGCTCACCTGCTCCACGATGTAGCTGCGGCACGGCAGGCCCCGGATCACCGCGCTGCCGCTGCCGGTGATGGTGGCATACGTCACCATGTCCAGATCGTCCGCCGCCGTGACCCTGTACACGAACACCTGCGTCCCGGCGCCCTCATCGTCCGTGCCGTTTTTCCGGACGATGGTCAGATTGCCGAAGGCCGGCATGAACTTGGCGTAGAACACGTTCTTGTTGGGATTGGTCAGCAGCCCATCCCGCTTGGGGCGGATGACCGTATCATCCACCGCCGCCTTGTCCTCCGGCACCGATACGGTGCAGGCCTCGTCCAGGTACCAGCCCCGAAAGGAATAGCCCGACTCTGCCGCCGCCGTGGAGCCGGAAAGCTCCTCCGTGCCGCTGACCACCTCGATGGCGGGACTCACCGAGCCGCCGCCGTAGGGCCACACGGTGTACTCCACGGTGTACTGCTTCGTCTCGTAATAGAAGATGATGTAGTTCTGCGCATTCTGGGGCCGCAGGCTGATGCTCTGCTGCGCCGCCGACACGCAGCTCATGCCGTCGATGTCCTCGGCCTGCGCCGTCACCACCGTGCCGTAGCGTCCCGTGCCCGTCTTCACCGGCAGCAGCACGCCGTTTTTGTGGGCCGCGTCGCTCTCGTCATAGGTCAGCTTCGTCAGATCGCTGATGTCCGTGCCGTACCGCAGGTGGTACACCCGGTAGCTCTGGGTGTTCCGGACGTAGAACACATACAGCTCTGTGCCCTTTTCGCTGATGTTGAACGTGAAGCCCTCCGTGCCCTTCGTCAGCTCCTGCTCCGTGCCGTCCGCTTCCACCACGCCGGTGGTCAGCGGCGTAAAGCCGCTGAAGGTCTGTGGCTTGACGGTCTGCGTGCTGCCCACCGCGCCGATGCCCTCCGTGTGGAACGACGCCTCGGTGTAGTTGACGTAGCCGCCGTTCTCATCCCGCGTCAGGGACTCCCCCGCCGCGTCCAGATTCTGCAGCATGTGGTGTACCGCGTAATAGGCGTTCCGCACGTCCGGCGTGTAATAGAACGTGACCACGTTGTCCCTGGAGCCCACATAGTTGCCGTTCTCGTCCTTCTCCACCGCCAGCACCAGCCGCTTGTAAAAGGCATCCGGCAGATAGTTGGTGACCACGGCGAACCGCTCCGTCACCACCGCCATCTCCGTGGTCTTCGTATCGGTGCCGCCGCCGGGCGCCTCCGCGATCAGCCGGTTATCGCTGTGATAGCGGTATTCCACCGTGTAGCTGATCTCCGTGGCGTGAACGTAGGTGAACGTGAACACATTCACCGTGGGGTCGCTCTTGTCGTCCTCATACTGGATAGTGGCGGAATGGCTGGCCAGCGTGGGAAAGTACCCGCTGTTGTAGCCGTCGTACAGCTGGTCAAACGGCGCACCCGCCTTGGGGATAAACGTCCGGGTGGCCCCCTGGAACGCATAGCCCGTGGAGTCGTCGGCCACTGTCCTGTGGAAACCGCCGTCCTCCGCCAGATAGACGTAGCGCCTTGTCTCGCCGCCGCTGCTGACCGTATAGCCCGTGTTGTCACGGGGGTTGTACAGTGCGGCGGCCCGGGCCGCCGCCGTCCACGCGGCGTCCGTCTCCGCCTCCAGCTTGACATAGTGGATGATGAACGGCTGCGCCGAATGGGTGCCCCAGTCCGCAAACACGTTCATATCCCGGACGATGGGCATATCCAGCGGCGTATAGGCGGTTTTCTTGTTGTTCTTCATATAGAACCAGCCGCCGAAGGTGTAGCCGTGTCCGCTGGTATCCGCCGGCTGCTCCACGCCCGCTGCCAGCGTGCCGTGGGCCACCTTCAGGTCGTGCAGCACCTCCACGGAGGCGTCCCCCGCCTCATAGGCCAGCATCTCGTCGTAGGTCCGGAAGAACCGCACGTCGTGCTGCACCGGCACCCACTTGGCGTACAGCGCCACATGACCGGCGGGCATGGTGCTGCCCGGCACATATTCGCTGCCGGCATAGCAGCCGGGGCTGGTGTACCAGCCGGCAAAGGTATAGCCGTCCTTCTCCAGTGTCTCCGGATAGGGCGGGATGCCCTCGCTGCTGCCGGTGGCCTCCCGGATATAGGCGTCGATATCCCCCGCAAAGGGCACGTCGTACTCCTTGACCCTGCTGTAATTGTGCAGTGCCAGATCGTAGCTCTGCCGCTTGTAGAACATGTTGGCGGTAAAGCTCAGCCGCCCATCGTCCAGCGTACCGTTGTTATCCTTTTTCCTGCCTGCCGCATCGTCGCCCGCACTGGTAAAGCCCGGCAGACCCGGCTGTGTCTGGTTGTTGATATCCGTGTCATCGTCGGTGGCGTACACGGTGCGGTACAGATCGTAAGACACGCCGTTATACGTTCTGTCGCCCTCCTGGCCCTCCGGCGTCTCCACATACAGCTTGTAGATCCACTGCCGCGGTATGCTCCAGTTGACATCGGCGCCGTTGTCGAAGAAGGCCAGGAAGTTCATATCATCGGGATCCTGCCGGTCCGCGAACCGCGTATCCGTGACAAAATCGTCGTTATACACCAACTGCTTGTCCAGAATGGGGTAGTAGCACTTGATGGTGGAGTTCTTGTTGCTCCAGTTGTACTGGATGTTGTACTCGCCGTTCCACCCCGCGAAGTAGGCGTAGCGGCCCCACTGCCCCTCGTTCATGTACTCCTGCGCGCCGTTTTTGGTGTGGGTACCGGTCACCTCCACCTTGGCGAATACCTCGCTGGGCCACAGTTCCGACAGATCCGCGCCGTACCGCGCCGTGAACTCGAAGTAATAGAATTTGTGGTTTTTGTCGTTGTAGCCGCTCTCCGGCAGCGTGCCCGTGGTGTACGCCACACCCTTCGGCGCGTTGATCACCGGCAGCTCCGGCACCTCGCCCCACTGGCTGCTGGAAATATTCTCCAGCAGAGAGTTCACATCGTTCACCACGGTGCCATTCTTCGTTGGCCGGCTGTTGGCGTTTTTATCGCTGTTGATCAGGCCGTCCTGCCAGTTGCCGAATTTGTAGGTGCTGCCGCCCACGATGTAGTATTTCGGCTTGCCGTTGTTGTACCACTCATGGGCGTAGAAGAACCGCATGGTGTACACCCTCCGGGTGTAGTAAACGTTGACCACGGAGGAACCGTCGCCCTCCACCAGCACATCCTGGTCCGCATGCTCGTACACATAGTGCCGGGCCTCCTTGTCGTAGCAGTCCTTGTCGTGGGTATGGTCCTCCTCCGCTCCCAGATTGCACAGCGCGGTGGCGGCTGTCAGATCATTGTCTCCGCTGACCCTGTCGCCGGAGTCAGCGGCCGCGCTTCTTGCACCCACATAGCTGTACTCGTCGTCATCGGCGTTCTGCAGCCAGTACACCTTGGTATAGGTGGTCTGCGCCGTCCGCCAGATGGCGATATAGCTCAGGTTCTCGTCGGGGATGGTGACGGGCAGCTCGTCCGCCTTCCCGTCGCCCTTGCCGTCCTCGCCCACCAGATCCCAGCCGCCGAACACATAGCCGTGGCGGGTAGGCTCGTTCACCAGAAACGGCGTGCCGTACCGGGCATACACCGGCTCCGTGCCGTAGCCGCCGTTGCTGTCAAACATAATGAGGTGATAGTTCCGGTCATAGTAGCACTCGAACACGGTGGAGCCGTCCGCCGCCACCGACTCCGGATAGTGGTACAGCTTGTTGAAGCCCACGGTGCGATCCGCGTCCGCCGCCAGCATGTCGTTGGTGATGATGGTGCCGGTGCGTGCAGTGTACTGCCGGTACAGCGACACGTCCTCCGTGTAAAAGTCGTCGTGGATATTCTGGAAATAAAACCGCGCCGCATAGGGCACGTCGATGGCCTTGTAGTACACGTTCACCACATACGCAGCCTTGTCATAGTTCTCCGCCACCTGCAGCACGATGCTGTCCGCCCGATCCGGTGCATCCACCTCGCCCTGTGCGGGCACGGCGGTGTCCGGCTTCGCCTCGTTATAGTACGGCGCATAGCCCAGATACGTGGGCGAGATCACCGTGTTGCTGTACGCCGTGCCCCGTTCGATCTGAGCGCTGAAGCCCGTATAGATGGGCAGCCCCGTCTCCGCATCCAGATAGTTGATGGATATCTGCACATATTCTCCGGTCCGGGCGCTGCGGCCTGCCCGACGGGCCGTCTTTTTCGCGGCGGCTGCCGTCTCCGCCTGCTGTGCCGCCCGCTCCTGCGCCTGCGCCGCCTCATAGGCGGCCACATCTGCCTGCGTCACCGGCATGGACAGCTCCGCCGTGACGCACACCGGGTCGGAGAACGCTGTCTCCCCGTCCACCGCGGCCGCGCACCGCACGTAAGCATCCCCCGCGTCACTGAGCACCTCCTGCACCAGCGCATAGGACACCGTCAGTCCGGCGCTGTCCGCGCCGTAGATGTCCACCCAGCCCTCCTCGGTGAGGATCTGCCACTGCAGCCCGGCGTCTCCGGCGGTACACACCGCCTCCACCACGGCGTTTTCCGCCTGACTGACGTTCATCCGCTCCACGGCGCGGCCGTCCTGCACCACCGATACGGACAGCTCCGCCGCGTCCGCCGCCGTCACCAGCGACGGCAGCAGCTGCGCCGTCATCACAAGGCACAGCACCAGCGATACCAGCCGCCGGCCTCTCTGTTTTTCATTGCTTCTGCGATCCATCTCGCGTCCCCCTGTTGTCTCATGACGCGGCGCGCACCGCGTTCCAGGCCGCCTCGGCCCGGGTCGTACTGTCCATGCCGTCGTCCAGCCCCTGATACTGCACGGCGGCGGCATGGATGTCGATGCGCAGCCCCGCGTCCGTCAGCGCCTTCAGCCGGCTGGCCGTCACATCGGCGCTTACCGTGATGCGCCCGCCGTCCCGGAGCACCTCCGCAGAAAACCGCGTGTTGGCCGGAACGATCTGATAATACACGGCGCCGTCTGTCCCGTCGGACAGGAACTGCCACGCCGTCTCCACGCCCCACGCCGACAGCTCCGTGCCCGCGCCGTCCCGTATGGCATAGCTGTGGGTGCCGATGCGCTGCCAGCCGTCCACCTGCAGTTCCAGAAATACGTAGCACGCCACCTCGCTGCTCTCCAGCGTCACCTTGGCGTTTTTGGTGAGAGCCGCCCCCGGCGCCAGCAGCCATCTGCCGCCGTCCGCCGGCACGTCTCCCGTCTCCGTCACCGTCAGTTCCCGGATAGCGGCCACACGGGCCGCGTCCCCGCCGCCGGAGGATGTCACATAACGGGAAAACGTCACGCCCGTCAGTGCGAACGTGACCACCAGCAGATACAGGAGGTACGCCCGCAGCGGCAGACACACCCGTTTCGCTTTTCTCTGTTCCTCCACAGGACATATCCCCCTTTCCGCTTTACGCCTCTTTGACCCTGCGCCGCCCCAGCGTCTCCGGCAGCCACAGCACCAGCGGCACCACCAGCACCAGGCACAGCATGCCCAGCGGCGTCCGCAGAAGTCGTACCGCGCCGCCTGCGCCCGGCACCACCAGGATCACCCGGCCCAGCACGTCCTCCGGCGGCGTCACGGCAGCGTCCTCCGTGTTGTTGGCGTCGCCCCTGGTGCGGTAGCCCTCCGGCGTCACCGCCGTGATGCGGTGCGTCACCGTATGGCTGCCGCTGCGGAACATGATGATGTCCCCGGCGGCGTAGGACGCCTCCTCGTAGGTCACCACCAGATCATCCGGCTCAATGGCGCCGGACATGCTGCCCGTCAGCACCACGGCGCTGCGCAGTCCCAGCACCGCCGGGTCCTTCACACCCAGCCGCTGAGCCGCCAGCACATAGAGATTTGCCGCCAGCAGCACCGCCAGCACCGCCGTCACCGCGCCGCTGCATATCTTACCGGCCACGCGGGCCGCCTGTTTCTTCCTCATCGCTTCTGCGTCTCCTTCCGCCCAGGCCCAGCAGCGCCAGCGCCGTGCCGGTCACCGCCATCATGCCCACATACCAGCCCAGTGGGAAACGGTCGCCCGTCTTGGGGTTGGTGGGCCGGACCCACTGTCCCGGCTCCTCCTCCGCCACCAGATAAAAGCCCAGCGTTACCCGGGCCGCGCGGCCCTCCGCCGCACCGTCGCCCAGCGCCGTATCCGCCTGATCCTGTGCCGCGCCGTCGTCGAAGCGCCACAGCCATTGAATGTCGAAGTCCTGTATCCGCCCGGCCTCCGCCGTGCCCGTCACGGCCCGGATCACATCCTCCCGCGCCGCGCCCTCCGGCAGGGCGTACTCCGCCGTGTCGACGAAGCCCTCGCCCTCCAGCGCCGCCTGCACCGGTACGTCCGCTGTCCGAATGCGGTACAGCACCGCCGTATAGGTCACGGCGCTGGCCCCGTCGTTCTTCAGCCGCACCAGACTGCCGCCCTCCGTGCCGGGGGCCACGATGCTGCCGTTATCGCTGTCGGCACGGCTACACCCCGGCTCGAACAGCCGCAGCCGCGCCGCGCCGGTGCTGTCGGTATCCGTTCCCGCGTCCCACACCAGCTTCCCGGCGGTATAAGTGAGAACATGCTCAGGCCTCAGGCTGCGGGATGCGTAGGTGACCCCGATGGCAGCAGGAAGCATGAGCGTCTGAAGCAGAAACAATATAAGCACCGCGGCAGTCAGCCGCGTCCTGTTTATCTCGGAACTGCGCATGGAATGGATCTCCTCTTTTCGCCGGGTCTTTACACCGGCACATACGCCGAAGGCCCGTCCGCCGGGCCGCCCGCGTACACGCCGGGAGGCGCCGCCCTGCGGCAGCGCCCCTCGGTAGGGGATGTGTACGTCTCTATATCTCAGGGGGGGAGAAGAATAGAGTCTCGCTCAGTCGATCTGGGTCACGGTGATGCTCAGATCAAAGGATGCGTTGAGGTTATAGTCCTCGTCCGCAATGTCGACGAATGCATTGCTGCCCGCGTCCCATTTGCCGCCAGCCTTGTAGGTCTCGGCGTCCGCCGCCAGGTTGCCCAGCAGGGTATCCGCCGCGTCGTGAAGATTTTCATGCTCCCAGTGCCACGCCAATATGTAGACGCCGGTCGTATCTGTGCTCGCGCTGGCTTCATGGCCATAAGACGGCACGGTAAACCCACCCGTGCTGCTCAGCGCCGCGCCCAGATTCGTGTTGGCCGCATAGCTGCCGGATACGCATGCGCTGCGCAGATAGGCGTTGATGTCCGCCAGTGTGCCTGCCAGCAAAGCCGATCCCCTCTGATAAGCCTCTTCGCCCTTGTACAGGTAAAAAGCGATGGGATAGTAGTCCAGCGGCATCCCAAACGTGCCGTCATAGGGCGCCTTGGTGTAGTCCTTGTAATAGCCCTTCTTCAGCATGATATCCTGCACATTGCCCATGCTCACCTGAACCTGCACCGCCACCTCGGGTGTGCCCGTGATGCTGAACGTCACGGCGTTGCCATCCCTCGTACCCGGCGCCGCCAGCTTGTCCCTGCCGTTGCTGGCCGCCACGGTCGTGGTAATGCTGGTGCTCCTATCGTCTGTGTCATATCTGGTCTTAAAGGCCTCGCCGCTGACGCTGACTTCTACGCCGAACTTGGCCACACGGGCGGTATCGCTGCCCGTGCCTCCCACTGTGTACTTGGCGAACGTGCTGCCCACAAAGCAGGACGTGATCATGACCAGCACCAGCAGTCCTCCCGCAACGCGGAGCGTGCCGGTCTTTCTGCTTTTCATAGTAATCCTCCTCTCTGCGCCCGTGCGGCGCATACGCGGAAGGCCCGTAAGCCAGGCCCTTCGCGTATGCGCCGGAGGAAGCCCCCGTTCGGGATGCCCCCTCCGGCGGATAACATGTGTCGTGTCTGCCTGTATCAGTCGATCTGGGTCACGGTGGTGGTGATCTCCAGCTCAACGGTGGCGGCCTTGTCCTCGGCGGCGCGGCTGCCCAGCGCGGTATCCTTCGCGTCATCGCCTTCAAATGCCCACGCCCAGGAGACTTTCAGGCTGTCGGCGCCGACGCCGGACAGATCGGTATGGGCCTCGTAGTCCTTGCTGTAAGCGGTAATGGCCGCCGTCACCTTATCCTGCAGGTCACTCACGCTGGTGATGCCGGCATCGCCGATCTTATAGCTTGCGGTGCCCACAGTGAACACCAGCGGGCAGTACTCGGTGGTGCCGTCGGTCGTCCAGCCCTTCAGCTCGAACTTATTGACCGCGTAGCTCACACGGACAGCCACCTCCGGTGTGCCGGTCAGCGTCATGCTGGCCATATTGCCCTTGGTGCCGGGTGCCACCACCTTCTTATCCGTGGAGATCACGGACTTGGTAATAGTGCCTGCATTCCCGTCATCCGTCGCATACTCCTTGGCGAACATGGTGCCGCTGGCTGTGACGTTCACGCCGAACTTGGCCACACGGGCGGTATCGCTGCCCGTGCCGCCCACCGTGTACTTGGCAAACGTGCTGCCCACGAAGCAGGACGTCACCAGTACCAGCACCAGCAGCAGACCGGCGCTGCGCATCAGTACATTTTTCTTCTTGGTCATCATGAATCTCCTCCTTGGTGATTTTCGGGGAAACGGTCTCCCACCGCTCTCCGCTCTGAAATTTGTATGTCACTGCGCCTGCCGTCCCTTTTCCGGCGGCCGCAGGGGCTACATGGTCTTTACTGCGGCGCCGCGCCGCTGCCGGCGGCCTTCAGCCGCTCCAGCTCCTCCCGGAGGCGGGCCGTCTCCTCGGCGCTGTGCTGCACCTGCTTGCGCCGGCGTATCACATCGCCGATGATGAAGGCGCACACCGGGATGCCGATGAACACCGCCATGCCCAGCGGCTTCTGCAAAAACAGGGCAAAGTCGCCCAGCCTGGGGATGCGCCCTCTGTACACGCCGATGACGGCCTCGGGATAGATGGTCGGGTCCTCCGTGTTGTTGGCGTCGCCCTTGGTGACAAACTGCTTCCTGCCGCTCTTGTCTGCGGCGATCTCCACGATGCGGTGGGTCACCACCACGCCCTCATCCATGAAGGCCACCACATCCCCCACCTGCAATGCTTCCCGGTCTGGCGCGGTGGTAAATATCAGGTCGCCTACCTCGATGTGGTCCTCCGCCGTGCCGCTCATGGAGCCGGACAGCACCACCATAGGCGCCACGCCCAGCACCGTGGGCGGCGTCTCCGGATGCAGCGTCCCCTTGACGATAATGATCACATTGCACACCAGCAAAAACGAAAACACCGCGCACAGCACCGCGCCGACCACGGTGAGAACAACGCTTCCCGCGTTTTTCTTCATGCGTATACCTCCCTTTTGATTCGCGAAAAAATAAAAAGACCGGCTGCACCAGTACACGTCCTGTGTACTGCTTGCAGCCGGTCGATCATGCGAAAATATCCGTTTAGACACCTTAGCTTTGCGTCGCGGGCTTTCACCCGCTTTGCCAAAACCATGTGAAATTATAGGCTGTATGTTACCACTCTCTGCCGTTTTTGTCAAGATTTTTGGTGGATTTTTTACATCTCCTTACCTTTCTGCCGCCGATTTCCCAACATCTTCCAGTGCCGCAATGCCCGCCGTCACCTGTGCATACTGCGCGGACACCGCCTCCGCCAGCGCTGCCGTCTCCCCGGTGACAGTGCCGCCGCGGAGCTGCTCCGTCAGCGCGGATGCCGCCGCCCACAGCCGCTCAAAGCCCAGATTGGCCGCAACACCCTTTAAGGTGTGGGCCGCCCGGAAGGCCTCCTGCCCCTGACCGGCGCCAAGCGCCGCCATCAGCGCGTTATAGCTGCCATCCGACGCAAAGCGCCGGATGAACCGCGAGGTCATGGCCTCGCCGCCCAGCCGCGCCGTGACCTGCGCCCCGTCCGTACCGATGCGGGCGTAAAACTCCATCAATGTCGTATCCGTTCACCTCTTTTTCAGCTTGCCGGCCCCCCGGCATACACCTCGGTGCGCAGCGCGTCCTGTATATCCGTCAGGCACTGCACCAGCAGCGGGTTGAACGCCCCGCACTGCCCCTCATGGATCATCTCCATGGCCCGCTCCGGCGTGTACGCCTCCTTGTAGGCCCGCCGGCTCACCAGCGCGTCGTACACATCGGCCAGCGACACTACTTGCGCTGCGATGGGGATGTCGTCCCCTCTCAGGCCATCGGGATAGCCGCCGCCGTCATACCGCTCGTGGTGCCACCGGCAGATCTCCGCCGCCGTCTCCAGCAGTTCCTCGCCCCGATACTCCCGCATGCCCCGCAGCAGCTCCTCGCCGATGACCGTGTGCAGCTTCACCGCTTCAAACTCCTCCGGTGTCAGCCGCCCCGGCTTGTTGAGGATGCTCTGGTCCACGCCGATCTTTCCCACGTCGTGCAGCGCTGCGGCGGCGCTGATGGTGACACACTGGGCCGGGGTCAGCCTGTACGCGCTGCTCACCTCCGTCAATCGGTCCAGCAGCCGAGCCGTCAGCTGGTTCACATGCCGCACATGCTCGGCGCTCTCGCCGCTGCGGAAGCCCACGATCCGTCCCAGCACGTCTATCATCACCTGTTCTCTCCTCCGCTGCCATTGGGTGCGCCGAGCCAGCATGGCGCTGAGCCGCCGCTGCCGCGCATAGAGCCGGACGGTGTTGGCCACCCGCCGGTACACCACCTGCGTGTCAAAGGGCCGGCTGATATAGTCCGCCACGCCCAGCTCGTAGGCACGCCGGATATACTGGCCGGAGTCGTCCGCCGTGATCATTACCACCGGTATGTCGTCGATATAGTGCCGCCGGTCCATCTCCGTCAGCACCTGGATGCCGTCCATGCCGGGCATCACCATATCCAGCAGCACCAGCTCGATGCCGGTGCCGTACTGCTCCAGCAGCTTCAGGCACGCCGCGCCGTCCGATGCCTCCAGATACCGGTACTCGTCTCCCAGCATGGCCATCAGAAGCTCCCGGTTCAGCGGCGCGTCGTCCACCACCAGCAGCAGCGGTGCCTGCTCCTCCGGCGCGCCGTCATCCCCCGCCTGGCGCTCCGTGATGACGTAGTCCTTCCGCCGCTTGGCCCGGTACATCAGCCGATCCGCCCGCAGCACGGCGTCGGCCACCGTCTCGTCCCGCGCCATGACGCCTCCAATGCTGGCCGTCAGGTGCAGCCCCGGCTGCTCCCGCAGCCGCAGCACCGCCGTCCGCGCCCGGATCTCCTCCAGCACCGCCGGGAATGTCTCCTCCTCCGCCTCCGGCAGCAGCAGGAGAAACTCGTCGCCGCCGTAGCGCACCACGATGCCGTCCGTACCGGCCGCATCCTGCATGACCCGCGCCGCCGCAGCCAGCATCCCGTCGCCGCCGTCGTGGCCGTAGGTGTCGTTGCACAGCTTCAGATCGTCCAGATCAATGATGGCCACACCGCCACGGGCTTCCCCGGTCTTCAGGTGCGTTTCGTAGTAGCTGCGGCTGTACACGCCGGTGAGCGCGTCCACGCCGTCCTCCCGCACGACCCGCCCGGAGATGAGCAGCGTGTCCCCGTCCAGCTTTTCCACACGGATGTCGTACTGCTTCATCCGCCGGTCGTCTCCCTGGAACTCCATGCGGAAGCTCTCGCTCTCGGCGCCCCGCTCAAAGAAGTTCCGCAGATAGGCGGCGTTGAGATACCGACTCCACACCGCCGTCTCCTGGAAGGCGATGCCGCTGCTGCGGATGGTTTCCCGCAGCTCCTCCGGCATGAGCCAGCGCTGCCGCACGCCCGCCGCCAGCTCGCCGCCCCAGTGGACGCATATCCGGCCGCTCTGCCGGTCGTATTCCATGATCACGCCGCAGTAGGGCCGCAGCGAGTTGATGAGTACTTCCTTCGTCAGCATACTCTGTTCCCCCTGTGCCCCGATGCCCTGTCAGTTCTCCCGGCGCGGCACGCTCCCCGGCGACCGCCGCCGCATCGCGGCAAATGTGAGGCCATTATACCGTCCGCCGCCGTAAAAAGCAAGAGCGCACCGCCCTCCGGACGCCGCGCTCCTGCCCTGCTTTTCAGTTTTTCCGCAGCTCCAGCCGCACCACCGTCTCCACATTGGCGGTGCCGGGGAACATGTCCACTGCTACGGCCCGGACGGCCTCGTAGCCCTCCTGGGCAAACAGCTTCACGTCCCGTGCCAGCGTGGCCGGGTCACAGGATACATACACGATGCGCCCCGGTGCCATCTGCGCCGCCGCACGCACCACCGCGGGAGCCAGCCCCTTCCGGGGCGGATCCACGCAGATCACATCGGGCCGCAGCCCTCTGGCGGCAAAGTCCGCCGCAGCGGCCGCCGCGTCGCCGCATAGGAACTCCACATTCTCCACGCCGTTGCGCCGGGCGTTCTCCTTTGCGTCCGCGATGGCCTCCGGCACGATCTCCGCGCCGATGACCCGGGCCGCGTGCCGCGCCATCACCTGCGTGATGGTGCCTGCACCGCAGTACAGATCCAGCACTGTCTCCGTCCCCGTCAGTTCTGCGAACTCCACGGCCCGGGCGTACAGCACCTCCGCCATCTCCCGGTTCACCTGATAGAACGACGGCACGCTGAGCCGGAACGTCAGGCCGCACAGGGTGTCCGTCAGCACGTCCGTGCCCCACAGCGTCCGGTATGCCGACCCCAGCACCGCCCCGGTGGGCTGGGTGTTCACCCCCAGCACCACGCCCACGGCCTCCGGCACCGCCTGCCGCAGCAGGGCCACCAGCGTCTCCTCGCGGGGCAGCTTTTCCCCGTTCACCACCACGCAGATGAGCGACTGCCCCGCGCCGTTGGTGCGGACATACAGGTGCCGCACCAGCCCACGCCGGGTCCTCTCGTCGTAGCAGCTGACGCCGTGATCCTTGAGGTATGTCCGCAGCGCACGGGCCGCCGCGTCGGCCTGCGTCTTCTGGATCAGGCACGTCTCCACCGGGACGACCTGATGGCTCCTGGCCTTGTAGAAGCCCACGCTGCCGTCCGCCGCCACTGGGTACTGGCTCTTGTTGCGGTAGTGCAGCGGCTCGCCGCCGTCGATGCCCTCCACCGTCACGGCGCTGCCGCCGATGCGGCGCAGCGCGTCCTGCACCCGCTGGCGCTTGGCATCCAGCTCCTCGGCGCGGTCCATATGGCGGAAGTCGCAGCCGCCGCACCGCCCGTAGTATGGACAGTCCGGCTCCACCCGGTAGGGCGACGGCGCATACACCCGCACCGCCTTGCCGAAGGCGGCGTTTTTCAGCACCTTCAGGATAAGAATGTCACAGTCCTCGCCCCGCAGCGCCCGGTGTACGAACACCGCCTGCCCGTCGATGCGGGCCACGGCCAGTCCCTCGGAGGTGTACCCCTCGATGCGGGCGCGATATATTTTGTTCTTCTCCGGCACGGCTCAGAACTCGAACTTGCTGATGACCTTGCTGACGGCCTCGGCAAAGGCGGCCAGCGTCTTGTTGTCCCGCCCCTTACTGCGGCGGATAAGCCCGATGAGCATATCGCCCAGCTGCACCAGCTTCTGATAGGCGCCGGTGGCCTTGGGTGCGCCGTCATAAGCCCTGGTCTTGCGCTCCGGCAGATAGCCCGCCGCCAGCTTCCTGTCGGCGATGAGGTCGTACTCCTCAGTGTATTGGGGCGCGTGAGCCGCAAAGCCCAGTCCCTTCACCGTCTCGGCGAATACCGGCGCCACCTCCCGGTCGCCGTGTACGATAAACACATGGGTGGTCTTTTCCGGGGAGAAGTGCTTTACCCAGTCCACCAGATGGTCGTGGTCGGCGTGGGAGGAAAGTCCCTGGAAATTCACGATCTTGGCCCGCACGGCGATCTCCTCGCCGAACAGCTTCACGCTGGGCGCGCCGTCCAGCAGGTTCCGCCCCAGTGTACCGGGGGACTGGAAGCCCACGAACACCACGGCGCTGTCGCCCCGCCACAGGTTGTACTTCAGGTGGTGGCGGATGCGGCCCGCGTCGCACATGCCGCTGGCGGAGATGATGACCTTGGGGGTCTTATCCATGTTCAGCAGCTTGGACTCCTCCACCGTCTCCGTCAGGTGCAGGCCCGGAAAATTGAACATGTGGGTGCCGTCCTGCACCAGTGCCAGCGCGTCCTCGTCCAGATAGCCCCGCAGGTCGCCGCAGAAGATGGTGGTGGCCTTCTTGGCCAGCGGACTGTCCACATACACCGGGAAGTCCTTGACGGACGTCACCAATCCCTTATCCTTGATCTCCCGGATGAAGTACAGCAGCTCCTGGGTGCGGCCCACGGCAAAGGCGGGGATCACCACATTGCCGCCCTTGGCCAGCGTCTCGTCGATGATCTGTGCCAGCTGGTCTGTATAGCTCCACACCTCGGTGTGGTTGCGGTCGCCGTAGGTGGACTCCATCAGCACATAATCGGCGCTGTCGAAGAACTGGGGGTTGCGGATGATGGGCTGATCCACATTGCCGATGTCACCGGAGAACACCACGGTCCGCGTCTCGCCGCCCTCACGGCACGTCAGTTTGATGCTGGCGGAGCCCAGCAGGTGCCCGGCGTCGATGAACTCCGCCGTTACGTCGTCTGTGACCTGTACCTGCTGGCCGTACTCGCAGGTCTGGATATACTCCCGCACCTGCATGGCGTCGGCCACGGTGTAGATGGGCTGCACCTCCGGCCGGCCGGCCCGCTTGTTCTTGCGGTTCTGGTACTCCGCGTCCTGCTCCTGGATGTGGGCGGAGTCCTGCAGCATGATATCCAGCAGCTCCGCCGTCAGCCGCGTGGTGATGATGCGGCCCTGGAACCCGTTTTTGATGAGCATGGGGATGCGCCCCGAGTGGTCGATGTGGGCGTGGGTCACCAGCACCACGTCGATGCTGCCCGGATGGAACGGCAGGGCGGCGTTGTCGATCTCGTCCCGTCCCTGCTGCAGGCCGCAGTCCACCAGTATTTTCTTTCCGTTGACCTCCAGACAATGGCAGCTGCCGGTAACGCACTGGTCAGCGCCGTAAAAGCTCAGCTTCATGGCGGAAACTCCTTTTCAAAGTTTATATGGGAAAGTATACCACATTTTTCCGGCCTGTACAACCGCAAAGCGCGTCCTTTTCCCACCGCCTGATGCAAATTGTTCACAGAAATTCTTTTGCATTAGACAATTTCCTGTGGTATACTGTATTCTTGTAATAGTGTGTATATATTCTTTTACATGGAAAGGATACGGATATATGGGACTGTTTACCAAGGTTTTCGGAACATACAGCCAGCGTGAGCTGAAAAGCATTTATCCCATCGTGGATAAGATCACGGCGCTGGAGGACGCGTACAAGGCCCTGACCGACGCGCAGCTCCAGGCCAAGACCCCGGAGTTCAAGGAGCGCCTTGCCAACGGCGAGACGCTGGACGACATTCTGCCGGAGGCATTTGCCGCCGTGCGGGAGGCCGCCGACCGCGTGCTGGGCATGCGCCCCTACCCCGTCCAGCTGGTGGGCGGCATCGTGCTGCACCAGGGCCGCATTGCCGAGATGAAGACCGGTGAAGGCAAAACGCTGGTGGCCACGCTGCCCGCCTACCTGAACGCGCTGACCGGCGAGGGCGTCCACATCGTCACCGTCAACGACTATCTGGCCAAGCGCGACTCCGAGTGGATGGGCAAGGTGCACCGCTTCATGGGCCTCACCGTGGGCCTCATCATCCACGACATGACCAAAGAGGAGCGGCAGAAGGCTTACCAGTCGGACATCACCTACGGCACCAACAACGAGATGGGTTTCGACTACCTCCGCGACAACATGGCCATCTACGCCAACGAGCAGGTGCAGCGGGGTCACGCCTTCGCCATCGTGGACGAGGTGGACTCCATCCTCATCGACGAGGCCCGCACCCCCCTGATCATCTCCGGCATGGGCGAGAAATCCACCCAGATGTACGACATGGCCGAGATGTTCGCCGCCCGCCTGAAAAAGTATGTGGTGGCGGAGACGGACGACAAGGAGGAAGAGGACGTCAACATCGATGCGGACTACATCGTGGACGAGAAGGCCCGCACCTGCTCCCTGACGGCCCGCGGCATCAAGAAGGCGGAGGAATTCTTCCATCTGGACAACCTCAGTGACCCGGAGAACAGCACCACCGCCCACCACATCAACCAGGCCATCAAGGCCCACGGCATCATGAAGCGCGACGTGGACTACGTGGTGAAGGACGGTGAGGTGGTCATCGTGGACGAGTTCACCGGCCGCCTCATGTTCGGCCGCCGGTACTCCGAGGGCCTGCACCAGGCCATCGAGGCCAAGGAGCACCTGTCCGTCCAGCGCGAGAGCAAGACGCTGGCCACCATCACGTTCCAGAACTACTTCCGCCTGTACCGCAAGCTGTCCGGCATGACCGGTACGGCCCTGACGGAGGAGGAGGAATTCGCCACCATCTACGCCCTGGACATCATCGAGATCCCCACCAACCGTCCCATCGCCCGTATCGACAATGAGGACTCCGTCTACAAGACCGAGAATGGCAAGTACCACGCCGTCATCCGTCAGGTGAAGGAGTGCCACGCCAAGGGCCAGCCCGTGCTGGTGGGCACCGTCTCCATCGAGAAGAACGAGCTGCTGGGCAAGATGCTGACCCGCGAGGGCATCAAGCACAACCTGCTGAACGCCAAGAACCACGAGCGCGAGGCGGAGATCGTGGCGCAGGCCGGTCAGTACGGCGCCGTCACCGTGGCCACCAACATGGCTGGTCGTGGTACGGATATCATGCTGGGCGGCAACGCCGAGTACATGGCCAAGAACGACCTGCGCAAGGCCGGACTCACCGACGAGCTGATCGCCGAGGCCACCGGCTACGCCGAGACGGACAACGAGGAGATCCTCAACGCCCGGAAGCTGTTCGCCGAGAAGCTGGCCCAGCACAAGGCGGAGATCGCCGGCGAGGCCGAGAAGGTCCGCGCCGCCGGCGGCCTGTTCATCATCGGCACGGAGCGTCACGACTCCCGCCGTATCGACAACCAGCTCCGCGGCCGTGCCGGCCGTCAGGGTGACCCCGGCGAGACCCGGTTCTACATCTCGCTGGAGGACGATCTGATGCGTCTGTTCGGCGGCGACCGCGTCACCTCCATCATGGAGCGCATGAACATCGACGAGGACACCCCCATCGAGAGCAAGATGCTCTCCCGCGCCATCGAGCAGGCGCAGACCACCGTGGAGAGCCGCAACTTCCAGACCCGTAAGTCCGTGCTGGAGTACGACGACGTGATGAACAAGCAGCGCGAGATCATCTACGGCCAGCGCAAGCAGGTGCTGGACGGCATGGACGTCAAGGGCATCATCATGAACATGATGAACGGCGCCATCTCCAATCTGGTGAACGCCGCCTTCGTGGGCGCCGAGCATCTGGACATGGCCTCCTGCCGCGACCTGCTGCGCAGCGTGGAGGGCGTGTATTTTCCCAAGTACACCGTGAAGATTGACGAAGAACAGCTCAAAACCATGACCCAGCAGGACTTCACCGACCTGTTCACCGCCGCGGCCGCCGACTACTACGCCAAGAAGGAGGAGGAGATCACGCCCCCCGTCATGCGTGAGCTGGAGCGTGTCATCCTCCTGCGGGTGGTGGACGAGTACTGGATGGAACACATCGACGCCATGCAGGACCTGCGCCAGGGCATCCGCCTCCGGGCCTACGCCCAGACCAATCCGGTGGACGCCTACAAGAAGGAGTCTCTGGAGATGTTCGAGGAGATGGTGGACGCCATGAAGGAGGAGACGGTGCGCCGTCTGTACTCCGTGCGTCTGCGCCAGAACGAGGAGGTCAAGCGGGAGCGCGTAGCCTCCGGCATCACCGAGAACGTGGGCGGCGACGGCACCGTGAAGAAGCGCCCCACCCGCGTGGTGAAGGTGGGCCGCAACGACCTGTGCCCCTGCGGCAGCGGCCTGAAGTGGAAGAAGTGCACCTGCAAGGAGTACCACTCTTAAGTTATTTCAAACGATACCCCAAACTCACCGGCGGGCGGCGGCTAATGCCGCCGCCCGCCTTGCTTTTGAAAGGAGCGGCCATGTTCCACACCCAAACGAAAAACGGCGTCACGTTCCTCACCGCCGATGCCCTGTCGGGCGGCGGCGTGCTCCACGGTTTTTCCACCCGTCTCGGCGGCGTGTCTCCCGCCCCGTGGGACAGCCTGAACCTGGACGACCGCCGGGGCGACGATATCGCCAACGTGCAGGAGAACTTCCGCCGCCTGTGCGCCGTGCTGGATATGGATGTCCGCCGCGCCGTGCTGAGCCGTCAGGTCCACCGGGATGACGTGCGCGTGGTGACGGCGGCGGACGCCGGCAAGGGCCTGTGGACGCCTCAGGACTACGACAGCGCCGATGCGCTCGTCACCGATGTGCCCGGCCTGCCGCTGGTGGTGTTCTCCGCCGACTGCAATGTGATCCTGCTCCACGACCCGGTGCGCCGGGTGGTAGGTGCGGCCCATGCCGGTTGGCGCGGCACCGCCGCCGGCATCGCCGGCAGGACCGTCCGTGTCATGCGGGACACCTACGGCTGCGACCCGGCGGACATCCGGGCCGCCGTCGGCCCCGCTATCGGCCAGTGCTGCTTTGAAACGGACGGCGACGTGCCGGACGCCCTCCGGGAGGCGCTGGGCGCCGAGGCCGAACCCTTCATGGTGTGGAACGGCCGCAAGTGGCACATCGACCTGAAGTCCGTCAACGCTCTGTGGCTGCGGAAGGCCGGCGTGCAGCACATCGACATCTGCGAAGACTGCACCTGCTGCCGCACCGACCTGTACTGGAGCCACCGGAAAACCGGCCTGCGGCGGGGCGAGCAGGCCGCCCTTATTGCCCTGCGGGAGGTGACGCCATGACACGCACATACACCGCAGGTCGCGGCGCGCTGAGACGGCTGCTGGCCTGCCTGCTGCTGGCGGCGCTGGCTGTCTCCGCCGCCGGCTGCACCAGTTGGGAGGAGACGGACGACCCGCTGGGGGAGCTGTCCCAGTTTTACAGCAAGGAAAACGAGGCCCCGGAGCCGGAGCCGCTGACTACCTTCACCCTGCCCTACTTCGCCGGCGAGAGTCTGGACCCCATCACCGCCGTAGAGACGGTGCAGGCGGCGGTGGGCGCGCTGCTGTATGAAAGGCTCTTCCAACTGGACGAGCACTTCGATCTCCAGCCCGTGCTGGCCCAGAGCTGCACCTACGACGCGGCAGAGCGCACCTATACCCTGACGCTGCGCAGCGGCGTCACCTTCTCCGACGGTTCGCCCCTTACTGCACGGGATGCGGCGGCCTCACTGGAGCGGGCACGCCAGTCCCAGCGCTACGCCGCCCGGCTGGCGGAGGTATCCTCCATCCGGGTACAGGGCGACGCGGTGCTCATTGCCATGAGCACCGACCTCGCCACGCTGGTGTGGCGGCTGGACATCCCCGTCGTCAAGGCTGGCACGGAAGACCGCACCGCCCCGGTGGGCACCGGTCCCTACGTGTTCACAAAGTCCGACAGCGGCGCGTATCTGGAGTTGAACGGCGGCTGGTGGCAGAACAAGTCCCTGCCGCTGCAGCGCATTGAGCTGCAGCACTGCAAAGACCGGGACACCATGCTCTATGCCTTCTCTTCCCGGGAGCTGCAGCTTCTGCCGCTGGACCTCACCGCCACCGGCGCCTCCGGCGTATCCGGCAGCGGCGACTATACCGACGCCCCCACCACGGTCATGCAGTTTCTGGGTTTCAACACCCGCCGTGCCCCCTTTGACAACGCCGCCCTACGGCAGGCCGTCAGCACCGCCGTGGACCGGCAGGGACTGGTGGATTCCTGCCTGCTGGGCCACGGCAGCGCCGCCCAGTTCCCCGTCTCCCCGGCCAGCGAGTGGTACCCTGCCGCACTGGAGACGGCGTACAGCCCCGCGCCTCTCTCTCAGCTGACGCAGAGCGCCGGTGACACCGGGGCTGCCGCAGGCACCGCGTCGTCCGATACGGATGCCGCGGGCCAGTATGCCGGCACGGCGGTAACGCTGCTGGTCAATCAGGAGAACTCCTTCAAGACTGCCGCCGCCCAGGAGATCGCCGACTCCCTCCGCCGCGCCGGTCTGTCCGTCACGGTGGAGGCTGTGCCCTGGGAGACATATCTCCAGCGCCTGCAGGACGGCAGCTTCGACCTGTACTACGGTGAGTGCCGCCTCACGGCGGATTGGGATATTCTGGAACTTGTCGGCACGACGGGCAGCCTGAACTATGGCGGCTTCTCCGATGAGAAAACGGACAGTCTTCTGGCCGTCTGCCGCACGGCGGACGATACCCGGCGCAGCGCTGCGCTGGCCTCCCTGTGGGAGGACCTGCTGGCCAAGACTCCCATTGCCCCCCTGTGCTTCAAGTCCGATTCCGTGGTGACCACCACCGGCCTGGTGGATGGACTGGTGGCAACGGAGACGGATCCTTTCTTCTCGCTGACGCAGTGGATCGTCCATCTGGACGATCCTCCAAAGGCCAAATGACCTCTGTTCTAATTTCCGTATTTTCCGGTTTAATTGCCTGAATTTCCGGTTTTTCTTTCGGATGGGCTTCATAATGAAGAAAAAATGAGGCTGCGGCAATGCTGTTGAATTGTCTGTGCGTCGGTATCGGCGGAGCCATCGGCTCTGTCCGCCGTTACCTGCTGGGGCTGCTGCCTGTCCGCCCTGCCGGCGGTTTTCCGCTGATCACCCCGGGGATCAATGTGCTGGGTGCCTTCTGCATCGGTCTGCTGATGGCGCTGGCGGGCAGGCGCACGGGCTGGGACCCGCGGCTCCTGCTGCTGAAGGTAGGCGTGTGCGGCGGCTTCACCACCTTTTCCACCTTTTGCAGCGAATCGGTGCGGCTTCTCCAGAATGGGCGGCCCGGTCTGGCCGCGCTGTATGTGGTGCTCAGCGTTCTGCTGGGCGGTGCGGCGGTCCTGGCCGGACAGGCGCTGGTCAAGTGGCCGCCGCCCGTTTTCGGCAAGCACCCCATTGTACCCCGGCATGCGCCCTCGGATCACGGGCCGCCCGACTCCCCCGCATTGCCGGGAACGCTCTGATACCAACGGAACAGCCCCTGCCGGTCATGACCGGCAGGGGCTGTTTTTTGTCTTGTAGGTCAGCAGACTTCTGTCCGCCTATCGGGAATGGCAAGGGGACAGCGCGGGCCGCCTCAATACTGACGGACAACGGCAGTGACCTTGCCCAGAATGGAAGCCTCCCGCCCATCGATGGGGCTGTATGCTTCGTTCTCCGGCAGGAGCCACACCTCGCCGTTGCGGCGGCTGAGCCGCTTCACCGTAGCTTCATCCCCCAGCAGGGCCACCACGATCTCGCCGTTGTGGGCCACGGGCTGCTGGTGTACTACCACCAGATCGCCGGGCAGGATACCGGCGTTCAGCATGGACTCGCCCCGGACGCGCAGGGCAAAATACTCTCCCTCCCGCCCGTTGGTGTCAAAGGTCAGGTAGTCCTCGATGCACTCCTGGGCCAGAATGGGCGCACCGGCAGCCACCGTGCCCACGATGGGAACACGGCCTGCGGGCACCTCCGGTTCCGGCGCGGGGGCCGGAGTGGACGGAACAGCAGATACGGCGGACGATGGGCCGTCCAGCGGCGCCAGCGTCAGAGCGCGGCCTTTTCCGGCGCCCTTGGTCAGAACGCCCAGCTCCTCCATATGCTTGAGGTGAAAATGAACGGTGGACGGAGATCGCAGGCCTACGGCCTCGCCGATCTCCCGCACGGAGGGGGGATACCCCTGCTGCCGCGTGGTCTCCGCGATGTAATCGTAGATCTTTTGCTGCATTTTTGTCAGCTTTGCCATGTGGTCGCCCCTTTCTTCCGCCGCAGGTTCGGTAGGTTCTGTTGTATTGTACCACACCGTTTCCGGAATTGCAACATTTGTTCTATCATTTTTCCGGCAAAAACCGCAAAAAATCCACGATGCCCCCTTGCATTGCCGGTTGCATTGTGATAAAATCATTTGTACTGTGAATCGTGTGCCCTGCGGCACGGAATATATGTGGAGGTTCCCGCTATGATGATTTTCGTTACCATTCTGCAGCTTCTGGCTGCTTTGATCCTGATCGCCATCGTGCTGTTCCAGTCCGGCAAGAGTCAGGGCCTGTCCGGCACCATCGGCGGTATTGCCGACAGCTACATGGCCAAGTCCAAGGCCAAGAGCATTGACGCCAAGCTGGCCAAAGCCACCAAGTGGGTGGGTGCCATCTTCGTGGTGCTGACACTGGTCATCAACTGCATGCTGGCCGCCGGCGTGTAAGCAAAGCGAAACAAAAAGGAGTCCCGAAGCCGTGCTTCGGGACTCCTTTTTTACTCTCATAGCCATTAGGGGGCACGGCGGTAGGTAACGCCCGGTTCCGGTGTGACACCCTTGAGCGCCAGCAGCTCGGACACGGTGACGAACACATACCCCTGCTCCTGCAGGTGGGGTACGGCGCGGAGCACTGCGTCCACCGTATTCTGGTAGCGGTCATGGAGCAGGATGATGTCACCGTCGGACGCCTGCCGGTAGATGATGTCCACGATCTTGTCGGCATCTTTGCTTTTCCAATCCTCCGTGTCCACCGACCAGTTCACCAGCGGCACCGTCAGGCTCTCCGCCTCCCGGTCGGAGCACAGGCCGTAGGGCGGGCGCACCCAGTACTCCCCCGCCCCCAGCAGCTCCTGCAGCAAGTCGTCGTTTTTTTGCAGATCGGCCACCGCTTGGGCGCAGGTCAGGCTCTCCAGTTGGGCGTGGTCGTAGGAGTGGTTGCCCACCTGATGGCCCTCGGCGGCAATGCGCTGGACGATGTCCGGGTCCTTTACGGTCTGGCAGCCCACCACGAAAAAGGTGGCACGGGCGCCGTACTCCGCCAGTCCGTCCAGAAGACGCGGTGTGCAGCGGGGCGAGGGGCCGTCATCAAAGGTGAGCGCCACGTATTTGGGGGCATCATCGGAGCCACCCGCCGGCGCGGCGGAGGACACCGGAGCGTGAGGCGCGCCGGGGTCGTAGGCCGGATCCGCGCCGCAGCCGGGCAGCAGGAGCAGCGCCGCCAACGCGGCGCAAAGCAGTCGCTTCATTTTATCACCGGTGGCAGTATATGCGCGGGCAGTGGGAGAAATGAGGGCGCGGAGGTATCTCGACGGGCACCTTCTTTGCCGGGAGAGCGCCGCAAGGCTCGTTGCCGGGGACATGGCAAAAGGCGACAAAAGCCACCGCTTCGCGGTGGCTTTTGTCCCGCGGCGCTGCACGCCGCTTGTATTTTATCCTAATGGCAGGTTGCGGTGGCTGCGGTCCAGCACCAGCTTCCTGCAGACGGGACAGTCCCACGCCTCCGCCTCCGCGCCGGAAAATCCGGCGGCGGCTGCAATACAGCGCAGTTCCTCATCAGAGGACGCGGCGGGGTCCGGCTCCCACCAGATGTCGCTGCGGCGGCTGCGGAGCCAACCCCGGCGCATCTCGCCGCCGCAATAGGGACAAAGCTGCTTTTCCATGGCGTTCTCCTTTCTCAGGGCAGTGCGTCCGTCAGATCCACGGCCACAACATCGCCGGTATACACCATTGTGCCGTCCTGCTCCTCTTGTACATCAAACTCCAGCAGCCACTCCGCCGCATCCTCCGCGTTGTACATGGAGCGGTCAAAGATGTACTCCGTCCCGTAGTCCAGCATGGTGAACTGAATGGGTGCGGTCAGATCCAGCAGGTTGCCGCCAGCATCGTAGGCGGTGAGGAAGGGCAGCGGCGCGGTGTCGGACGTCAGGCCCTCCACGGTGACGATGACCCGCTGGCCGTCCGTCTGCACCTCCGCGACCTGACCGGTCTCTCCCATCAGGTCAAAATACCAGTCCATCTGGTAGACGGTGGTATCGCCTGCGTACTGCACAGCCGCCTCCTCCGTGGGATAGGCCGGCTCCGGCTCGGGGCGGGAGATGTGCGAAGTAGAAGAAGATATACAGGCTCTGAGGAAGGGAATAATGAGGACCAGCAGTGCGGCAGCGCAGCCAACGAGAGTGTCACGCCGTTTCTTTTCCATATTCTGGAATTTATTCTTCAGACCCTGGGCGCTGTCCTTCAGGTTTTCCCAGTCTTTGGCGCGGATATTATCCGGTTCCCCGGCGGCCTTGCGGGCGCTGCGGCGGGTCTGGCCCTCGTAGCAGGTCTTTTCCTCGTAGCAGACCTTTTTGCCGCGATGGGACGGCACGGCGGCATCGTGGGACTCTACAAAATGAACGCTGCCGTCGGGGTCCACCCGCTCCCGGCGAGGCGGGCGGTTATAGGCGCCGCATTTGGGGCACATGCCCTGCTTGTTGTAATCGTATACGCAGCCGCAGGCCTTGCAGCGGATGACTGCCATGGCGATTCCTCCCTTTTCTGTGTTTTCTGTTGCGGTTATTATACTGTATGCGGTGCCGTTTTGTCCATCAACTTCAGGTTGCGGCGGAAAATTTTCGCGGGCGGCGGCGCAACCTGAGGTTGTCGAGGCAGGAAAAACGCCCTTTCCCACAGCCTTCGCCATGGGAAAGGGCGTTTTTATGCAGTTGAGACTTCGCTTATTTCACCAGTTCGATGACGGCAGTCTCCGCAGCGTCGCCGCGGCGAACGCCGGTGCGGATGATGCGGGTGTAGCCGCCGTTGCGTTCCGCATAGCTGGGAGCCAGCTCCTTGAACAGCTTGTTGGCCACGTCTTCGCGGGTGATGAAGCTCAGCGCCTGACGGTAGGCAGCCAGATCGCCCTTCTTGCCGAGGGTGATCATCTTCTCGGCCATGGGCTTGATCTCCTTGGCGCGGGTGATGGTGGTCTCCATGCGGCCCTTGTCCAGGAAATCGGTGACCTGCTGACGGAGCATCGCCATGCGCTGATCGGTAGTCTTACCGAGCTTACGAGTTCCGGGCATTTCTGTTTCCTCCTTGTAGGATATGCGCGGGAAGCGCAGATCAATTAGTTGTTGTCCTCGCTGGCCAGGGACAGACCCATCATAGCCAGCTTGTTGATAACTTCCTCCAGGGACTTGCGTCCCAGATTGCGGACCTTCATCATCTCATCTTCGGTCTTGGAGATCAAGTCCTCGACAGTGTTGATGTTGGCGCGCTTGAGGCAGTTGAAGCTGCGGACGGACAGATCCAGCTCCTCGATGGTCAGCTCCAGCAT
>CAKTPQ010000021.1 GCA_934591745.1 uncultured Oscillospiraceae bacterium
CTATAAATCGTATCAACACGGTGTTTCCACCGAGCTAATCTTTACAGAGCTATTTGTCATAGCTTCAAACTTTTTATACTTAGCTTTGCCGGTAATTGACTTAACCCGGCTCCACCAAGTCTTTTCAGTTGCGCTCCTTAGCCCGTTTTCACAAGCTCTCTCGCGCTCCCGTCTGGTGCTTTTCGTTTCGTTCGTTGTTTAATTTACAAGGTACACGTCCCACGCGGAACAGTCATTATCCTACCACATGGCTCCCATATTGTCAAGTTATTTTTTGAAAAAACCGGAAATATTTTTTTCAGGTTCAGCCTTTATTATTTCCGGTTTTATTCCGGTTAAATTCCTCCTTGAAATTATCATGAAAATACGGCGTTTTCGGCTGGGCGGCTGTAAATGTCTTCCAGTTCGTGCTGGTGGTAGAGGTAGCCGGGATCGTCAAAATATTTGGCGCCGGAGGGACAGCCCTTCACGCAGGCACAGCACTTGATGCAGATGCCGGTGACCTGTGACACGTCGGCGGGGTCGATGCTGCCCATGGGACAGCGGGCGGCGCACAGACCGCAGCCACCGCAGAGGGTCATATCGGTCTTGGGCTTGACCTTCAGGATATTGATGGGCGCGCCGTGGCGGTCCCGAGGGGTGTAGTAGGGGCGGATAGGCTCCTGCCCCGCCACGGAGACGGGGGCTGCGGGCAGGGCGGCAAGTTCTCTTATCTTCTGCGCCGCGATATGGGCAAAGTTGTCCATCTGCGTCATATCCGCCGCGCTGGGACGGCCGGCGCCCAGGGTGCGGGAGAAGCTGTGCTCCCCCACGAAGGCGGCGGCTGCCACCGGCATGAATCCGTTGGCGGTGAGGATGTTCCGCAGCTCCATCAGGGAATCGTCAAAAGCCCGGTTGCCGAACAATACCACCGGAACCGCCAACGTACCGGTGCCGCGGACCCTGCCGGTGAGGTAGGGCAGCAGGACATTGGGCACGCGGCCGGCGTAGGTGGGCGTGCCCAGCACCACCAGATCATCCGGACCGAAGGTCAGATCGGCCTGCCGGGCGGCGGGCGGCGTGAAGTCGAATAGCTCCAGCGGCACGGACAGCGCCGATGCCAGGCCGGAGGCGATACGTCTGACGGTTTTTTCCGTGGTGCCGGTGCCGCTGAAGTACACGGCCCACACGCGCTTTGGCTGCATGACAGACCCTCCCCTGTTCTCTGTATTTTCTGTATTTATAGATACGTGGTCACAGCTTGAAATCGTCCTCGGTGAGGCGGGCGGCGTCCAGCTTGGCCGGGCGCGGCGGCACCCGCTTCAGCGGGTCGTATCTGAAGGCGCCGCAGCGGTCGGACGCAGGCACCACGCCCCGCCTGACGCAGGCCACCTGCTCATCGTTGATGCGATTGCCCCGGGCACAGTAGGCGCAGCGGGGGTCGATGTTCTTACGAAACAGCATAGGCGTACCTCACAGTGTGTAGAGCTGCACCGCGCCGTTGGCGGCGGTGGCGCTGATCTGGGTGATGGGATGCTCGAAGCTGTCGATGATGCGGGAGGCCATGGGGTCCTCCAGCTCCTTCTGGATCAGGCGGCGCAAGTTGCGGGCGCCGTAGGTCATGGAGTAGGACTTCTCCACCAGATAGTCCACCAGCGCATCGTCGTAGCGGAAGGCATAGCCCTTGTCGCGGAGGGAGGTGCGCAGCTCCTCCAGCATGATGCGGGCAATGCCGGAGAAGTTCTCCTTTGTCAGATGGTTGAAGCAGACGATCTCGTCCACGCGGTTGAGGAACTCGGGGCGCAGGAAGTCCCGCAGGGCCTTCATAGTGCGCTCCTTTCCCTGTTCATCGGCGCTGCCGCCGAAGCCCACCGCGCCGGCGGATCTGGTATCGGAGCCGGCGTTGCTGGTCATGACGATGACGGTGTTCTCAAAGTTCACCTTGCGGCCATGGGCGTCGGTGATCTGGCCGTCGTCCAGAATTTGCAGCAAGACGTTGAGCACATCCGGATGGGCCTTTTCGATCTCGTCGAACAGCACCACGGAGTAGGGCTTGCGGCGGATCTTCTCTGTCAGCTGCCCAGCCTCGTCATAGCCCACATAGCCGGGGGGCGAGCCTACGATGCGGGAAACGGAGTGCTTCTCCATAAACTCAGACATATCCAGACGGATCAGGGACTCCGGCGCGTTGAACAGGTCATCCGCCAGCTGCTTGACCAGTTCCGTCTTGCCCACGCCGGTGGGGCCGACGAAGATGAAGCTCACCGGCTTGTGCTTGGGGGAGATGCCCACACGATTGCGGCGGATGGCGGCGGACACGGCGGCAATGGCCTCGTCCTGTCCCACCACATGCGCCCGCAGGCGCTGGTCCAGCTCCGCCAGACGCTTGAATTCCTCCTCCTTGATCTTGCTGGCCGGGATCTTCGTCCACATCTCGATGACACGGGCGATGTTCTCCATGGTCAGCTGGGGCGTGCCCTTGGCATGGATCACGTTCAGTTCGTCGGTGACACGCAGCTCCTGGCTGCGCAGCTCGGCAATGCGCTCATAGCGGTGGTCCAGCTCCTCCTGGGTGAACTCCTGCCCGTCGGCGGGCTGTGCGGACATCAGGTTCTCCCGCTCGAAGGTCAGGTTCTCTAGCTCGCGCTCCAGCTCCATGCGGCGGTTGATGTCGGGATCGTGGAGGTTCTTGTCGGAGCAGGCCTCGTCAATGAGGTCGATGGCCTTGTCCGGCAGGTAGCGGTCGGTGATGTACCGCTCGGACAGCAGCACCGTCTGACGCAGCACCCCCTGGGGGATGGAGACGCCGTGGAACTGCTCGTAGTAATGGGCGATGCCCTGCAGGATCTTCAGCGTATCCTCGATATTCGGCTCGTTGACGGTGACGGGCTGGAAGCGGCGCTCCAGCGCGGTGTCCTTCTCGATGTGCTTGCGGTACTCGTTGAAGGTGGTGGCGCCGATGACCTGTATCTCGCCCCGGCTCAGGGCGGGCTTGAGGATATTGGCGGCGTTCATGCTGCCCTCGGCGTCGCCGGCACCCACGATGTTGTGTACCTCGTCGATGACGAGGATGATGTTGCCCGCCTTGCGTATCTCCTCGATCAGCCCTTTCATGCGGCTTTCAAACTGGCCGCGGAACTGGGTGCCCGCCACCAGCGCCGTGAGGTCCAGCAGATAGACCTCCTTCTGGCGCAGCTTGAAGGGCACATCGCCGGAGACGATGCGCTGGGCCAGGCCCTCGGCGATGGCGGTCTTGCCCACGCCCGGCTCGCCGATGAGGCAGGGGTTGTTCTTCTGGCGGCGGTTCAGGATCTGCACCACCCGTTCGATCTCCTGCTCGCGGCCGATGACGGCGTCCAGCTTGCCGTCACGGGCGCGCTGGCTCAGGTTGATGCAGTAATTGTCCAGGAACTTGCGCTTCTGGTCCTTTTTGCGGCCCGTGGGCTGCTGTCCGGCGCTGCCGCCGCCCTCACGGGGCTGCTCCGCCGGGGGATTGCCGCCGTTGTTGAACAGGCGGTTCAGGAACGGGAACGTGGCGGTCTTGCCGCTCTCCTCGTCGTCCTCGTCCTCGCCGCCCTCTGGCAGGTCGTTCATCTCCTCCGCGCCGCCGAAGGCCTGCATCATCTCGTTGTTGATGTTCTCCAGATCCTCCGGTGTGATGCCCATGCGCTTCATCATGTCCTCCACCTGGGGCAGACCCAGCTGGGCGGCGCACTTCAGGCACAGGCCCTCGTTGACCATCTCGTTTTTCTCGTTCATCCGGGAGATGAACACGACGGCCACGTTTTTCTTGCATCGGGAACAAAGTGTAGGCTGCATGGTGATCCTCCATTATCCGTTGGGGTTATATCAGTATTGCCAGCCGGGGACACGTGCAAACGCGGCGGCGGCAGGGTCATCAGAGCGAGGTGATCAGCTCCATGGGGCTGTGCTCCGCAAAGAAGCGGAGGATGTAGGTCTGGCCGATCAGTTCCGGTGTGATCCACAGCTGGAAGCGGCGCAGCAGCCAGACGGCGAAAAACAGCAGCAGCGCGCCTTTCACGAGGCCCAGCGCGCCGCCCAGCGCGGCGTTGACGCCGTGGACCACGGGCAGCCTCGTAAAGAGGTGCAGCGGCGCCAGCAGCAGCCGCAGCAGAAGCAGGAGCAGCAGGAACGATACCAGATAGACCACGGCGTAGGCCACGGAGCGCAGCACCGTGGACACCACGGCGGACAGCAGGGTCTGCCCCACCTCCTGGGCCTTATCGGTGACGCTGCGCACCATCTCGTCCAGCGTGTCGCCGGAGAAGCCGAACGTCTCCAGAATGCCGGCGGCGGCCAGACTGGGGTCGTCGACGGCGGCGGGCTGACCGCCCACCTGCTGCTGGAGCTTCTCCGTCAGCATCGGCTCCAGCCATTTGGCGGCGGGGTCGGCCAGATGCTCGGCCAGCCAGGCCGCGCCCAGCAGAGCCACGACGACGATGGCCACCCGGGCCAGGCTCTGCAGAAAGCCCTGCCGGATCCCCAGCATCAGTGCCAACAGCAGAAATGCCGCCATGAAAAGATCCACGAAAATAGCCATAGTTCTCCTTTGCCGTTACGGCAGATACAGGCTGGCGGCGGTGGAGCCGGCCAGCACGGCGGAGCCATCGGCCCGCATCAGTACCTGCCGGGCCTCGCTGACGGCGTCCAGTCGGGCGCACTCCGCCAGATTTTTGTCATAGATGACCATGTGGTCGCTGAACAGGACCGCGATGTAGCGCCCTGCGGCGGACATGCTCAGCACCTCGCCGTCCACGTCCAGCGCGGCCAGCGTCTGACCGTCCGGTGTGACGGTGACGAGACGGTGCTGGGTGCCGTTGCGGTAGCGGCCCAGCAGCAGCGCGGTATAGCCGTCGCCGCCGCAGTCCACGCGGCGCAGGTAGTCGCCGCCGCAGCTGTAAGCGGCCTGCACCTCGCCGGAGGTGTCCAGGAAGCAGAGCTGCTCCTCCATGACGGCGCAGAACAGGCCGTCCATGGGGATCAGGTCGTAGATGAGGCTGCCGGTCAGGGCGCAGGTGGCCTCCGGCGTCTCGCTGTTGGTGCGGTAGAACACCACGTAGCTGGTGAACACGCCATTGCTCTGGCCCATAGTGACGGCGGCCAGTGTGCGGCTGTCGTCGGACAGGGCGGCGGTCATGATGAAGCGGTCCGCCGAGCGGTAGGCAAATACCGGCTGGCCGGAGGCATCGTAGACCCGGACCGCGGCCTTGCAGCCGCTTTCATTGCTGGTGACGGTGAGGTAGCCGGCGTCATTGAGGACGGCGGACAGTATCTCGCCGGAGGCGTCCAGACGGTAGACCAGGCCCTTGGCCGACAGGACGTAGACCGTCCTGCCGCCCACATCGTAGGCCGCGGCGCGGGTGGTGCTGCGGGCCAGCGCGGGGGTCTGGAACTTCACCGACTGGTCATAGACCGTTTTGCCCGTCTCGTCCAGCACCGAGAGCTGGTGCATGGACACGGAGATGAGGCTGCCCTCCAGCGAGGCGAAGCTGCCGGACTGGTCGCTGGCGTAGCGGTACAGCTGGGCGCAGCCGTTCTCGTCCTTCTGGGCCTTGGCATACAGCACACGGCGGCGCAGGCCGTCGAACTCGCCCCGGTCGTACAGGACGGACAGCACCACGGCGATGAGGGCCAGCAGCGTCACCAGTGCCAGCCAGAGGAAGCGCTTTTTACTTTTCTTCGCCACACGGCGGGGCGGCTCCTCCTGGGGGTTGCCGCCGCTGAAGGTCATGTTGTCCCGTGATCTTTTATCCATTGAGTCGTTCGTCCTCGTACCATACGCGGGTGAGATACAGGCCGCCGGGAGGCGCCGTGGGGCCAGCCAGCGTGCGGTTGCCGGAATCCAGGATCACCGGGATATCCTCCGGCACCAGCTTGCCCTCCGCCGCGTAGAGCACCGTGCCCGTAATGGCACGTACCATATTATACAGAAAACCGTTGGCGCAGACCTTCAACTCCAGCAGCTCCCCGTTGCGGGTGACGCGGCAGTAGTGGATGGTGCGCACCGTGCTGCGGACATTGGTGCCTACGCTGCGCACGGCGGCGAAGTCGTGGGTACCCTCGAACATCCGGGCGGCACGGTCCATCACCGCCTCGTCCAGACGCTTGGGGTAGAAATAGGCCCGGTCCACATAGAAGGGGTTCTTGATGCGGGAATTGTAGATGCGATAGGTGTACTCCTTTTTGATGCAGGAGCCGATGGCGTTGAAATCCTCCGCCACCTCGTAGGCCGCCTTGACCACGATATCCTCGGGGATGTGGGTGTTGGCGGCAAAGGGCAGGCGCTCCACCGGAATGCGGGAGCTTGTGCGGAAATTGGCCACATAGTGCTCGGCGTGGACGCCGGCATCCGTGCGGCCGCAGCCGGTGACCTTCACCGGCTCGCCGCAGACCATACTCAGTCCCCGCTCCAGCGTCTGGGCCACGGAGATCTCCGTTTTCTGCACCTGCCAGCCGTGGTAGGCGGCGCCGTTGTACATTAAGATCAAAGCGATATTGCGCACCGCGCCGCCTCCTTTCTCAGAAGCCGAATTTTTTCAGAACAATGATGCCGGCGGTCAGCACCGCGAAGCCCGCCAGAGACAGCCAGTCCGCCCGTCGGTAGTGCAGGACGCGCAGGGCGGTGCGACCCTCGCCGCCGTGGTAGCAGCGGCACTCCATGGCGGTGGCCAGCTCGTCGGCGCGGCGGAACGCGCTGATGAACAGCGGCACCAAAATGGGTACCAGCGCCTTGGCGCGCTGGAAGATGTTGCCCGACTCGAAATCCGCGCCGCGGGCCTTCTGGGCGGACATGATCTTGTCCGTTTCCTCGATGAGCGTGGGGATAAAGCGCAGAGCGATGGACATCATCATGGCCAGCTCATGCACCGGGAACCGCAGCTTTTTCAGGGGGGAGAGCAGATGCTCCAGTCCGTCGGTCAGGGCGATGGGGCTGGTGGTGTAGGTCATGAGGAACGTACCCATGATGAGCATGACGATGCGCAGCACCATCTGCACGGCGGACACGGTACCCTCCCACGTGATGTGGCGCAGCAGCCACACGTCCGCCACCGGCGTGCCGGTGGTGAAGAACATGTTCATAAGGGCGGTGAACGCCACAATGATGTACACGGGCTTCAGGCCCCGTGTCAGAGCCTTCCACTCCACCTTGGACAGGAGGATGCACCCCGCCAGCACGGCGATCATGATGCCGTAGGTCAGGGGGCCTTTTGCATTGAACAGCGCCACAATGTACAAAATGACGCACAGCAGCTTCGTCCGGGGATCCAGCTTGTGGATGAGGGTGTCGCCGGGGAAAAACTGGCCCAGCGTGATATCCTTCAGCATGCGCCGGCACCCCCTTTCAGGCGGAGCAGCGCGTCGCGCAGCGCCTCCACGGTGTAGACCGCCGTGTCCACCGGCAGGCCCCGGCGGCGCAGAGCCAGCGCCACCTTCGTCACCTGAGGGATATCCAGTCCCACTTTCTCCAGCTCATCGGCACGGGTGAACACCTGACGGGGCGTGCCCTCCATAAACACATGGCTGTCGGACAGCACCACGATGCGGTCCACGTTGCGGGCGATCTCCTCCATGCTGTGGCTCACCAGCACCACGGAGGCGTGCTTCGCCCGGTGATAATCCTGAATACGGGCCAGAATGTCGTCCCGCCCCCGTGGGTCAAGGCCCGCCGTAGGCTCGTCCAGCACCAGCACCTTCGGCTCCATGGCGATAACGCCGGCAATGGCCACGCGGCGCTTCTGGCCGCCGGACAGCTCAAAGGGGGACTTGTCCAGCATGGCCTCCGTCAGCCCCACGAAGGCGGCGGCGGAACGGACGCGGCGGTCGATATCCTCCTCGTCCAGTCCCATGTTCTTCGGGCCGAAGGCGATGTCCTTATACACCGTCTCCTCAAACAGCTGGTACTCCGGGTACTGGAACACCAGCCCCACCTGGAACCGCACGTCCCGGATCTTCTTGGGCTCCGCCCAGATATCCTTGCCCTGTAGCAGGATGCGGCCCGACGTGGGCTTGAGCAGTCCGTTGAGATGCTGGATCAGAGTGGACTTGCCAGAGCCGGTGTGGCCGATGATGCCGAGGAATTCACCGTCCATCACGGACAGGTTCATATCCTCCACGGCGCTGCGCTGAAACGGCGTACCCGCCGAATAGGTGTGAGTCAAATGCTCTATCTGTAAGATCGGTTCCAAGGTTACTTCCCTTCCGCCCCGCCCAACGCGCGGCAAATGGTATCGGCACACTGGTCCACCGTCAGGCTGTCCAGCGTTACGGGCAGACCCGCCTGCGCAAGCTCATGCAGCAGCTCCACCGTGTCCGGCGCGGCCAAGCCGAAGCCGTGGAGCTCCTCCACCCTGGCAAACACCTGCCGGGGCGTGCCGTCCATGGCCACGGCGCCGTCGTTCATAACGATGACGCGGTCGGCGTCCTCCGCCTCGGACATGTGGTGGGTGATGAGCACCACGGTGATGCCCCGCTCCCGGTTGAGGCGGTGAACGGTATCCAGTACCTCCCGCCGGCCGGCGGGATCCAGCATGGCGGTGGCCTCGTCCAGCACGATGCATGCCGGCTCCATGGCGATGACGCCGGCGATAGCGATGCGCTGCTTCTGTCCGCCGGACAGCAGGTGCGGCGCGTGGCGGGCGAATTTCTCCATGCCCACGGCGGCCAGCGCGTCGTCCACCCGGCGGCGTATCTCCGCCGTGGGGACGCCCAGATTCTCCGGCCCGAAAGCCACATCCTCCTCCACCACATTGGCGACGATCTGGTTATCCGGGTTCTGGAACACCATGCCGGTGCGCCGCCGGATCTCCAGCAGCAGCGACTCGTCACGGGTGTCCATCCCCTCCACATACACGGCGCCGCCGTCAGGCAGCAGCACCGCGTTCATATGCTTGGCAAGGGTGGATTTGCCGGAGCCGTTGTGGCCCAGCACCACCACAAAGCTGCCCTTTTCCACCGTCAGGGACACGCCCCGCAGGGCGGGGGGATTTGTCTCCCCCTCCGGCGCCGGGTAGGTAAAGGTCAGGTCTTTTGTTTCGATCATGGTCGGCATTGTGATATCTCCGTTCTTGCTCAGTCGGCGCACCAGCGGCCCGTGGCGCCGCAGGGCAGCGCCATGCCGGAATCGGTGCAGGGCAGGCCCAGCTCGTCCCACGTCACATGGCCGCCGAATCTGCGGCCCACCAGCATCTGCAGGATATAGCCCAGCACCGACGGGGCAAGACCCGTGGTGTAGCTGTTGAGGATGACGAACAGGGGCTTGTCCGACAGCACCTGGGCGCACAGGCGGACAAAGGGGTACAGGTTCTCCTCCAGCTTCCAGACCTCGCCGGAGGGGCCGCGGCCGTAGCTGGGAGGGTCCATGATGATGGCGTCGTACGTCTTGCCCCGACGTATCTCGCGCTCCACGAATTTGGCGCAGTCGTCCACGATCCAGCGGATGGGGGCGTCGGCAAGGCCGCTGAGGCGGGCGTTGTCCTTGGCCCAGGCCACCATGCCCTTGGCCGCGTCCACATGGCAGACGCTGGCGCCGGCCTTGGCACAGGCCACGGTGGCGCCGCCGGTGTAGGCGAACAGGTTCAGCACGCGGATGGGACGGCCCGCGGCGCGGATCTGCTCCATGGCGAAGTCCCAGTTGGCGGCCTGCTCCGGAAAGAGGCCGGTGTGCTTGAAGTTCATGGGCTTGACCTGAAACGTCAGGTCTTTGTAGCGGATGGGCCAGCTCTCCGGCAGCTTTCCCTTATCCCAGTGGCCGCCGCCGGTGGAGGAGCGGGAGTACCGGGCATTGGCGGTCTTCCAGCGCCGGTCGCGGCGCTCCGTGTCCCAGATGGCCTGGGGGTCGGGGCGCACCAGTATCTGCCGGTCCCAGCGCTCCAGCTTTTCGCCGCCGCCGCAGTCCAGCAGCTCGTAATCCTGCCAATCCTTTGCGATCCACATACAGGCCGCACCTCCGCGTTTGAGATAGTAAATCAGTTTATTATACAACGTGCCGCCGGTGGCGTCAACCGTGGAAAATGTGAACGCCCCTCCGGTTTTCCGGAGGGGCGCGGTGGTCACGTGTCACTTTTATCGCCTTTCGTCAGGCCGGTGATGACGTTCTTCACGCCGGTGAGTCCCTTCTCCGCGGTCTTGAGACCCTGTCCGGCGGCTTTTTTCAGTTCCTCCTTCACGTCCACCGCCAGACGACGGAAGATCTCGGCGATGATCTTTTTGTCCTGCTCGTCGGCGCCGCTGTACTGCTTCAGCAGGGCCGCGCCGCCGGCCAGACCGCCGGCACGGAGATCGTCCAGCGTCCGGGCCTTGCCGGAGAGGCTCAGCACGTCGAACAGGGCGTCGGAGAACTGCTCCCGCTCCTGCGGGGTCATGGAGCCGATCCACTGGCGCAGCACATCGTCACTGAGCTTGCCCATCTGGGAGCGCTGGCCCAGATGGACGAACCGGGGGCCAAGGACGCTCCAGGACATAGGCTCGTGCTGCATGACGGAGCGGTTGCTGCTGTCGATGACGGCGTAATCCTCCGCGTGCTCCAGCAGGACGCCCACGATGGAGGACTCGGGGATATAGGTGTGGAGCTTGTCGGCCACGCGGCGGTAGGCGTCGGAGTCCACCATGTCGTGGGAGAAGCCGGGACCGTCGTTGTTGTAGGCATCCAGCAGGCGCTGCTCCTGCAGCTGAACGGGGATGTGGATGGCGGCCCACGCCGCCAGATTGCCGCCCTTGCTGTGGCCGGCGATGCGCAGTTTGCGGTCCGGGCAGGCGGCAGCCATCTCCACGGTGTAGGCGGCGGCGCGCTCCTGCGCCGGCACAGCGGAGAGGAAGCTCATGTTGAAGTCCTCCTTCCACCCCACCAGCGAGGTGTCGGTGCCCATGAAGGACACCAGCAGCGTGTCGTCCGGCAACAGGTAGGACACGGCGTCGAACTGCATCTCCTTCGCCTCGTCCCACTCGTGGGTAAATCCGAACATCCGGACATCCCGGAAGCGCTCCGTCTCCGCCGCCAGGCGCATGAGGGGGATGTAGTCCAGCTCCGACAGGCCCAGCTGCTCGTCCTCCTCCGTGAGGCGGGCGGCCACGTCCGGCAGCGCCACGGCCCTGGTGGGGTCGGTGGTCTTGAGATCGTCGAAGCGGCGGAAATTCAGGTAGGAGATGATGCACAGCACCAGATCGTCCACCTCGTTAAAGCCGTCCTGCGCGAAGGTCAGGTCGCCCCGCCAGCGCAGGTAATCCATGACTGTTCCGTTTTTGTCCATACATACCTCCTGCCGTAAGTCTTTCGGGAGAGTCATTGTAGCATATTTTTCCCACGGAAACAAGCGGTATGCGGCATAAAAAAGGGCGGCTCGCGCCGCCCTCTCTACGGGTATCTCAGCCCGGAGGCCACGTCATGTCGCGGCCGGCCAGCACATGGAAGTGCAGGTGCTTGACGGTCTGACCCGCCTGATCGCCGCAGTTGTTGACGATGCGGTAGCTCTCCACGCCCAGCTCCTTGCAGATCTTCACGATGACCTCAAAGCAGTGAGCCACCACGGCGCTGTTGTCCGCCGTAATGGCGTTGGCGCAGCAGATATGCTCCTTGGGTACCACCAGAAAATGGGTGGGCGCCTGGGGGTCGATGTCGTAGAAGGCGTAGCACTGCTCGTCCTCGTAGACCTTGTTGCTGGGGATCTCGCCGTCAATGATGGCGCAGAACAGGCAATCGTTCTTCATGGTCTGTCTCCTTTCCTGTCAGCTTTTTCCACACCTCCCCGTCCCTGCGGGAACGGGGAGGCGCTGGTTTCATCTCAGCCCAGCTTCGCGGACACGAAATCGTCCACGGTGGCCAGGGCGTCATCCACCTTCAGCAGGTCGGTGCCGCCGCCCATGGCGCTGTCGGGCTTTCCGCCGCCCTTGCCGCCGCACACGGCGGACACGGACTTCACCAGCTCGCCGGCCTTGATGCCCCTGGCCACGGCATCCTTGCCGCACACCGCCAAGAAGCTGACCTTCTCGCCGGTGACGCTGGCCAGCACCGCCACCACGGAGGGATCCTTGTCACGCAGGAAGTCGCCCATGGTGCGCAGGGCATTGGCATCCAGACCCTGCCGGGTGCCGGTGATGATGTGCAGGCCGCCCACGGTCTTGGCGGACGCCATGACCTGCTTGGCCTCGCCCAGAGACGCCTCGGCCTTGAACTTCTCCACGGCCTGGCGCAGCTCCTTCATCTCGTTGGCCTGCTGCTCCATACGCTCCAGAATGCCGCCGGGGGCAGTCTTGAAGAACTGGGCGGCCTTCAGCAGGGTGGTGCGGCCGTGGCGGGTCTCCTCCAGAGACACCTTGCCGGTGGTGGCCTCGATGCGGCGGACACCGGAGGCCACGCTGCTCTCGGACTTGATGCGGAACATGCCGGTCCTGGCGGTGTTGTCCAGATGGGTACCGCCGCACAGCTCCATGGAGAACTCGCCCATGGTCACCACGCGCACCGTCTCGCCGTACTTCTCGCCGAAGGTGGCCACGGCGCCACGGGCTTTGGCCTCGGCCAGCGGCAGCTCCTCGGTGGTGACGGTCAGGCCGTCCAGCACGGCGTCGTTCACCAGATCCTCCACCTGCAGGAGCTGCTGGGGAGTGATGGCCTCAAAGTGGGTGAAGTCGAAGCGCAGGCGATCCGGCTCCACCAGAGAGCCTGCCTGATGGACGTGGTCGCCCAGCACCTTCTTCAGCGCGGCATCCAGCAGGTGGGTGGCGGTATGGGCGCGGCGGATGGCGCTGCGGCGCTCCGTATCGATGGCGGGGGAAACGCTGTCGCCCACATGGAGGGCGCCCCGCAGCAGCTTGCCGTAGTGCATATACTTGCCGCCCTTGTTCTTCTGGACGTCGGTCACCACGAACTCCGCGCCGTCGGCGGTGATGACGCCGTGGTCGGCCACCTGACCGCCCATCTCGGCGTAGAACGGGGTCTGATCCAGCACCACGATGGCGTCCATGCCGCTGACCATCTCCTCCACCAGCTGCCCATCGGTCACGATGGCCAGCACATTGGCGTCGTCCAGCTTGTCGTACTCGTAGCCGGCAAACACGGTGGCGGGCATATCCTTGCCGAACTCCACGCCGGCCCAGCCCAGATCGCCCAGAGCCTTGCGGGCCTCGCGGGCGCGCTCCTTCTGCTCGGTCATCAGGGCCTTGAAAGCCTCCTCATCCACGGTCATGCCCTCCTCGGCCGCCATCTCCACCGTCAGGTCGATGGGGAAGCCGAAGGTATCGTACAGCTTGAAGGCGTCGCTGCCGGAGAACACCGTCTCGCCCTTTTCCTTGTGGGCCGCCAGCATCTCGCCGTAAATGCGCATGCCGCCGTCGATGGTGCGGGCAAAGTTCTCCTCCTCGGTGCGGATGACCTTGGTGATATAGCTCTGCTTTTCCCGCAGGTCGGGGTACTGGCACTCGTTCTCATGCACCACGGTGTCCACCACCTGATACAGGAACGGCTCGTTGACGCCCAGCAGCTTGCCGTGGCGGGCGGCACGGCGCAGCAGGCGGCGCAGCACGTAGCCCCGGCCCTCGTTGCTGGGCAGGATGCCGTCGCAGATCATGAACGTGGCAGAACGGATGTGGTCGGTGATGACCCGCAGGCTCACGTCCCGTTTGTAGCTCTCGCCATAGTGGGCACCGGTAAGCTCGGACACCTTGTGGGTGATGTTCATGACGGTATCCACGTCGAACAGGCTGTCCACATTCTGGCACACGCAGGCCAGACGCTCCAGACCCATGCCGGTGTCGATGTTCTTCTGCTTCAGCTCGGTGTAGTTGTTGTGGCCGTCGTTGTCGAACTGGCTGAACACGTTGTTCCAGACCTCGATATAGCGGTCGCAGTCGCAGCCCACGGTGCAGCCGGGCTTGCCGCAGCCGTACTCGGGGCCGCGGTCATAGTAGATCTCGGAGCAGGGGCCGCAGGGGCCGGAGCCGTGCTCCCAGAAGTTGTCCTCCTTGCCGAAGCGGAAGATCTTCTCGGCGGGGATGCCGATCTCGTCGTGCCAGATGTTCCACGCCTCGTCGTCGCTCTCGAACACGGAGGGATACAGGCGGTCAGGCTCCAGACCCACCCACTGGGGGCTGGTGAGGAACTCCCAGCTCCAGGCGATGGCCTCGTGCTTGAAGTAGTCGCCGAAGGAGAAGTTGCCCAGCATCTCAAAATAGGTGCCGTGGCGGGCGGTCTTGCCCACGTTCTCGATGTCGCCGGTGCGGATGCACTTCTGACAGGTGCAGACACGGCGGCGGGGCGGCTCCTCCTCCCCCTTGAACCAGGGCTTCATGGGGGTCATGCCGGCATTGATGAGCAGGATGGACTTGTCGTTCTGGGGCACCAGCGAAAAGCTGGGCAGGCGCAGGTGGCCCTTCGTCTCAAAGAATTGCAGGAACAGCTCCCGCAGCTCGTTCAGGCCGTGATAGGGATGGCTCATAGTATTCGTCTCCTTTATATAGTAAATTTGTTTCACCAGCGATGGGCGGCCGCAAAAAACAAATGCGCCCCGCGCCCTGCGTACACACAGGGGCGAAGCGCTGCTTCACGGTACCACCCTGATTCGGCGGCAGAACCGCCCTCTCAGCCGTCCGGTAACGGGGACGAAGCGTGCCGCTCATCGCGGCCGGCTCGGAAGCGGCCCACGCTGCGCCGGTCCCGACAGGCTCACACCCTCCCTGTCTCGCTTGGCGGCGGCCGCTGCGTTTCTTCTTCGTCATCGCCTTTTCAAAGATGCTGTTATTGTACCACGAACTCCGCCGTTGTCAACAGAAAATCCGCTGAAATTTGCGATTAGCAGGGTCTAATATGTAAATGGACAGGCTGGATCAACTGATCCTGGCTTGTCTTTAACATTACATAGCCCTATATGGGCAGAAAGAGAGGCTCTATATGAGCGATAAGCTGTACACATTTAAAGAACGCGAGTGGGTCGTAACGGGCTGGGCCGAGGGCCAGATGGAGACAGACCGCACGGATGACAAGGGCAACCCCGTCATGCAGCCATACTATCAGCTGTTCGTGCTGTCTCCGGTGAGTTCTTACAAATCGGACAACTACAACGCCAACGGCCTGAAGGCCGAGAAACTGCGCTGTGTGTCCAATGCCGTTTGGAAGAATCTCACGCCGTTGGAGGTCGTCAATCTGTATTTCGACGAGAAAAAGCGGGTATCGCTGGCTGCGTCTACCGGCGTCTACGCCGAGCTGAACGAGGTTTCCCTGTAAGGCTTCCATATACTTCCCTCATCTCCGCAACGCGCCGGGAGGTCGCTCCTCCCGGCGTGACCCCCCCGCTAACAGGGGGTCACTACCTACAAGATAGCCGGTTAGGGGGTCAGTTATGGAAGGAAAGGAGAACATCGTTCTTTATGACTGGCTGTCATTTACAAGTAAGACACACACCCCGGAACAGCTGATAGAGGCGCTGGGCCTGACAGCCTGCCCATGGCAGGAGACAAAGGGAGCGCATGGCTACCGGGATCGCAAATACTTTTCCTGCATCAGTGTCCACTACAATGGCCGGGAGGATATGGGCGTCTGGGTGGAGATGTCCGGCCAAGGCTGCCGGACGTTTGAATCCCTCTCAACCAAGAGCTGGGAGGACGTATTCGGCTGGATCGCCGCCCAGCAGTTGAAGATCACCCGTCTGGACGTGGCCTTTGACGATCATACCGGCGTCCTGGATATCGACGAGATCGTGGACGATACCAGGGAACAGCGCTATGTCAGTCGCAGCGACTACTGGGAAACAGTTCTCAGCTCCAAAGGCTCTACGGTACAGATCGGCAGTCCTCAAAGCAAGGTGCTGGTGCGCATCTATGATAAGGCCGCTGAACGGCACTGTGAGCCGGGTACACATTGGGTTCGTGTGGAGCTTCAGCTCCGGGATGACCGGGCACTCCAATTCAGTAAGATTCCGTTGTCCATTGGCGAGGCCTTTTCCGGTGTTCTGCTAAATTATCTGCGGTACGTTATACCGGATGATACGGACAGTAACAAATGGCGCTGGCAGATGACGGACTACTGGTTGGATATGCTGGAGGTCCTGACACCTATCAGGATCTATACGGCTCCGGGCATGGACTACAACGTAGACCGCTGCCGCAAGTACGTCATCAATCAGGCGGGCAATGCCATAGATGCCCTCATCAAGATCTACGGTATCCATGACTTTCAGCATATGATCGCTACACGGCCCACCTCGCCGAATCCCAAGTATGACCGGCTGGTGCAGCAGTACAGGATGAACAGGCTCTCGGCGTTGGCCGGACAGTATATGACATGAAAGAGTTTCAAATTTTCTATGCGGTGTGGCGGTTTCTGCGTCACATCTGGTACAAGTACAGGAGGAAGATCATGAGGTTCTGGGACAGGCTCAAGTGGGCTATGATCGGTGGCTTCGGCTATATGCTGGGCCGGTTCCTGTTTGAGTACTTCCGTCAGTTTACAGGAGGTTAAACATGGTAAAGAAAAATATCCGCTCTGTCCGGTTCTCGGATGAGATGATGGAGATCATCAATCAGCAGATCGGGGACAACTTCACCCAGAAGTTTGAGCGCATGGTCTACAACTGCTATATGCTGCTGCCGGAGAAGGAGGTGCAGGCCGAAAGGCTGGATGCACTCATCAAGGAAAAGCGCGACGCGCTGAACAAACTGCAAGACCGCTACTATACCGGCGTTCAGTTCCTGAATGCGTTGGAAGCTCGGCTGCGTGATCTGAACAGGCTGTTTGACGCACAATTGTAACACATGAATAGCACGCTGCGGCGCGGATGAGATCTCGCTGCAGCTCCGCAGCGTGTTACATGGCGGGGTGTGAGTAAAGGTAGCTGGCCGGGTTCTCACCCCGGAGATGGAGGTTCGACTCCTCCCCCCGCAACCATCAAGTCTAAGAAAGGAGGGCATTGCCGAGACTTCTTCCGCTATCACCATCTCCAAGATTCTGGAGAACTCTACCACGCTGGCCGATCTGGTCAAGAACGTGTGGGACATGATGACCGCCAACCCCCTGCTGCTGGTGTTCATCTGCGCGTCTCTGGTGACTCTTGGCTTTACGTTCTACCGGAAGGCCAAGCGCGCCGCTCGCGGCTGATGCCGCAGGTAAGGGGTGTGGGGATCGCCCCACACCCCTTTACACATGGAGGTAACTATGAGTTTATTTCTGGCTGGCTGCTGCCATCTGATCACCCAAATATTCGAGGCTGTCTATTCGGAGCCGCTGCTTGCTTTTTTCATGACGGCTATGCTTCTGGCCGTGGTGGCGGGTCTGTTTCTATATATCTATCGCGGTACAAAACGATGTTAAGTGAGGTGCTATTATGCTCAAGGTTCTGGTGACCTGCGCGGTCTACATGGTGTGTCTGTTCATTCTGGTGCTGGTGCTGTGTCTGATGGTCTGGGTGATTATCCGCCTGCTACGCTGGCTGTTCCCCCAGCGCTTCGGCCCCAAGGCCAGACCGGTCAAAAAGCCGAAGAAAGTCAAGAAGGTCGTCCGTGTTGAGGATGATGAGGACGAGGAAGAAGATGCGTAACACAAATAGATCTTCGCTGCCCGGCGCCAGGTCGAGGAAATGTGTTACACAAGAAAACAGCGCCCGGGCGGACGCTGCTTTCAAGTAGGTTAGCTGCGGAGCTTTCGTCTTGCAATGGATATGATCGCCAAGATTAGTAGTAGGGGATTACTGACGATGATCTTAATCATATTCCATAGGACAAGCACCGTGCTATATATCAGCCATGAGGTCACCTTCTCCCTCGCTGTTGTTGCGGCACTTCGCAGCGAGGGAGGCCCTCTGGCCTCATATTATGCCCGGATAGCTTAATGGTAAAGCCTCTCGCTTCGGACGGGTATATGCGAGCGAAACATCCGTCAATGCTGGTTCAAATCCAGCTCCGGGCTTTCTAAAAAACTAAATCCCCCGCCAACGGCGAGGGATTAGTGGTCAATCTTTGATGGGCTGTGTGAAGATGCCTTTGATTTGTGCGATAGTTTCGTCTGTTATTGCTCTGGTATGGATGATCTGATATCCAACACTGGTAACAACTTCGTCTACAAAGGCATCTCGCACCTTTCGGTCATCTGCGTCATGGGAATTATCATCCAGTTCCACAATGCAGCGGGCAACCAACTTTTCATCCAGCAACACAAAATCAACATGTTTTGCTTGTACTTTATAAAAGTAGCTGCGGTAATTTTTGCTGCTTACCGGCTCCAGAAGGTCGAGCAGTCGTACTTTTGAAAAGACTGTATATCCTATTTCACCAGAAACACTTTGCAATTTCTTGAATGCATCCTTTTCGTTGTAAGACAACAGCCACCGCTTTTTATATGCCCCGGCAACGGGTAACGGTCGCTTTTCACTTTTATTTTCTGAAGTTGTATTTCTGGATTTGTCCTTTTCCAAAAACAGTTTCAGCGAAAAGTAAAGGAATCCTGCGATGATGGCATATATAGCAATCTTCATTTTTGTTTACCCCTTGATTTTTTCAAGTTCTTTGTAAAACGCCTGTGCAGCGGCCTTGATTTTCTTTAGTTGCTTTTCTTCCTCCCGGCTGATTTTACCATCGTCTTTCATGGCTGCCATTTCGCAGGAGCGCTCAAAGGTCTGTACCATAGCCTGCATGTTCAGTATCTGCGCATGTATGTAGGTATTCATAGTTTTTCTCCTTTTGTCCCTTTTTCGCTATTTTATTATGCTTTTGGGAGGTTGTCAATCAGTGAAACGGATATGTGCTTTTTGGATAGCCTCCATTCTTTGTTTGTCTGTCATCACGATTTCCTATGCCGCTGCACCTTCGTTTGCTGCTACAAAATGGTGTGCGCCTCCGACTGGCTTTGGTGGTGGTTCTCGCGTTATTCCAACGGATACCATTGTTTCGTATTCTAATTTGCGCGATTACCGCACGGCTGTCAATAAGTGGCTGTCGGAGGGGCAATATTCTGGTTTTCATGGAACGGCATCCCTTACATATACCGGTTCTTTTTACTTCATTCAGCTTGTGCAGGATGGTAATGTTTACTGGTTGTGCAATGGTAGCGGTGGCCGTTATCGTACAGAAGTAGAATCTTCTACTGATGATTCTGCGACTACCACCGTTCCGTCTACTACTCCACCGTCCGCATCTAAAGATGAGGGCACTGAACGCGATTCTACCTATATCTCTGACCCTACTTCACCAACAGACGCAACCAGTGAATTGAGCGCTCTTAATAAGCTGGTCAGAATGGTTTATACGGAAATCAAGTCGATTCATGGCCTTTGGCGTGTCAATATCAATATGTACAATATTCAGGTCAAGCTGCGCCGCCTCATGTGGGATGTCATTGATGGTATCAATAATGTAACAGACGGTGTCTATGAGCAGGTTGATTTGCTGACCGGCTATCTTCCTCGCCTTGATGATATTTATAACCGTCTATTCAATATCCAGTCTGCATCTTGGGCATCTGTCGATGTCGAAAACCGCATTTATTCCGGCGTGGCTGGCCTTGGCTCCCTCCTGGATACCCTCGTTACCAACAGTACCGGCACTAATTCCCGCCTGGACAAGCTCGTTACCAACGGCACTGGCCTTGCTACTCGTCTGGACACTCTCATCACCAACAGCGCCGGCCTTGGCTCCCGTCTGGATACCCTCATCACCAGCAGCACCGGTATCGACTCCCGTTTGGACAGCATCATCAATAATGGTGCGGTGCAGGTTGACACCAGCTCCATTGATGCCCGGCTGGACAAGCTCATCAGTATGTACAGTAAGGTCAACAGTGTCGTTCTGGATACTGCGTCCCTCTCCGGTAGCCGTATCAATGATGCCGTCGGCGGCGAACTGCGTGACGTCATGTTCTGGGGCCAGAGCCGCTATGCAGATATTTATACCTTTGGCTATGCTGACCCGCTGACCTATACCCTCAACGGTGTACAGGAGCCTGTCATAGACCGTCCGCTCCGTGGTATGGTGCTTGGTGCGTCCATTCCGTCCAGTATCAATACGTCAAATGATGTCATTCAGGCTGGTATCTGGAAACGGTCAGACGGCAAGTATATCATTTCAGATACCTACAATGCTGCTACTGGCGAGTATGTGCAGCGCGTTCGCTCTACTGCGTATGATGGTACCGAAAAATGGGGGATGGTAGAGAAAACGGATGGTGTGAATTTGTTCTATCATAAGGATAAGGCCTTTGAGAACGTCACCGCCAACAATTATTGCCAGTCCAGCTGGCAAGAGTTCAAGTATAGGGAGTATGCCAAAGGCTTCAAGGGTTCTGCTAATGAAGCCAGCGCCTACAAAAATAAGTTTACCGTCTTGAACACGTCCGTCCGTTTTGTCGTTGATGCCACCACGTTTCCTACCCTTGAATCTTGGACATCGTATCTATCTCGCATGGCGTCTTTGGGCTACCCTCTCACGGTTTGGTTTATACCCAGCATAGACCCGGAACTCGGTCTTGACTACTCGGACGGCCCCACCGTTACCATGTTGGATCGTACCGCCATCACCGTGCCGGAGGGCAACAGCACCATCAGCTCCGCTTGTGTCCGCATCACCGGCAAATACGAGACGTACGACAGTTACACCCAAACGGCGGATATTATTGATGCCATCAACAATAAACCGATCTATAACGATTCTGACCTGATCGCCGCTATCACCGGTATGGACAAGCCTACCACTGATCTGACGGAGGTCACGTCCCGGCTCGATCTGATCCTCGCCGAACTGCAAAGCTCCTCTGGCTCCGCCAGCTGTGAGCACACCTACGCGCAGCACATGGAGCAGGAGGCGGATTGTACCCTCCCCGGCCTGATGATCTCCACTTGTTCCAAATGCGGGGACAGCTATTCGGAGATCGTAGACCCGCTGGGTCACGACTGGGTCGTGTCCTCCCATGTGGACGCCGTCACAGACCCGGATACCGGCGAGGAGACGGCCTCGGCCTACGACGTCTATACCTGCTCCCGCTGCCAGCGTACCTATGAGGATCACACCGGAGACGGTGCACCGGATGAGGATTACAGCAACACGTCCATTTCCAAGCTGGTCGTGCAGGTGTTTTCCAAGTTGGGCACCTTTGCCGGCAAGCTTATCGGCTTTTTCGTGCATCTGCTGGATAAGGCCTTGACCAGCGTGGACAATGTGATCTCTAAATTCAACGACTATACCACGCAGATCAGCGGCTTCGGCGGCAGCTATACAACGTGGCTCACGGGCTTCTGGGGAATTATCCCGGCACAGCTGCAAGTGGCGCTGACGTTCTCCGTTATCTGCATGGCGCTGGGTGCCGTGGGCAAGAAGCTGCTGTTTTCGTAACACAAACCGGCGCAGCTGCGGCGCCGATCAGATCTTGCAGCAGATCTATCTTGTGTTACAGGAGGAGAAATCATGGAGAATAAGCCGTGCAACAAATGTCTGTGCTGTTTACATCTTCCGGACTGTGTTGACTTCTGGGAGATCAACGGTATACCTGCGCCTGACTACGGCTGCAATGAATTTGAGTACGTCGGTTTTTGCGGGATGATCTACCGATTGCTGGAGGTACTGTAATGTCAATTCTGCTTGAGCCGCTGCGGGCGCTGCTGAATATGGTCACCAGCCTGATCAACGGCCTGATCGTCGGCTCTCTGCATTTCATCCTCAACCTGCTGGACGGCCTGGATGATGTGGACAGCCTACTGGATCACACGGTAGATTCCGTGTCCGGCTTCTTCACGGCCTTTGTTGACCTGGGCGGCAGCTTGTTCCCGTTCATCCCTGCCGAGTGGACGGCCATCATAGAGGCGGCGCTGATCATCCTGGTCATCGGCGTCATCATTAAAAGGAGGGTGTTCTGATGGAAGGTCTTGGTCAAGTCCTGGTCGCTTGTCTGGAGCTTCTTCAAATCGAATTCAGCATTGACGGCTTCACGTTCTCCCTCTGGCAGATCTTCCTCTGGCTCATTGTGGCCGGTGCGGTGGTCTATCTCATCTGTAAATGGAGTGACAGCTAATGCAGTATATAAAACTACTATGCAGCGTCCTGGCACTGTGTCTTATTCTGACGGTAAACGCTTATGCGGCAACGGTTAGCGATGATTCCCCGACCGCAGATATTCCGGAGGATGTCCCGGACTGGGCATTGAAACCGGCGTTGGAGCCGGACGAGGAACCAGCGGACGAGACGGACGCCAGCACAGCGGATGATCCTGCATCAGAGCGGGGCTATACCACGATCTACAATGCGGACGGTACGATCCGCTATACGGATGATCCGGAGCTGCTGGCCGATCCGTCTCTGTTCGCGGCTGCCGATGCGGCAGACAACGGCCTGTTCCTCTCCAAGTCCTTTGACGAGTATACCGTCACCGAGGGCTTTCTGCTGCTGTTCCTGATCCTGGGCTTCTGCTGGGCCTTATGGAAGATCATCAAGGGGGTGTTTTAATGGCAACGATCATCGCTGAGTTCTTTCAGATCATTGGCGCGGACGCAGTCCCGCCCACCAATATGGCCGAGCTGATCCCGTATCTGCTGACGGTGTTTATCGGTGTGGTGCTGGTGGTCTGCGTGTTCAGGCTGGTGGCTGCCATCGCTGCCGCGCTGGTCAACTGGCGGAGGTTCTGATGGCGTTTATCATCATAGTCATTATCGCGCTGTGTCTTTTCTCCTTTCCCACGCTGCGCTGTGCCGTGTTCCATCCCATCAAGCTGGTGCGCTACGGTGTGGTCGATCTCTACCAGTACATCAAGTACCAGCGCTGGAACGAGTGCAGCACCGGCGAGTTGATCGCCTATGTGGGTCTGTTCGGCAAGGGCAAGACCCTTTCCGCCGTCCATAAGGTTGTATCCATGTATGAGCAGTATGACGGCAAAGCTGTCTGGGATAAAGACCGCCAGATGTGGGTGGAGCAGCGGATCAAGGTACTGTCCAACGTGGCCCTGTCCATCCCCTATGATGACTTCGTCTCCCTCCAACAGGTAGTTTACTGCGCGGAGAAGAACGGTCAGTACGATAAGGAGCATGACACCCTCACCGTCACGCTGGTGCTGGGAGATGAGTTCAGCGTCCAGATGAACAGCCGGAACTTCAAGAGCAACATTGATCCGCTATTCCTCAACACCCTGCTGACCTGCCGCCACTATCACATCTCCATGTTCTATACCGCCCAGCGCTTCGGCCATGTGGACGCGCTGCTCCGGCAGGTAACAAGCTGCGTGGTGGACTGTAACAAGCTATGGCGATTCCAGCGGCAAAACCTCTATGATGCCTGGGAGATGGAAAACGCCACCAATGCCCGGCTGCTGACGCCGATAGCCCGCCGCTGCTGGTTCGTGACCAACAAGGACTACAACGCCTATAATACGCTGGCCTGTGTGGGCAATCTGCAAAAGTCCTTCAAGGAGGGCGATATGCTGTCTGAGGAAGAAATCTTGTCTCTGCGCCGGAACGACCAGCAGGCCAATATGGACGGTGTGGTCAAGCCCTCCCGTGCATGGAGGAGAAACCAGAAGAAATTGAGAAAGTAGTGCTGTGAATGTAAACCCGAAGAAGCGCACGGTGAGCATCAACCTCCGTGTGACGCCGGAGGAAAAAGCGGCCTTAAAAAAGCTGGCTGCGTCCGAAGGGTTGACGCTCACCCGGTTTTTAATCAAGCCGTGTAACACAACATCGGCTCGCTGCGGCTTCGATCGCAGCCGGCAGCAGCTGGAGGATGTGTTACAGAAGGGCCCCGCGCCAAGGCTTTAGCCGCGCGGGGCCCTCGCCTATGCTGCGGCTTCTATGGGAGACTTCCAGCCTAAGATCCTGCGTGGGTAATGGTTCATCCAGTCTTGCACCCGCCGCACGTCTGCCGGGGATACCTGGTCGAAGTTCGTTCCCTTTGGGAAGAAACGACGGATCATCCGGTTATGATTCTCTACGCTGCCTTTTTCCCACGCCGAATAGCTGTGACAATAGTAGATGTCAAAGCGATTTCCTTTACAGCGGCAAGAACGTCTCAGTTTGTCGTATTCCATGAACTCGCTGCCGTTGTCGGTGGTGATCGACCGGAACTTCTGCCGGAATCCCGGCGTTTTCCGCTCCAGCCGGTCTATGGCCCGCCGCACCGTCTCTGCTCTCCGATCTGGCAGTTTGACGATGATCTCTTGACGGCTCCGGCGCTCTGTCAGGGTAAGCAGCACACTTCTTCCGCCCTGTCCGCTGACCACTAAATCCATCTCCCAGTGTCCGTATTCCTCGCGCCGGTCAATATGCCCCGGTCTGATCTCGATGCTGGGAAGCTTCGGATGGGCTACCCGGCGCTCCTCGTCCTCCTTTTTCTCGGGCCGCTTTTTCCATTTTTCCCACAGGTGCCGGTTGCCCAGCTCATAGAACACATTCTTGTCGATGTAGCTGTACAGGGTGCTGACGCAGATAGAAGTAGCAAACCGGTATCGCCGTGCCGCCGCCAGAGCAGCCGCAGGTGAATACCGGTCTACGATGATCTTGTGCTCGATGTAGGCCGCAAAGGCATGGTCGTTCCCGATTTTCAGCGGTCTGCCCTTGGCGGTCTGGTTGTAGTCGTGCTTCTGCTGGCCGCGCTCCGCCGAGTACCGCAGCTTGTCATAGTAGCCGTAGTCGTGGAGATACTGCCCGCGTTTGATCTCGTTGTAGATTGTCTGACGGCAGCAGCCCAGTTTCTGGGCTATGTAGCTCACCGGCCTTTTCTCATCCAGCAGCGTTTGCAGAATGATCCGTTCTTCCTTCGTCATATAATGTCCCATGAGAGCCTCCCTTATGTTTCAGGATAGTTCGTGGTTTTCCTATTGTAACACAATTTCAAGATCCTGGCGCCGGTGCTGCAGCAAGTTCCGTGTTACGCCGCGCCCCGCGTCTTCATCATTTGAAATTGCGTCAGCATGGCCTGCCGCGCAGGCCATGTTGGTTACTCAACGCAGGGAAACACCTGTCTGTCAAGACCGCCCGCAAGGGCGCTCTGCATGAAAAAAGCAGCTCCCCGTGAGAGCTGCTTTTTTTGTGGTCTTGACTGGCGCGGTGTTTCTATGCTACATCGCGCAGCGATACCGCTTGTAACACAGCCCACCTCCAGCTGCCGGGCATCCGGAGACGCATTTGTGTTACATCTTAAGTTTGATATTTTTTGTCATTTGCCTAAATTCTTCTTGACACTCTCGCTGAAATTTGCGATTTGTGCGATTTTGCCCTTGCCTTTCCCGCGCCGTCTGTTATACTGGGAGACCGGTGAATCTGTAAGAAAGGCGGCGTTTTTGTGAAAAGGCTGTCGGAAAATGACCATATCGACCTGTACCGCCATCTGGCGTTCTGCACGGTAGGCGGCTTCTTCGGGTGCTATGCCGTGCTGGTACACAGCGGCATCATGGGCAACGCCCAGACCATGAACCTCTTGGAAATGCTCATCGACCTGCTGCGCTGGCAGCTGCCGGACATGCTGCTGCACTTCGGCGCGCTGGCGCTGTATGTGCTGGGCACCATGCTGACGGTGCTGCTGCCCCACTGGTGCGGTGCGGACATGCACCGCGTGTCCCCCGTGGTCACGGCAGCTATGGCGGCGGTGCTGTTCTTCCTGCCGCCGGAGCTGGACCCGGTGGTGGCGCTGTACCCCATCTTCTTCGCCATGAGCATCCAGTGGAGCAGCTTTGCCGGGGCCAGAGGCTTTTACAGCTCCACCATCTTCTCCACCAACAACACGAAGCAGACGTCGCTGGCGCTGGCCAATTACCTGTACGACCGTGACAGGGCGCACCTGCGGAAGATGTGGTTCTTCCTGGCCACGCTGGGGTGCTTCCATATCGGCGCCGCGTGGGCGTTCTGCGCGGTGAAATGGTGGTTCACCAGAGGCTCGCTGGCGGTGCTGCCGCTGACGGCGTGGGGCTATGTGCTGGCGGTATGCGAGCGGCGGCATGAGGCCGCAGCCGCCCTGCCGGAGGACGAGGACGCGGACAGCGCCGCGCATCCCGCCTCCAGCGTCTGAAAAAATACATAAAAGGGACGCCCGCGCATGGCGCGGGCGTCCCTTTTATGTACGTTATCTGCCGCTTAGCTCCACCGCATGGCGGACAAAGCTCATGGGCGGCACAGGCCGGGGCAGCTCCATGGTGAAGGTCATCTGGGGCGTTTTCGGCTCCAGCAGCACCTCCCCCTCCGGGCCGCGCATGGGCGGAACGGTGACGGTGAAGGGTTTGGTGTCCGGGCCGACGATCTCCACCGTGTCGCCGGCAGCGAACTTGTTGCGCAGACTCAGGGTGGCCGTGCCGTCGGGGGCGCAGTCCGTCACCACGGCGCAGATCTGCCAGTCCCGCAGGTAGCGGGCGCTCTCGTAATACTGGCCGGGCTGTCCGTAGAAGAAGCCGGTGGCGTAGTGGCGGTGGCTGATATGCTCTACCTCGTCCCGCCAGACGGGGTCCAGCGGCTCACCGGCGGCCGCGGCGTCCAGACAGTGGCGGTAGGCGCCGGTGACGATGGCGGCGTAGTACGCCGACTTGGCGCGGCCTTCGATCTTCAGGCAGTCCACGCCGGCGGCCACGAGGTCGTCCAGATGGTCGATCATGCACATGTCGCGGCTGTTCATGATGTAGGTGCCCTTTTCATCCTCGAACACAGGGAAATACTCGCCGGGGCGCTTCTCCTCCATCAGGGCGTACTGGTAGCGGCAGGGCTGGGCGCACTGGCCCCGGTTGGAATCCCGACCGGTCATATAGTTGCTCAGAAGACACCGGCCCGAGTAGCTGACGCACATGGCGCCGTGGCAGAAGGCCTCCAGCTCCAGCTGCGGCGAGACACGCTGCCGGATGGCGGCGATCTCCGCCAGGCTGACCTCCCGGGCCAGCACCACCCGTGAGGCGCCCAGATCGTACCAGGCCTGGGCGCAGACGTGGTTGGCGATGGACTGCTGGGTGCTGATGTGGCGCTGGCAGTGGGGTGCGTACTTCCCCGCCAGCGTGAACGCTCCCAGATCTGCCAGGATCAGGGCGTCCACCCCCGCCGCGTCCAGCTTTTCCAGATGGGCGGGCAGCTGCTCCGCCTCGTCCCAGCGGGGCATGGTGTTCACGGTGGCGTGGACCTTCACGCCGTGGTCGTGGGCAAAGCGCACCGCCCGGGGCAGCTCCTCATCGGAGAAGTTGCCCGCGAAAGAGCGCATACCGAAGGACGTACCCGCCAGGTACACGGCGTCCGCGCCGTAGAGCACGGCCATCTGCAGTTTTTCCCAGTCCCCTGCCGGGGACAGCAGCTCCGGCTTCCGCATCAGGAGTAAATGGGCTGGTACTCCGCGCTGTTGACAAAGCGGAGATGCTCGTTGTAGTCGGTGAAGAAGTGGCTCTTCTTATCGGTGCCCAGCGCGAAGAAGTAGTAATCCGTGCTGGCCGGGTAGATGGCCGCTTTGATGGCGCTGAGGCCGGGGTTGCAGATGGGACCGGGGGTCAGTCCCTCGTGGATATAGGTGTTGTAGGGATGGTCGATGGTAGTGTCGAAGGTCTTTACGCCGTCATGCACCATGATATAGTTGATAGAGGAGCACAACTGCAGCAGCCGGCCGCCTTTTTCGCTGTTGGGGTTCTCCAGGCGGTTGTGGATAACGGAGCTGATGTTCTTACGCTCGGCATCATCGCCGATGGACTCACGCTCGATGAGGGAGGCCATGGTGATGATCTGCCGCAGGTCATAGGGAGAGTTCTTGATGTCCTGCAGCATCTGCTGGCTGATCTCGTTTTTGAACATGGTCAGCATGGTATCCACCGCATACACCGCCGTCTTGTTCTTGTCGAAGGTGTAGGTGGTGGGGAACAGGAAGCCCTCCATACGGTCGATGCTGCCCAGTGTGTCGGAGGACAGGAAAGCGTAATTCTCAAAGTCAAAGTTGGCGCAGGCGTCCTCCAGCTCCTCCTTGGTGGCCACGCCCTTCTCCGCCAGCAGGTCGATGATCTGACGGACGGTGTAGCCCTCCGGAATGGTGACCTGCACCAGACCCTGGGCGTCCATGGAGTCCTGCTTCCAGTCGTGCATGTTCACGATGAGGGAGCGGAAGTCCATGTCGCTGTTGAGCTTATAGGTGCCCGGCTCCACGTAGCGGCTGTAATGCAGGAAGCCGCTGGCCAGTTTGAAAAAGCCCTTGGAATTTACCAGCCCCGCGTCCTTCAGCTTCGTAGCCACGTCGGACAGGGTGTCCCCCTCCTCCACGGTGATCTCCACCTCCACGGGAGCCTTGTTCAGGGAACACAGGTCGTTGACCAGCAGCCAGCCGATACCGGCCAGCAGGCAGGAGCCCAGCACCACGCATACCAGGTAAACGGCCACGCCGGCCCGGCGGCGGGAGCGTTTTCTGCCGCGGCGGCGGTCCTGCTGCGCGGACTCCTGACGGCGCACCTCATCGGCGTCCCACATGGCCGTCTCGTCCTGTCTGTCGTGTCTTTCGTAATTGGACATAGTAACTCCTTTCAGGCGGTCAGCCGATGAGATCGGCCACACACGCCATCACTTCCTTGTGTATATCGTTGATCGGGCGGGGCGCGCCGCCCTTTGCGCAGTCGATCCGTGTCCAGCCGCAGCGCGCCACCACATAAGCGGCGTTTTCCCGGCAGCGGCGGAGGTACGCCTCGTCCTTTTCGTGGATATCAGCCTTGGTATGGGTGGCAGCCTCCCGCAGGCGCATCATCTGCTCCGTGGCCTCGGTGGGCATGTCCAGATACAGCACGCGGGTCGGCTCCGGCAGGCCCAGCAGCCGGTACTCGAAGTCGAACAGCCAGTCCAGAAAGGCGTCCCGCTCCTCCGGCGGCAGCTTGGCCGTCTGGTGGACGGCGTTGCTGGTGGTGTAACGGTCGGCGATCAGCAGGCCGCCGGACTCGTAGAACCCGCCCCAGTCCTGCTTGTAGGAGGCGTAGCGGTCCACGGAGTAAAACGTGGACGCGGCGTAGGCGTTGACATCCTCCGGGTCGCTGCCGAAGGCGCCGCCCAGATACAGGCGGATCAGCGCGGAGGACGCCTCCTGATAGCGGGGGAACTCCAACTTGCGGAAGGGGATGCCCCGGCGTTCCAGCTCCTGACACAGCAGTGCCGACTGGGTGGCCTTGCCGGAACCGTCCGTTCCCTCAAACACGATGAGTCTCCCCTGCATACCGTTCTCCTCCTCAGGACACAATGCCCCATGATGGGAGCTATTGTATCACAGTTTTCCCCGTTTGTCCATATCATAGACAGAACGATGGCCGCCCGGCATGCCGGACGGCCATCGCACCCTTATTGCACAGCGGCTTTTTTCCGCTTCTCCTCGTAAACAGTGTTCAGCACATACAGGATGACGCCGGCCCAGATGAACAGGAAGCTCACCAGCTTCTCGTGGGTCAGGGACTCCCC
>CAKTPQ010000022.1 GCA_934591745.1 uncultured Oscillospiraceae bacterium
ATCCGCCGCGGCACGGTACAGCGCCGCACCGTTGGCCTCGCGCTCCAGCAGCACCTCCGCGCCGCCGTGGGCCTCCAGCAGCCGGGCGTTCTTCTCCTGATGGTTGTTGGTGACGTAAGGGGAAGGCACCATGATGGCCGGCATCCCCAGCGCCGTCAGTTCGCTGATGGTGGACGCGCCCGCCCGGCAGATCACCAGGTCTGCGCTGCGCATCACCGTGGCCATGTTGTAGATGTACTGCCGCACATCCAGATCGGCGCAGGCGTCCAGTCCCCGCTGCTGTAAAGCTCTTTCCATTGTCTCCCAGCCGCCCTTGCCGACGGCGTGGATATGGTGGAAGGGGAAGCCATTTTTTCGCTCCTCCTCGAAGAAGTCCAGCATGGCCTCGTTCATGTGGCTGGCTCCCAGGCTGCCCCAGAAGGATACCACAACAGGCCGCCCGTCGTCAAAGCCCAACTCCTGCCGCGCCTCCTCCGGCGTTTTGGTGAAGAAATCGCCCCGTACCGGGGTGCCGGTGACCATGATGCGCTCCGGGTGCCGGTAGTGCTGGCGGCAGTCCTCGAAACCCACCATGATAACGTCGGCGTACTCCTCCAGCATCCGGGTGGTCAGCCCCGGCACGGAGTTGCTCTCGTGCACCGCCGTGGGGATGTGGGCCTGTGCCGCCGCCTTCACCATGGGATAGCTGGCGTAGCCGCCGGTGCCCACCACCAGGTCGGGCCTGAACTCCCGCAGGATGGCCCTGGCCGCCGGCCCGGACCGGGCCAGCGCCCCCACGGCGTGGAGATTGTGGCGCATGGCCTCCGGCTTTATGGAGCGGTGAAAGCTGTCCACCTCCACGGCGGCGTAGTCGTAGCCCGCCTTGGACGCCAGATCCCGCTCCATGCCGTCGGGGGTGCCCACGAACAGCACGGCGGTCTGGGGGTCGCGCTGCCGCATAAGCCCTGCCAGCGCCAGCGCCGGATTCACATGTCCCGCGGTGCCTCCGCAGGTGAAGATCACTCTCATCGCAAACTCCTTCTGCTATTAATATACGTTTCGTAATTTTTCTGGGAAAAGATACAATTAGTTGTCGAATTTTGCCGTGGTGGGGCGCGTTACCCCGCCTTCGGCGCGGGGATCTGCCGGGACACGCTGAGCACGATACCCATTTCCACCAGCTGCAAGCACAGGGCCGTGCCGCCGTAGCTGAAGAACGGCAGGGAGATACCGGTGGTGGGCACAAAGCCGGACACCACCGCAATATTCAGGAATGTCTGCAGCGCCAGATGGGTCATAATGCCCACCACCAGCAGCGCGCCGAACCGGTCGCGGGCGTGGAGGGCGATCCAGAAGCCCCGCAGGATCAGCAGGGCGAAGATCAGCATGATGACGCAGGCGCCGATCAGCCCCAGCTCCTCGCACACCACGGAGAAAATGAAGTCGTTGTACTGCTCCGGCAGGTACAGGAATTTCTGGCGGCTGCGGCCGAAGCCCACGCCCAGCAGGCCGCCGGAGCCAATGGTGATCAGGCTCTGGGCCAGCTGATAGCCGTCGCCGGAGTAGTCCAGCCACGGGTCGTGCCACATGGCGATGCGGGCCGCGCCGTACTTGATGATACCCTTTTCCGCCAGCTTGATAAACAGAAAGCCCAGGGCGGCCACGCCGCCCACGCCGGCGGCCACCAGCCAGCCCTGTATGCCGCCCACGATCATCAGCACCGCGCCGGTGCACAGGATCAGCACTGTGCCGGACAGGTGCGGCTCCAGCATCATCAGCACAGAGATGATGCCCAGCAGCGCCACATAGGGCAGGATGCCCTGGCGCCACGTCAGCATTTTTTCCTTTTTCTTGGAGATGGTGTCGGCAAAGTAGACGATGACCGCCAGCTTGGCGATCTCCGACGGCTGGAACTGGAATACGCCCTGGATGCCCAGCCACCGGGTGGCGTTGTTGGCGGTGATGGCCAGCGGGTTGTGGGGAATAATGACCAGGATCAGCAGGAACAGCGCCAGCCCCACCAGGATCCGGGAGGCGCCGCGCCAGCGCTGGTAGTTGATCTTGGCCACCACGAACATGGCCGTCAGACCTACCGCGGCAAACAGCGCCTGCCGCTTGAAATAATAGGTGCCGTCCCCGGTGTCGTAGTAGGCGCGGGGGAAGCTGGCGGAGAACAGCATGATGAGGCCCACCACCGTCAGAAGCACCGTCAGGATCAGGAAGGGCAGGTCCATGGAGCCCTTGGCGGCCTGCTTATGCTTCTGCTCCGTCTGGCGCATCCGCTCCTTGGCGGCCTTCTGCGCCCGATATTCCTCCCGGGTCACGGCTGTCCCTCCTTTCCCATATTCTGCCAGTCAAATAATGCCTTGATGAAGTACATGATGAACGAAAAACCGCTTCAGCATGCATTTCATCATGTATGCGATCCTGTATTTTCTCAGAAGCTGAAGCGCTGGTACACGGCGAAGTAGGCCAGCAGGCAGAACAGTGCGCTGATGGTGGAGAACACCGCCACGATCTTTGTCTCCTTCCAGCCGCACATCTCGAAGTGGTGGTGCAGCGGCGCCATCTTGAAGATGCGCTTGCCGTGGGTCAGCTTGAAGTATGTCACCTGAATGATATCCGACAGGGTCTCGCAGATATAGACGATGCCCACCAGCAGCAGCACCAGAGGCATATCGTAGGCAAACGCCAGCGCCGCCACCGCGCCGCCCAGAAACAGGGAGCCGGTGTCACCCATGAACACCCTGGCGGGGTAGTGGTTATACAGCAGAAAGCCTGCCAGACCGCCTACCATAGCGGCGGAAAACGTGCCAAGCTGGGCAAAGCCCGGCCAGACCACCGCCATGACCGTGAAAAAGACCGCCACGGGGATGGTGACGCTGGTGCTGAGACCGTCCAGACCGTCGGTAATGTTGACGGCGTTCACCGTACCCACGATGACGAAGGCGGCGAAGATGAGGTACACCGGCCACGGCAGCACCAGATGGGTGTTCCAGAAGGGGATATAGAGATTGGGGGTCAGCAGTCCCTCAAGCCGCATCAGACACAGAAACGCCACCGCCGCCGCCAGCTGCAAGGCGAACTTTTGCAGCGCCGTCAGGCCGGTGTTGTGGTGGTGCTTCACCTTCTGATAGTCATCGATAAATCCGATAGCGCCGAACACCAGCGCGAAGAGATAGACGTACAGATGGGCAAACTCGCCCGCCATCATGTGCCGCCACCCCAGCGCCAGAATGGTGATGCCGATGCCGATGATGAACATCACACCGCCCATGGTGGGGGTACCCTGCTTCGTCATGTGCCACGTGGGGCCGATCTCCTTGATGGACTGCCCGGCCTTCAGCCGCCGCAGCGCCGGGATCAGCAGCCGGCCCGCCGCGGCGGTGATGACAAAGCTGACCACCAGCGGCAGCACGATCTCCATAAAACCCATACTTACTCGCTCCTTCCCTCCGCGTACTGCGGAGGTCTTTTCTTTATTTCTGCATTTCTTTCAGGTGTTCCGCCACGATGACCCGCTCATCCATGGGATAGTGGACGTGGTTGATCTCCTGATAGTCCTCGTGGCCCTTGCCGGCCAGAATGATGACGTCGCCGCTCTGGGCGTGGTCCATGGCGTAGTGGATGGCCTCCACCCGGTCGGGGATGGCCACATAGGGGGTATCGGTGTCCCGCATACCCGCCAGAATGTCGTCGATGATGGCCTGCGGCTCCTCGGTGCGGGGGTTGTCACTGGTGACGATGACAAAGTCCGCCAGCCGTGCGGCGATGCCGCCCATGACGGGGCGCTTCGTCTTATCCCGGTCACCGCCGCAGCCGAACAGCACCACGGTGCGGCCCTTGGCAAAGCCGTTCACCGACTCCAGCACGTTCTCCAGCGCGTCGGGCTTGTGGGAGTAGTCGTTGAGGATGGTGTAGTCCTTGCCGGGGGTGGGGATGATCTCCATGCGGCCCTTGACACCGTGGTTCCGGGCCAGCGCGTCGGCGCACTCCACCAGCGGCACACCCAGATTCCAGCAGCACGCCATGGCGTCCAGCGCGTTGTAGACGGTGAACTGGGCGGGGATCCCCACCTGCACGTGCGCCCACTCCGTGTCAGCCTCGGCATCAAACGCCACGCTGCCGGGGTGGAGCTGCACGGACTTGGCCTTCAGATCCGCGTCGGCGTGGATGGCGTAGGAGAATTTCCGGGGGCAAGTGGCATTTTGCAGCAGCCGGGTATGCCACGGATCATCGGCATTATACACGCCGACATCGCAGCGGTCAAACAAAATAGCTTTGGCGTCGCAATATTCCTCCATGGTGCGGTGAAAATCCAGATGATCCTGACTGAGATTGGTAAAAATACCCACGGCAAAGCGGATGCCGTAGACCCGGTCCAGCACCAGTGCGTGGGAGGACACCTCCATGACCACATGGGTACAGCCGGCGTCGGACATCTGCCGCAGCAGCTTCTGCAGCTCGAAGGACTCCGGGGTGGTACGCTCCGTGTGGAGCACCTCGCTGCCGATCATGTTCTGGATGGTGCCGATGAGGCCCACCTTGGCGCCGGCCTTCTGCTCCAGAATGCTCTTGATGAGATAGGTGGAGGTGGTCTTGCCGCTGGTGCCGGTGACGCCGATCATGGTCAGCTCCCGGGAGGGGTGGTCAAACCAGTTGCAGGCGATGACCGCCAGCGCCCGGCGGGAGTCCTCCACCAGTACATAGGGGATGCCGCAGTCCGGCGCCTGCTGGCAGACCACGCAGGCGGCGCCCTTGTCGCGGGCCATGGGGATATATTTATGACCGTCCGTTTCCGCACCGGCGATGGCGACGAACAGGCCGCCCGGCTTTGCCTGACGGGAGTCGTAGCAGACGTCGGTGATGTCGGCGTTCAGGTCGGCGTTGGTATCGAGAATGGTCAGATCCTTCAAAATTTCGCTGAGTTTCATACAAACGTCTCCTTTGCAGCAGGTTTTGCCCCTATTATAGCAGGCAGAATTTGCGCAGAAAAGGGAAATCTGTGCGGTTCTCTGGGAAAATCGTGGGGCGGTCAGTCCGTAACGGAGGTGTCGCCCAGCTGGACGGTGATGACCGTGCCGGCCTCCACCTCCGTGCCCTCCTCGATGGACTGGGACAGCACGCGGACGGAGGAGGACTCGCTGCCGGTGGTGCCGGAAAAGCGGATGAACAGTCCGGCGCCGGTGGCGGCGGTGTTGGCCTCGGAGGGCGTCTTGCCAATGAGGTGGGGCACCTTGCACTTGGCGGTGGACTTATCCGTACCGGCGTACAGGATGACGGCGGACTTGCCGGGAATGATAGCGCCGCCGGCGGGGGTCTGGTCCGTGACGGTCTCGCCGTCGCCGCTGATCTTGCAGCTCAGGCCCCGCTCGGTGAGCTTGCTCTTGGCCTCCTCCACGGACATGCCGATGACGTTGGGCACGGTGGTGTCCATGCCCAGCAGCTCCTCGGCGGAGTAGCTGGGCTCCACGCCCAGATAGGGCAGCACCTCGGCCATGATGGAGCTGGCGGTGGGGGCCACCATGTTGCCGCCGGAGACGTAGGTGCCGGTGGAGCGGCTGGGGGTATCCATGGTCAGGAGCATGATGACCTGCGGGTCGTCGGCAGGGGCGAAGCACAGGAAGGACACCACTACGTCGCCGGTCTGGCCCTTATCGGCCGTACCGGTCTTGCCGCCGATGCGGTAGCCGGCCACCTGGCCGTTTTTGCCGGTACCGCTGGCCACCACGTACTCCAGGCACTCCCGCACGGTGGCGGACGTCTCCTCGCTGATGACCTGACGGATGGGGGTGCTGTCGTGCTGGTAGGTGACGCTGCCGTTGGAGTCGGTGATGCGCTCCACCAGATAGGGGCTGCGGAGGTAGCCGCCGTTGATGCAGGCGGCCTGGGCCGTGATAAGGGCGATGGGGGTGACGTTGAAGTTCTGGCCGAAGGCGTAGCAGGCCAGGTCCAGCTGGGTGAAGCTGGCGGGGTCGGCAAAGATGCCCACGGCCTCGCCGCCCAGGTCGATGCCGGTGTCGTCCATGAGGCCGAAGGCCTTCATGTAGTTGTAGAACGTGGTGTTGCCCAGCTTCAGACCGTAGGAGATGAAGGCGGGGTTGCAGGAGTTCCCCACGGACTGCACCAGCGTCTGCAGGCCGTGGCCGGCCTTGTTGGAGCAGTGGATGGTGTAGTTGGAGATGTTGACAAAGCCATTGCAGTTGACGGTGGTGTTCATGTCGATGACGCCCTCCTCCAGCGCGGCGGCCAGCGTCAGGATCTTGAAGGTGGAGCCGGGCTCGTAGGTGTCGTTCAGCGCCTTGTTGCGCCACTGGAGCAGCTGCATGTCGGCCAGCGTGCCCTCGCCCCGCTCCATCCGCTCCAGCAGGGTCTTATCCTGCACGGCGGAGAAGTCGTTGAGGTCGTAGTTGGGGTAGGAGGCCATGGCCAGGATGCCGCCGGTCTTGACGTCCATGATGATGCCGGTGGCGCCGTTGGCGGCGGCAAATTTGTCGGTCATGGACTCAAGGCCCTTTTCCAGATAGTACTGGATGGTGGCGTCCAGCGTCAGCGTCAGGTCGCTGCCGTTCTGAGCGGCAAAATACTGCTCGTAGGCGTACATCATGTCGTTGCCGGCGTTGTCCTTGGCGGACACCACAAGGCCGCTCTGACCCTCCAGCGCCTCCTCGTAGCGGGCCTCCAGCCCGTACAGGCCGGTGTTCTCGTCGCCTACGAAGCCGATGACGTGGGAGGCCAGAGAGCCGTAGGGATAGTAGCGCTTGGCGTCGGCCACCAGATGGACGCCCACGATCTTGTTCTCGTTGATGTAGGTGCGGACGGCGTTGGCCGTCTCCTCCTCGGCGCGGAGCTTGATGACCTCGTACTGGGACTTGGTGTTGTCCATGCGCTTGCGGATGGAGGAGGCGTCGCTGCCCAGGATCTCGGCAAGGCCGGCGGCCAGGGAGTCCTTCGTCCACGACACGGGATCATCCTTGTCGTTGACGGCGTTGTCGATCTCCAGCGGGGAGAGGATGATGGTCTCGGCACTGGCGGAGATGGCCATGATGTTGCCGGTGCGGTCGTAGATGGTGCCGCGGGAGGCGGTGACCACCGTGCGGCGGGTCTGCTGGTTCACGGCTTTGCTCTGCAGCTCCTCGTGGCGGATGATCTGCAGGTCGAAAAGCTGGAAGAACAGCAGCACGAACATGGCCACGCCCATGATGAGCATCAGCACGAAGGACCGGGTCTGGATGACCCGGTTGGCGCGGCGGATATTTTCGTCTTTACGTTTGGGATCTGACACGTTTTCTGCCTCCGAAAGCAAGACCCGGCGCGGTTTTCCCGGGGCCGGGCGGGTTCTCGAATACCAAGCAAGGAGCAAGAAGTCGCCTTCTTACTCCTCACTGCCTCATGATATGGCCGCTGTCAGCGGAAATATTCCAGCACATAGTCCCAGCCCCGCTCCAGCTTATCCAGCAGGCCGCCCAGCGCGGCGCTGCCCTCGGCCTTGTAGAGCGTGACGCTGTCGTCGCCGGACAGGTCGATATACTGGATCTGGCCGCTGGTGGGCTTGGACATGCCGGCGGCCTCGGCCGCCGCCTTGACGGTGGCCAGGTCAAAGGTCTTTTCGTACTCCGTCAGCAGGGCGACGTGCTGCTCGTCCAGAGCTTCGATCTCCCGCTTGATGGAGGAGACGCTGCCGGACACGTCGGTGAGCGTCACATAGCCCAGCATCAGTACCACCACCAGGGCCAGCAGCACCACGGTGCCGAGAGCCACCAGAGGAGAGGGGCGGGCGGCGGTGCGGGTACGGGTCTGACGGCGGGGGAGAGGCTGCGGCTGGGGGGCGGGCTGCTTCTGGGGCAGCTTGCCGGCATCCTCCAGCTGGCGTTCCCGTGCCAGGGCATCCAGGTCGTAGGCCAGACTGCCGTAGACGGCGCTTTTGCGATAGGGCTGGGCCAAGGGACGGTCACTCCTCTCCGGAAAAATGGGGCGCTCTGCGTCAGAGCTTTTCCGCTACGCGCAGCTTGGCACTGCGGGCGCGGGGATTTTCGGCCAGCTCCGCGTCGCCGGACACGATGGGCTTGCGGCTGACCAGCCGTATCTTCGGCTTTTTGCCGCAGACACAGACAGGGAATTCGGGCGGGCAGGTGCAGCCGGTGGCCAGCTCCTGCATGGTCTTTTTGATGATGCGGTCCTCCAGCGAGTGGAAGGAGATGACAGCCAGCCGTCCGCCCGTGTTCAGATGGGACACGGCGGCCTCCAGCATGGGGGGCAGGGCGTCCAGCTCGCCGTTGACGGCGATGCGGATGGCCTGAAAGCTGCGCTTGGCCGGGTGCTGCTTTTCCCGGAGAGCGGCGGGGGGCATGGCGGAGCGGATGATGTCCACCAGCTGCAGCGTCGTCTCGATGGGGGCCTGCTCCCGGGTCTGCACGATGCGGCGGGCGATGGCGGGGGCATAGCGCTCCTCGCCGAAATCGTAGAGGATGCGGCGCAGCTCCTCATAGGGCCAGTCGTTCACCACGTCACGGGCGGTGAGAGGGGCTGTGCGGTCCATGCGCATGTCCAGCGGGGCGGCGTGCATGTAGGAAAAGCCGCGGGCGGCGTCGTCCAGCTGGGGGGAGGAGACGCCCAGATCAAAGAGCATCCCGTCGACGCCGGGGATATGGAGATCGGCGAGGATATCGCCGATACGGTCAAAGTTGCTGTGGACAAGGGTCACGCGCTCCAGATAGGGCGCCAGACGCTCCCGGGCGGCGTCGATAGCCGTCTGGTCGCGGTCGATGCCGATGAGGCGGCCGCCCGCCGTCAGGCGGCGGACGATCTCCAGCGAGTGGCCGGCGCGGCCCAGCGTGCCGTCCACATAGATGCCGTCGGGCCGGATGGCCAGCGCGTCCAGACACTCCTGGAGGAGGACCGGCTTGTGGCCGTAATCCTTTTCAATGGTGCAGTCAGACATGGGTCACAGCCCCATTTCCGCCATGGCCTGCTCCAGCGCGCCGGAGGAGAAGGCCTCGTTTTCGATGGCGGCCCAGCGTTCGGCGCTCCAGATCTCGGCGCGGTCGAAGCTGCCCACTACCACGACCTCCTTGGTCAGACCCGCGTACTCCCGCAGCTTGGCGGGGATGAGGATGCGGCCCTGGGAGTCCGGCTCGCAGTCCGCCGCATAGGCGAACAGGGCGCGGAGCTTCTTTACCTCGTTGTAGGACAGCTCCTTCAGCCGGGCCATGAAGGCGGCCCAGCTCTCGTCGGAGTAGACGGAGAGGCAGTGATCCTGTCCCACGGTGACGTGAAACGTCTGGCCCAACTCCTTGCGGAGAGAGGCCGGAATGAACAGGCGGCCCTTGGCGTCGATATTGTGGCTGAACTGACCGGTCATGGGGCCGCCTCCTCTCGTGTGAAATCAGGTGACCGGTGGAAAACCGTGGGATGATCCCCCACAAAAGGGGGCACTTCCCCCACATTCCACCACTCACGGGATTAGTATACATAATGCGTTATGAAAATGCAAGCAGAAGTTTCCTCCCGCAAAGGCTGCAAAAGCGCCAAATTTTTCCAGAAAACAGGGGAAAACGGGCACGTCTTAAAACGCATGTTCGATGCACGGAGGCGCAAAAAACCGGTAGACACAAAATATAGTGTCTACCGGTTTGGAGTGCCACAAGATGTTATTCGATTGTGGAAAATGTAGAAATGCTTATAAAATATTCGGTGATTTTAAACAAAGGGTACAGAGGGGGGCGTTACTGGGCGCTGCTCTCTGTCTTGGGGGCGTCCTCGGCGGCGCCGGTGCGGTTCAGCTCGGCCCGCTGGGCCTGCATCTGCTCCTGACTGGCGGCGCGGAAGCGGACACGGGATTCCTGTACCTCGGTGAGGGCCATCTGGATGGCCTCCTCCGTGCGGCGCAGGGCGTCCTCGGTGTAGGTATTGGCCACATGGTACAGCTCGCGGGTGCGCTCCTCGGCGCGGCGGACGATCTCGCTGCTCTTCTGGCGGGCCAGCTGGATGGTCTCGCTCTCGGAGACGATGACCTTGGCGTCCAGCTCCGCCTGACGCAGCATCTTCTCCACTTCCTTTTTGGCACCGGCCACATACTCAGTGCGGGCGGCGATCAGCTCGCGGGCCTTTTTCAGCTCCAGCGGGAGCTTGGCGCGGATCTCATCCAGCAGGTCCAGCGCCTCATCGCGGTTGATGATGCATTTGTCGGAGCTGAAGGCGGCGCTCTTGGCCTCGTCGATCATGCCGTAGAGCATATCCAGCAGTCGCTGCACATCCTTTTCTTCCATATCCCTGGTTCCTTTCTAAGTTTCTGGCAGGACGTCAGCCCCGCGTTTTTTCCAATTCCTCGGCGATGGGCGCCGGCACATACTTTTCCAGCGGCTGGCCGTAGCGGATCATCTCCCGTGCCATGGTGGAGCTGAAATGCTCGTACTCTGCGCTGGCGGGCAGCAGCAGCGTCTCCAGATCCGGCAGGATGCCCTGGTTGATGCGGGCCATCTGCAGCTCCATGTCCCAGTCCGTGGCGTTGCGCACGCCCTTGAGCAGGATATGGGCGCCCTTTTCACGGGCGTAGTCCGCCAGCAGGCCGCTCCAGTTCTCCACCTCCACGTTGGGGATGTCCGCCACGCTGCGGCGGATCAGCTCCAGCCGGCGCTCCGGCGTGAACATGGGCAGCTTCTTCTCGCAGTTGACCATGACGCAGACATACAGCTTGTCAAAGCAGGCCGCGCCCCGGCGGATGATGTCCAGATGGCCCAGTGTGATGGGGTCGAAGCTGCCGGGATAAATGGCGATCTTCATGGTCAGTCCTCGTTTCCGCCGCGATGGAACACCGTCAGCTTGATCTTGCCGTACCGGTACTCGCGGTACAGCCGATAGGGGGCCGGAAGTGCGGGTAAAACCGTATCCGCGGCACTTTCCGCTACGATTATACCATGCTGGCGGCAAATGTCAAACGCTGCGATGTCCGTCAGCGCCTGTTCCAGCAGGCCGGAGGCGTAAGGGGGGTCCAGAAACACCAGGTCAAACTTTTCGCCGCTGCGGAGATAAGGCAGGGCGTCGCCCTGCCGGACCCGGGCGCGGTCCGCCAGCCGGCACAGGGCCAGATTCTCCTGAATGAGCCTGACGGCGTCGGGACGGCGGTCGATGAACACGCACTCCGCCGCGCCGCGGCTCAGGGCCTCGATGCCCAGCTGGCCGGTGCCGGCGAACAGGTCCAGCACACGGCGGCCCTCAATATCGAACTGGATGATGGAAAACAGGCTCTCCTTCACCTTGCCGGTGGTGGGGCGCGTCTCCATGCCCTGCAATTCCTTCAGTACTCTGCCCCGGGCAGAGCCGGTGATGACTCTCATCGGTGGTTACCCCCTTGGATCGAAGCATTCAAAGATGACCAGCGCGCCGTCCCGCTCGGCGGCGTCCATGTCCGCTTTGGAGCGGATGGTCCAGCTGAACTCCTGTGCGCCGTACAGTCCGCGGCACAGCCGGAGGGACAGGGCCTTCCGGTCCTCGAAGCGGTAGGCGATGAAGTCGGGACGGGTGCGGGCGTTGAGCAGCAGGTTGCCCAGCACCCAGCGCACCGCACCGGGCAGATCCTGGGCGTCGCCGTGGCGCTGGAAATTTTCAGACAGCTGGCCCCGCACCACATCGGGACGGTTGGCCCACAGCCACATGAGGCAGCGGGGGTCAAAGGACTCGATGCAGTAGGTGACATGGTACTTGTCCAGCAGCTTGCAGGCAGCGGCGGCCAGCGCGTCGGCGTTGCCCCGCTCGGCCTTCAGCTCCACGATGAGGGGGGCTTTGCCGGCGAAGATGGGCAGCACCTCCTCCAGCAGGGGGATGTGGTGCTCCGTGCCCTCCAGTGTGTAGTTTTTCAGGTCCTCCGCCGTCAGGTCCTCCACCAGCACGTCCGCGCCGGCGGTGCGCAGCAGGGAGGCGTCGTGGATGACGGCCAGATGGCCGTCCTTCATGAGATGGACGTCCAGCTCCGCGCCGAAGCCGCACTGGACGGCCCGGCGGAAGGCGGGGATGGAGTTTTCGGGGATGCGGGGCTTGTCGTGGAAGCCGCGGTGGGCGAAGCGCCACTTGCGGAAGCGCTCCCAGTCCTTACGGCGGCGGCAGCGCAGGCACAGGACGTACAGCAGGCACACCAGTACCAGCAGACCCAGAAGAATATATACGATGGTCATATCAATCCGCCTCCAGATCTTCCAGAACTTCGATGCCGACCTTGGCCTCGGGCTTGCTGTCGCCGTGCTTCACCATGAGCATGGTGAGGAACGCCAGCGCCGTGAACACGGCGGCGTAGGGGAACAGCACGTGCATGCCGAACTGGTCCATCAGCAGGCCGGACACCATGGGAGTGGCCACCTGCGCCGCCATGGAGGCGGTGTAGTAAAAGCCGGTGTACTTGCCCACGTCGCCGCCGGAGGCCAGCTCCACCACCATGGGGAAGGAGTTGACGTTGATGGTGGCCCAGCCGATGCCGGCCAGCGCGAACATGGCGTTCATCAGCATGGTGGGGCTGTCGGCATTGAGGAAGGCGGCCACGGTGAAGGCGCCGGTGAGCATGACCACGCCGGCCAGGATGGTCTTTTTGCGGCCGACCTTGCTGGCGATGAAGCCCACGGGCAGATAGGCCACGATGGCGGCGGCCTGGGCGATGATGAGGGTCAGGTTATAGTCCTTGTGCAGGATGTTGCTGGCGTAGACGGAGTATTTGCTGGTGACGGCGTTGTAGCCGAAGAACCACAGCACGATGGAAAGCAGGATGAAGATCAGACTCTTGACCTCGTCGGCGGACAGCTTGCGGCTGGCGGTGGGGTCGTCGGCCTCGGACTGATCTTCCAGTCCGGAGGCTACGGCCTGCTGCTGCATCTCCGCGGCCCACTCCGGCTCCCGGACGGTGAGCAGGAAGATCACCAGCGCCGCCAGCATCAGCGCCGCGATGACGCCGAAGTAGCCGGTGTAGCTCATGAGGCTGTTGCGGACGGCGGAGGTGGCGAACACCATGCCCAGCGCCAGCACCAGAATACCGCCGGCGGAGCCCATGAGGTTGATGACGGCGTTGGCCTTGGAGCGCAGGGGCTTCAGCGTTACGTCGGGCATCAGGGCCACGGCGGGGGAGCGGAACGTGGCCATGGATACGAGGATGATGAGCAGCAGCACCACGAAGAAGATCAGCGTGGAGGGGTGCTCCGCCGTCATCTGCCAGGCGCAGGCCTGCCGGGCGGGCACCACATAGTTGGTGTAATCCGGGTTGGTGACGGTGTTCTCCCCGTCGGTGAGCTGGCTGCGGATGGCGGTGAACTCCTCCTCCGTGAACTTCTGGCTGAGGATGAACTTCTCGCCGGAGGGAGTCAGCAGCGTGGCGTCCTTCTCCTCCCGGTAGATGGTGGCCAGGGCGGCGGGATCGTCGATGGCGGACACGTCCCGCAGATTCTTCAGCTGGGCGTTGTCCACAAAGGACAGGCAGACCAGCGCCACCGCAGCGATAAGAGTGCCGACGACGATGAAGGGTGTCCGGCGGCCATGGCGGCTGGTGCACTTGTCGGAGATGTGGCCGAACAGGGGCAGCAGGAACAGCGCCAGCACGTTGTCCAGTGCCATGATGACGCCGGACCAGGTCTGGCTCATGCCGAACTTGTTGGTCAGGATCAGGGGGATGGTGTTGTCATAGGCCTGCCAGAAGGCGCAGATGAGGAAGAAGGCGAAGCCTACCATGATGGTGCGCTTGTAGTTGAGTTTCATAGCGTTTCCTCCAGTTGGCGGTACAGGGCCGCGATGTCAGAAAAGATCCACGTGGGATGGATGCCGTATTGGGCGATGTCCGCCTCCGTGCCCTCGCCGGACAGCACGAAGATGCTGTCGATGCCGGCGTTGACGCCGCAGGCGATGTCGGTGTAGAGCCGGTCGCCGATGATGACCGTCTGCTCCGGCGCAAAGCCGGTGCGGCGCAGGGCCAGCTCCGCCATGGCGGGCCGGGGCTTGCCCAGAAACAGCGGCTCGCGGCCGGTGGCGGTGGTCAGCATGCGGCAGACGCTGCCGCAGTCCGGAACGGAGCCGTACCAGGTGGGGCAGACCCAGTCGGGATTGGTGGCCAGCCACGTGACGCCCCGGTTCAGCAGGATGCAGGCGTCCTCCAGCTTCTGAAATGTCAGCTCCCGGTCAAAGCCGCACAGCAGGATGTCGATACTGTCCTCCAGCCGGTCGGTGACGGGGATGCCGGCCTCCCGCAGCTGGGAGAGGAACGAGCGGGTGCCGAACACATAGCACCTTTTGCCGGGGTGGCAGCGGCGCAGGTGGTCGATGGCGGCGTCCACGGAGGTGAGGTAGTCCTCCCGCCCGGTGGGGATGCCCATGCGGGAGAGCTTTTCAATGTAGCCCTCCACGCCCCGGGAGGAGTTGTTGGTCAGGAACAGGTAGCGTCCGCCGATGCGGCGGATGTGGGACAGAAATTCCGGCACTTTGTCAAACAGCCGGTCGTCCAGATAGAGCGTGCCGTCCATGTCCAGCAGGAACAGCCGCTTGTCCGCAAGAGACATTTTTCCGCCTCCCTCCGTTTGCATACCTTATAGATTAGCACAAAGACAGGAGACTGGCAAGCGCGGTGCGTAAAAAGTAAAAAATTTCGCCATGCGAAAAAAGTAAGGAAAAGGCGAGGAGCGTCGAAAACAGGAAAAAGTGTTAACTATGTGTAAAAGCTACAACTTTATCGGAAAATTCTAAGTAAAACATAGGAATAATCGACAGAAACCCCTTGCATACGATGTCTCATTGTGCTAATTTTTATGACGGGTCACCGAGAATTGTTGGAACACTGCGAAACGGCGGCCCGAATGCGAATCAAAAAGGACGGGGGAAGAAAATGGACACAAAAATACGCGTGATGCTGGCGGACGCCAGCGCAGAGTTCCGACTATTGCTGCGGGAGGCTCTGGAGGAGACCGGAGAGTTCCAGGTGGTAGGCGAAACGGGAGACGGCAGCCAGGTGGCGGGGCTGGTGGCGGAGACACATCCGCAGATCCTGTTGATGGACACCATGCTGCCGGTGCTGGACGGCATCGGGGTGCTGCGGCAGCTCCGTGAGAGGGAGGAGCGGCCCCGCACCATCGTGCTGTCAGCCTTTTACAACGACCGGATGATCCACGAGGCAGTGGATCTGGGCGCCTACTTTTTCCTGCCGAAGCCCGTCAGCGAGGCCTCGCTGATGGAGCACATGCGGCGGGCCGTGGCACCGCCGGCCCAGAGGGAGCCTGCGCCTCAGCTGGAGGGCATGGTCACGGCCATCATCCACGAGATCGGCGTACCGGCCCACATCAAGGGCTATCAGTACCTGCGGGAGGCCATCATGATCACCGTGGACGATATGGAGGTCATCAACGCCGTCACCAAGGTGCTGTATCCCGAGGTAGCCAAGCGCTTCAGCACCACGCCCAGCCGGGTGGAGAGGGCCATCCGCCACGCCATCGAGGTGGCATGGGACCGGGGCGATCTGGAGACGCTGCAGAAGTACTTCGGGTATACGGTGAACTCCGCCAAGGGCAAGCCCACCAACAGCGAGTTCATCGCCATGATCGCCGACCGCCTTCAGCTGAAGCTGAAGAAGCGGCAGGCATAGAGGGAGGACATGCGGCATGTCTGAGGGGGCAGGCCGCATGGCAGAAGTGAAAAACGGACGGCACACCGGAGGGGGTGTGCCGTCCGTTTTTGCTATGGGGGGTCAGCGGATGTCCGTCACCTGATAGCCGGCGTCGGCCACGGCCTTTTTCAGAGCCTCGTCGCTGGCGTCGCCGGTGACGACGGCGGTCTTGCTGGCCAGGTCCACCGAGGCGGTGACGCCGGGCAGAGCGCTGAGGGCCTTTTCCACATGGGCCACGCAGTGGGCGCACATCATGCCCTCGATAGTAAGTGTTTTCTTCATGGCAGATTCCTCCTGCTGCGCCGCGGGTGCGGCGGTATTCACGTCTGTATTGTCCGTCAGGGCGGCGGATTTGTCAAGGGAAACGCGGCTGTCAGGCCGGGAGCCTTTCCAGCCCCGGAGCCGCAGGGCGTTGGACACCACGCACACGGAGCTGAGGCTCATGGCGGCGGCGGCGATCATGGGGTTCAGGGTGATCTGGAAGGCGGGGTACAGCACACCGGCGGCCACGGGGATGCCGATGGAGTTGTAGAAAAACGCCCAGAACAGGTTCTGGCGGATGTTCCGCAGGGTGGCGCGGGACAGGGCCGCCGCGTCCACGATGTCCATGAGGCTGCTGCGCATCAGCACCACGTCCGCCGACTCGATAGCCACGTCGGTGCCGGCGCCGATGGCGAGGCCCACGTCCGCCGTTACCAGTGCCGGGGCGTCGTTGACGCCGTCGCCTACCATGGCCACCAGCCGGCCCTCCTTCTGAAGCTCCTCGATGCAGCGGGCCTTGTCCTGGGGCAGCACCTGGGCGATGACCCGGTCCACGCCGACCTGACGGGCGATGGCCTCGGCGGTGCGCTGGTTGTCGCCGGTGAGCAGCACCACCTCGCAGCTGCTGCGGCGCAGGGCGGCGATGGCGGCTGCGCTGTCGGGCTTTACCACGTCCGCCACGGCGATGACGCCCAGCAGGCGGTGCTCCTCGGCGAAGTACAGGGGCGTTTTGCCCTGCGCGGCCAGCTGCGCCGCCGCGTCCGCCAGGGCGGAGGTGCCTGCGCCGATAAGGGTCATGTAGCGGTCATTGCCGGCGTAGAGGGTCTTGCCGTCCAGCACGGCCTGTACGCCGCCGCCGGCCACGGCGGCAAAATCGGACACGGCGCACAGAGGGATGTTCCGGCGCTCGGCCTCCTGCACGATGGCGTCGGCCAGCGGGTGGCCGGAGGGCTTTTCCAGCGAGGCGGCGGCGCACAGCAGCTCCTCCTCGGTGACGCCGCCGGCGCACAGCACATCGGTGACCTGGGGCTTGCCCTCGGTAACGGTGCCGGTCTTGTCCAGTACCACGGTGTTGACGCGGCCCATCAGCTCAAGACTGGCGGCGGATTTGATGAGGATGCCTTTTTCGGCGGCCTTGCCGGTGGCCACGGTGATGGCCACGGGGGTGGCCAGACCCAGGGCGCAGGGGCAGGAGATCACCAGCACGGCGATGCCGATGGACAGGCAGAAGCGGACGCCCATGCCGCCCACGGTGGCCCACAGCACGGCAGCCACAACGGCAATGGAGATGACCACCGGCACGAACACGGCGCTGATCTTATCGGCCAGACGGCTGATGGGGGCCTTGGTGGAGGCGGCCTGCTCCATGAGCTGGATGATCTGGGACAGGGTGGTGTCCGCGCCCACCCGGTCAGCGGTCATCTCCAGATAGCCGCTGGTGAGGATGGTGGCGGACACGGCCTTGCTGCCGGGGGTCTTTTCCACGGGCATGCTCTCGCCGGTGAGGGCGGATTCGTCCACAGAGCCGCTGCCCTTGGTGACGGTGCCGTCCACGGGGATGCGGCCGCCCTGCCGGATGATGACCGTCTCACCGGCCTTGATCTGGTCGGTGGCCACGGTGACCTCCGTGCCGCTGCGGCGCACCACCGCCACGTCCGGAGCCAGCGCCAGCAGCGCCGTGATGGCGCCGGTGGTCTTGCCCTTGGAGCGCTCCTCCAGATACTTGCCCACGGTGACCAGCGCCAGGATCATGCCGGCAGACTCGAAGTAGAGGTCCGGCATACCGGTGATCTGGCCGGCGGCCAGCAGGCCCATTTCAATGAGGCTGTACACCAGTCCCGCCGCGGCGCCCAGCGCCACCAGCGAGTCCATGTTGGGGCTGCCCTGGAACAGGCGGGAGAAGCCCACGGTGAAGTAGGCGCGGTTGAGGATGAGAATGGGCAGGCACAGCGTCAGCTGCACCAGCGCTGCCAGCAGCGGCTGGTGGTGCATAAAGCCGGGCACAGGCAGCCCCATCATGTGGCCCATGCTCAGGTAGAACAGGGGCACAAGGCACACCACCGACCACAAGAGACGGCGGCCCATGGCTTTTGCCGAGGCCTCCTGCTCCTTGCGGAGGTCGCACTTGGCGTCGTCCGTGGAGGCGGCCCCGTAGCCCGCCGCCTCCACGGCGGTGATGATGGCCTGGGGCGAGACTTTATCGGCGTCGTAGGCGCACACCAGCGTGCCCAGCATCAGGTTTACGGCGGCACTGTCCACACCGTCCAGCGAGCTGGCCGCCTTTTCCACATGGGCGGCGCAGGCGGCGCAGGTCATGCCGGTGACGACAAATTTTTCGGTCATAGGATCACCTTCCTATCAAAGGAGTAGGATTTTGTACCGATAGTGTAACACCGGCGGGAAAATTTTGCAAGAGGGGAGTTAGAGAACTTTTACCTCTGCCGCTTGTCGCTGGGGCGGAACAGTACGGCCATCAGAAGACCGAACACCACGGCGGCGGCGATGCCGCCGGCGGTGGCAGTGAGCCCGCCGGTGATGACGCCCAGCAGCCCCTTTTCCGCCACGGCTTTGGCGACGCCTTTAGCCAGGGAGTAGCCGAAGCCGGTGAGGGGCACGGTGGCGCCGGCACCGCCCCAGTCCACCACGTACTGGTAGACGCCCACGGCCTGCAGCAGCACGCCGCAGACCACATAGCCCGTCAGGATGCGGGCGGGGGTGAGGTTGGTTTTGTCGAGGATGATCTGGCCCACGGCGCACAGCAGTCCGCCGCAGAGAAATGCATTGAGGTATTCCATTTTACTGCGCCTCCTTGGTATGGGAAAGTACCACCGCGTGGCAGATGCCGGGCACGCTCTCGCCCTGAAAGGAGCTGGTGGGGCTGAGCAGCGCGCCGGTGGGCGCAAAGACCAGACGCTGCCATTTGCCGGTGTGCAGCCCGTGGAGCAGATAACCGTTGAGCACGGCGGCGGAGCAGCCGCAGCCGGAGCCGCCGGCGTGCATATCCTGATTCACCCGGTCGTACAGCAGGATGCCGCAGTCGGTGCAGTTGTCGCCCAGCACCACACCATCGCGGCGGAACAGCTCCACCAGCAGGGCGTGGCCCAGATAGCCAAGGTCGCCGGTGACGATGAGGTCATAGTCCTGAGGCGATGTGCCGGTGTCGCGGAACAGGGCGGTCAGGGTATCGTGAGCGGCGGGGGCCATGGCCGCACCCATGTTGGCTACGTCCGTGACGCCCAGATCCACGATGCGGCCCCGGACGGTGTGGGTGATATACGGTCCCTCGGACTGGGCGCCCACCACGCAGCAGCCGGCGGCGGTGGCCGTCCACTGGGCGGTGGGGGCGCGCTGGCTGCCGTAGGGCACCGGGGCGCGATACTGCCGCTCGGCGGTGCAGAAGTGGGAGGAGGTCTGGGCAGCGGCAATGCGGGCGAAGCCGCCGGCCACCGCCATGGCCGCCAGTGACAGGCTCTCCCCCATGGTGGAGCAGGCGCCGTACACCCCGTAGAAGGGAATGGCGAAGTCCCGCAGGGAGAAGGTGGCGCCGATGTTCTGGTTCAGCAGGTCGCCGGCAAAGACGCAGTCCACGTCCTGGGGCGTCAGGCCGCCCTTTTGCAGGGCACGGCGCAGGGCCAGGGCCTGCATCTCCGCTTCCCCCTGCTCCCAGGTCTTTTTGCCGAAGAAGGAGTCGTCGTCCGTTACGTCAAAATAAGAACCCAGCGGGCCCTGCCGTTCCAGACGGCCGCCTACATTGGCCCAGCTCACCACGCCGGGGGGCTGGAGGAACCGGCAGGTCTGGCGGCTCAGTCGTTTGATGTCCATAGTGTTCCACCTCGCGCTTTATTCGCATTGTGCGGTATTGCCCTTAGTGTGCGCGGGAAGCGGAAAAATATGAAAAGGACGTCCGGCAGGACGTCCTTTTGCGGATATGGGCGATGCTTACACAAAAACCAGCTGCACCAGCAGCATGTACACGGCGGTGCCCGCCAGAATGGACAGCAGTGTGCTGCGCTTCCACAGGTGGAGCCCGGCGGTGACGGCCACGGCGATGGCCTCCGGCAGACCGTGGCTGCCGGTGAGAAGTTGGGTGTTCCGCAGGCTGTACACCACCAGCAGGCCCATCATGGCCGGGGGCAGCAGGCGGCCCAGGTCCTCCACCACCTTGGGGAGCCTGCGGCCGCCGGAGAACACCAGAAACGGCGTCCAGCGGGTGATCTGGGTGGCCAGCGCCACCATGAGGATGATGATGAGGGACTGGATGAAATTCAGGCGCATAGCTTTTTCCTCCCCAGCAGAAGTGCGATAAGCGTCAGGACCATGGCCGGGATGACCATGTTGTCCGCGCCGAAAACGGCCAGACCCGCCACGGAGCAGGCAAGGCCCATGAAGCCGGCGGCGCGGTTCTCCCGCTTGATGACCTGCTCGATGAACAGCACCACGAACAGCGCCGTTAAGGCAAAGTCGATGCCGTTGATGTCAAAGGTGATGAGGCCGCCGATGAGGCCGCCCAGCATGGAGAAAACGATCCAGTACAGCCACGTCAGGAAGCTCATGGCGAAGTAGAACAGCGTGGGGTCCTGATCCTCCGGCGGCTCCACCGTGGAGCCGAGAGAGAAGTTCTCGTCGCTGAGGGTGTAGATGAGGAAGTACCGCAGCCGTCCCAGCCCCCGGTACTTGGGCAGCAGCGCCAGCGAGAAGAACAGGTGCCGGGCGTTGACCATCAGGCTGAGGAAAAAGGCACTGAGGGGGTCGAAGGCCGTGGTCAGCAGGGTGATGGCCACATACTGCATGCTGCCGCAGAAGGCGAAAGCGCTGACAAAGCCGGCCCACAGGAAATTGTAGCCCTTGGAGGCCATCAGCAGGCCGTAGGCCAGGCCCACCGCCAGATAGCCTGTGAGGATGGGCACTGTGTGGGGGAACGCCGCCTTCAGCGCGGCGGGAAGGGATTTGCGGGGCAAAACGACCACCTCCGATAAAATATGCCGGCATTATAACGGAAAAAGCCGGAGAGCGCAAGAGGAAAAAACCCTGCGAAAACGGGCAAAAACCTCTGGAAAAAGCGGCGCTGACAGCGTATAATATAAAGACTTTACATCAGGAGAAGGAGCGTGTACCGATGGAGGAAATGCGCAGCTTTGGCTATATCTGCCCCCACTGCGGCAAGGCGGTGCTGCACCAGCGCAGTGTGTTCGCCCTGTCTGCTGCCGCGGCCCGCATGGAGTGTGCATGCGGGCAGGAGGCGCTGGAGGCGGAGACGGACGGCACGAAATTCCGGTTTTGGGTACCCTGCGGCGTGTGCGGCGGGCACCATCAGGCGGAGTGCGGCGCCGATGCGGTGCTGCACGGGCGGGGCATCGGACTGGCCTGCCCGGAAAAGCAGGAGCTTTGCTGCTATATCGGCGAGGAGCAGCAGGTGCGCAGGGCCATGGAGGAGCTGGCCCTGCGGGTGGAGAAGGAGAAGGCAGGCGGTGAGGAGGCCTTCACCGACAACGTCATCATGTACGAGGTGCTGTCGGAGCTGAAGGATATCGCCGCACGGGACGGCATCGCCTGCACCTGCGGCAGCCGCAGATATAACATCGCGGTGCGGCGGGGCGCGGTGGACATCATCTGCGCGGACTGCGGCGGCAGGCTGCGGATCAATGCCGCCACCGACCGGGATCTGGACGACCTGTGCTGCCAGATGAAGCTGACCATTCGGGGCACGGCGCAATAAGGCGCGGTACGCCGTGAAAGGAGAGAAAGAGCATGATACGACTGCTGGCCCGGTGGTGCATTCCTGACCGGGAAAATGTGACGTCCCCGGCGGTGCGGCGGGCCTACGGCACGCTGTGCGGCGTGGTGGGCATCGCGCTGAACCTCCTGCTGTTTGCGGGGAAGTTTTTCGCCGGGCGGCTGTCCGGCTCCATCGCCGTGACGGCGGACGCCTTCAACAACCTGTCGGACGCAGGTTCCTCGGCGGTGACGCTGCTGGGCTTCCGGCTGGCGGGGCGGAAACCGGACACAGACCACCCCTTCGGACACGGACGGATCGAGTACATATCCGGTCTTGTGGTGGCGGGACTGATCCTGCTGATGGGCGTGGAGTTGGCCAAGTCCTCCTTTGACAAGATCCTCCACCCGGAGGAGGTGGCGTTCTCGGCGCTGGCGCTGGGCATTCTGGCGGCGTCGGTGTGCGTGAAGCTGTATATGTGGCTGTACAACCGGCGCATCGGACGGAGGATCAAGTCCGCGGCCATGGAGGCCACCGCCATGGACAGTCTCTCCGACACGGCGGCTACGGCGGCGGTGCTGCTGGCTATGCTCATCGGCAAGTGGTCGGGGCTGGCGGTGGACGGCTATGTGGGTCTTGTAGTGGCGCTGTTCATCCTGTTCTCCGCCTACAAGGCGGCGAAGGAGACACTGTCGCCCCTGCTGGGGCAGGCCCCCGACCCGGAGCTGGTGCAGGAGATACGGGACATCGTGATGGCCCACGACACCGTGCAGGGCGTCCACGATCTGGTGGTACACGACTACGGTCCGGGGCGGTGTATGATCTCCCTCCACGCGGAGGTACCCGCCCACGGGGACATCATGGAGATGCACGATGTTATCGACAACATCGAAAAGGAGCTGGCGGAGAAGCTGCACTGTCAGGCGGTGATCCACATGGATCCCATCGTCACCGACGACGCGTTGGTGGGGGCGCTGCGCCGGCAGGTGGCTGAGGCGGTGAAGCAGGTGGACCCCCGCATGACCATCCACGACTTCCGGCTGGTGCGGGGCACCACCCACACGAACCTCATCTTCGACGCGGTGCTGCCGTTTTCCTCCGGCAAGACGCCGGAGCAGGCGGCCCGGGAGATACGCGGGCTGGTGAAGGCACTGGACAGCACCTATTTCGCCGTGGTGACGGTGGAGCACAGCTACACGGAATAAAAAACATCCCGCACCGGCGGGTGCGGGACGGGGCGTTATTCCCAGGTCTGCCAGATGTCGGGGCAGTAGCCCACGGTGGCCTGGCGGCCGTTGCGGACGATAGGGGCGGCGAAAAGCTCCGGGTATTCCAGCAGCTTTTCCTCCGCCGCCTGGGGCGTGATGTAGGCCATGTACTGCTCCTCGTAGGCGCGGCAGGTCTTGTCCAGCAGCGCGTCGAAGCTGCCCACGGCGGCGCGGATGGAGCGGTACTCGCCGGGGGAGACGCCCTTGGCGGCAAGGTCGATGTACTGGTACTTGATGCGGCGCTCCTTGAACCAGCGCTCCGCCTTTTTCGTATCGAAGGACTTGGATTTTCCGAAGATCTGAATATTCATAGACGGCTCCTTGTGAGTGAAATGGAGGGTTTGCCATGGATGAGAGTATCCGTAAGCTGAAGGAATTGCTGGACGGCTCCGACAACATCGTGTTTTTCGGCGGGGCCGGGGTATCCACGGAGTCGGGCATCCCCGATTTCCGCAGTGTGGACGGGCTGTACCACCAGAAGTTCAGCTATCCGCCGGAGACGATGCTGAGCCATACGTTTTTTGAGCGGCACACGGAGGAGTTCTTCGACTTCTACCGGGCCAAGATGCTGGCGCTGGATGCCCAGCCCAACGCGGCCCACCGGAAGCTGGCCCAATGGGAGCAGGAGGGGCGGCTGAAGGCGGTCATCACCCAGAACATCGACGGCCTGCACCAGAAGGCGGGCAGCCGGGAGGTGCTGGAGCTGCACGGCAGCGTGCTGCGCAACCACTGCACCCGGTGCGGGAAATTTTACGGCGTGGAGCGCATCGTGAACAGCACCGGCGTGCCCCGCTGCGATTGCGGCGGCGTTATCAAGCCCGACGTGGTGCTGTATGAGGAGGCGCTGGACGAGGATGTGATGATAAAGGCCATTCACTATATCCGACAGGCGGATGTGCTGCTCATCGGCGGTACGTCGCTGGTGGTGTATCCGGCGGCGGGGCTTGTCACCTACTACCGGGGACGTAAGCTGGCGGTCATCAACAAGGGCGGGGCCGGCAGCGGTCTGGGCGCCGCCGTCACGGTGGACGGGCCTATCGGGCAGGTGCTGGCACGATTATAACACGGGAGCATAAGAAAAACCACCCCGAGGGACGAAATGGATCCCGCAAAATAAAGGCAGGAGGGGACAGCATATGGTCACAGTGAGGAAATGCCGCTCTGAGGAAGAAAGCATTTGGGTCGAGTTGAACCGGGAGTTTATGGCTTATGAGTACGAGGACGAAAACGTGTGGGAATCACCGCTGGAAAAAGGCGACCCAGCCGAGATATTCCGCGCTGTTTTGTCGGAGCCGGAGAGCGCCAACCTGCTGCTCATGATCGAAAACGACGGACAACCCATTGGCTTCATGAACACAGTGATATTTTACAGTATATGGGCACATGGAAAAGTGCTGTTTCTCGATGACTTCTTTATCAGAGAGCCGTTTCGCGGCAGAGGCTGTGGCCGGGCCGCCTTGACGGAATTGGAAGCGATGATGCGGACGTGGGGCTGTCTGCGGATACAGCTGCTGGCTGAGGACACCAATCCCGGCGCGGTGGCCTTCTATCAGCGGGAACGCTTTGCCCGCCAGCAGATCAATCTGTTCTGCAAGTATCTGAAAGAGGAGCCGCACAAAAAAGCGCAGGCGGTGGGCGATGCCTGTCCCATCGCTGGCACCTAATAGAAAAACCACCCCGATGGGGTGGTTTTTCTGGTGCGAGCGATGGGACTTGAACCCACACGACCTTACGGACACAAGCACCTCAAGCTTGCCTGTCTGCCGATTCCAGCACGCTCGCAAACGGAACACCCGTTATTATAACAAAATGCCCCTGTTTGTCAAGGGGGACGGGGAAAAAAGCCGCCCGGAGGGCGGCTTTTCTGGTTTTTGACGGTTCGGCGCGGGGATCAGGAGCGCTCCTCCACCTCGTAGCCCTTGCGGCGGAGAGAGGAAAGAATTTCCTGAATGTGGGCCTTGTCCCGGGTCTCCAGCGACAGCTGCACCACGCAGGAGCCGATGGCGGCACGGGTGTTGCGGCGCTCGTGGTTCACGTCCAGCACATTGGCGCCCATGGACGACACGACAGTCAGGAACGACGCCAGCGCGTGGGGCTGGTCGGGTAGTACGGTGGAGAACGTGACGGTGCGGCCCTCCTTGGCAAGGCCGCGGGTGAGGATGCGCTCCAGCATGGTGACGTCTACGTTGCCGCCGGACAGCAGGGCGCAGACGGTCTTGCCCTCGATGTTCACCTTGTGGTACATGGCGGCGGCGATGCCCACAGCGCCGGCGCCCTCGGCCACCAGCTTCTGCTTTTCCAGCACGGTCAGGATGGCGCTGGCGATCTCGCCCTCCGTCACTGTCACCACCTCGTCCACGTACTGGCGGCACATATCGAACGTCAGGTCGCCGGGGGTCTTGACCTTGATGCCGTCGGCCACGGTGTCCACGCTGGAGAGGGTGATGATCTCGCCCTTTTTCAGGGACTCCGCCATGCTGGGTGCGCCGGCAGCCTGCACGCCGATGACGCGGCAGTCCGGCTTCAGGTTCTTCACGGCGTAGGCCAGGCCCGCGATGAGCCCGCCGCCGCCGATGGGCACGAAGATCACATCCACGTCGGGCAGCTGCTCCAGAATTTCCAGACCGATGGTGCCCTGACCGGCCATGATGCGGTAATCGTTGAAGGGGTGAATGAACGTCAGGCCCTGCTCGTCCCGCAGGCGCACGGCCTCGGCGTAGGCGTCGTCGTACACGCCGGGCACCAGCACCACGTTGGCGCCGTAGCTGCGGGTGGCCTCGATCTTGGAGATGGGCGCGCCCTCGGGGATGCAGATGGTGGCCTTGATGCCCATGTCACGGGCGGCGAAGGCCACGCCCTGGGCGTGGTTTCCGGCGGAGCAGGCGATAACGCCCCGGGCCTTCTCCTCGTCACTGAGGGTGGCGATCTTGTAGTACGCGCCCCGCAGCTTGAAGGCGCCGGTCTTTTGCAGACAGTCGGCCTTCAGGTAGAAGTCGCAGCCGGGGACCATGCCCTTGGTGGGCACCACGGGGGTGCGGTTGATGACGGGGGCCAGCACCCGCTGGGCGTCGCGGAGCATATCCATTGAGATCATGGGAAAACCTCCTTCATGTTTGTGATGGATGGGTCACTGGACGAAGCCGGACACCAGATCGGCCAGCACGGCGGCCATGGCGTCCAGACTGGCGGCGGGGATCCACTCCCGCACACCGTGGTAGTTGTAGCCGCCGGTGGACAGGTTGGGGCAGGGCAGGCCGTCCCAGGACAGCCGCGCCCCGTCGGTGCCGCCCCGGATGGGGACGCACAGCGGCGCGACGCCGTTCTGCCGGAAGGCGTCCTCCGCACGGTGGATCAGCTCCATGTGGGGCAGGATCTTCTCCTTCATGTTGTAGTAGCTGTCGGTGGTGACGGCGGTGGCCGTGCCGGGGCCGTACAGGGCGTTGACAGCGTCGGCGCACCGGTGGAACAGGGCCTTGCGGGCCTCGAAGCCGGCACGGTCGTGGTCGCGGATGATATAGTGCAGCGCGGCCTCCGTCACGTCGCCGGACATGGCGTGCAGGTGGAAGAAGCCCTGATAGCCGTCGGTCTTTTCCGGCACCTCGTCCGCCGGGAGCATGGCGTGGAACGCCATGGCCGCCGTGGCGGCGTTGACCATCACGTCCTTGGCGCTGCCGGGGTGGACGCCCACGCCGCGGAACGTCACATCGCCGGAGGCGGCGTTGAAGTTCTCGTACTCGATCTCGCCCAGCGGGCCGCCGTCCACGGTGTAGCCGTAGTCGCAGGCCAGCTCCGCCACGTCCAGACCGTCCACGCCGCAGCCGATCTCCTCGTCGGTGGTGAACACCACCCGCACCTCGCCGTGGGGGCGGCTCTGCAGCAGCTCCACGGTAGCCATGATCTCGGCAATGCCGGCCTTGTCGTCGGCGCCCAGCAGGGTGGTGCCGTCGGTGACGATCAGCTCCTCGCCGGCGTGGGCGGACAGGCCGGGGCACAGGGACTCCGTCAGAGAGACGGTGTCGGACAGGGGCAGGTCGCCGCCCTGATACAGCACCACGCGGGGCTGCACGTTTTCACCGGGAGCGTCGGGAGACGTGTCCATGTGGGCGATGAGGGCCAGCACGGGGGCGGTGGCGCCCTCCGAGGCGGGCAGGGTGGCGATGACGTTGCCGGCATCGTCCATGCGGGCGCCGGTGAGACCCAGCGCCGTCAGCTCCGCCAGCAGGACGCGGCCCAGGTCCTTTTGCCGCTCCGTGGAGGGGGAGGTGCCGGTGTGCTCGTCCGAGGTGGTGTAGTAGGTCACATAGCGAAGAAAGCGGGAACGCGCCGATTCCATGGCAAAGTCCTCCTTGCATTTTTTATAGATGTGTCCAGTGTAGCACATCCGGCGGCGGGCTGCAACGGGAAATGCGCGTGCATAGGGACTTGCCGCGGGGGCATAGGTTCAGAGAAAAGGGAGGTATGCGCGTATGATCTCGGCGTTTTTGCTGCTGCTGTGCAACAGCCTATTTTTGTCGCTGCACCTGTCCGGGGGCGCGGGATCGTTCCCCAAGCCGCTGACCGCCGCACAGGAGAGAGAGTACCTGCGGCGGTGCGGGGAGGGGGACATGGAGGCCCGGAACCTGCTGGTGGAGCACAACCTGCGGCTGGTGGCACATATTATCAAAAAGTACTATACCCAAGCGGACGATCAGGAGGACCTCATCTCCATTGGCACCATCGGACTGATCAAGGCGGTGAACACGTTTCGGCCAGACAAGGGCATCCGCCTGGCGACCTACGCCAGCCGATGTATTGAAAATGCTATACTATCGTAACGGAACAATCGGCGGTTGAGGTGGCGGAACGGGTGTCTTTTGAGGCAAAATGGCGCCTGCTGGCGAGAGTGGGAGTCCGCTGCTATATTCTGATTTCCAATGTATCGGGTGCAGTAAAAGTAGCCCCGCTGCAAATTCTTCAGTTTCCAGTGGTGCTGCCGCACAAGTTTCAGGACGCAGAAAAGTTCAATTTGCAGTTCTCAGACTTCTCAGAAATCACCGAAACAGCGGACAAGCTGCGCTGGCTTCGCTACCAGAAAGGACTGCGGCAGAGAGATGTAGCCGACTATACCGGTATAGACAGGAGCACCTATGTCCACTACGAAGAATACGGCAAAGACCTCTATCCACCGGAGCACATGGAGAAAATCGCGCAGCTTTTTGAAGTGCCGGTCGATATGCTTCTGGATGATTACAATCTATTTCTGAGGAATGGTCAGGGCAACCAGATCAAGGCAATCCGAACGAAACTGGGGCTGACGCAAAAACAATATGCGGACAAGCTGGGCGTCAGCCTCGGTAATCTCAAGCATTGGGAACAAAACCGCAAGCAGATTTTCAAGTCCACATGGGAGAAGTATTTCAAATAGACATAACCATAGCAGTAAACGAGCAGACCGGCGTTCAATGCTGGTCTGCTCGTTTGCTATGTATTATTGCTGCGCTTTCAGATGCTTCACGGCGGCGTCCACCAGTTCCAGCTTCTGCTCCGTGGAGCAGGGCAGCTTCTGGATGGATTTCAGCGCCTGCTCGGACTGGAACTTCGCCAGCTCCTGCCCAAGCTCCTGCTGCGCCTGCTTTGATTTCGGGAAGATCAGAAATACTTCCATGGCTGCCCTCCTTTCCAGAGCGTTTTCTTCTTCAATCTATGCGTGTGTTCCGGCTGCTATGTAGACAAATAGAACTCGATTTCGCGGCTGCGAGGGAAATCGTATTGCCGCGCGGCTTTGGCGGTGCAGGAAGG
>CAKTPQ010000023.1 GCA_934591745.1 uncultured Oscillospiraceae bacterium
GCCAACGTGGACATGCGGATGTACCGCGTGATCTACGACGCCATCAACGAGATCGAGGCCGCCATGAAGGGCATGCTGGCCCCCAAATTCCGGGAGGTTCTGCTGGGCCATGCCGAGGTGCGCCAGACCTACAAGGTCTCCGGCGTGGGCACCGTGGCCGGCTGCTACGTGCTGGACGGCAAGCTCCAGCGCAAGGACTGCCAAGTGCGCCTGGTCCGCGACGGCATCGTGGTCCACGAGGGCGTGCTGGCTTCCCTCCAGCGGTTCAAGGACTCCGTCAAGGAGGTCCTCTCCGGCTATGAGTGCGGCCTGAGCATTGAGAAATTCAACGACATCAAGGAAGGCGACGTGGTGGAGGCCTTCACCATGGAGCAGATCCAAGTGTAACGGACGAGGGGGTGGGCAGACGCCCACCCCCTGTTTTTGAAAGGAGCGATACTATGGCATCCAATCGCATTGGCCGCATCAATGAGGCCATCCGCGAGGCGCTGGCCGGCCTGCTGCGCACGGTAAAGGATCCCCGTGTCACCGAGAGCATGCTGACCATCACCCATGTGGACACTACCAGCGACCTGCGGTACGCCCGTGTGTATATCAGCGCCCTGAACTGCCAGGACGAAAAGGGCCTGATGAAGGGCCTGAAGTCCGCCTCCGGCTACCTGCGTCACGAGCTGGGGCAGAAGGTGGACCTGCGCTACACACCGGAGCTGCAATTCATCATGGACGATTCCATCGCCCACGGCGCCCATATTCTGGACCTTCTGAACCATGTGAAGCCCGCCAACCCCGCCAACGCGGACATCGTGCTGCCGGAGGACCGGGAATGAGCGGACATACACTGACCGTACAGGAGACGGCGTCTTATCTGCGGACGCTGGACGATGTGCTGCTGCTGACCCATGTACGGCCCGACGGCGACACCGTGGGCAGTGCCGCCGCCCTGTGCCGCGCCCTGCGCGATATGGGCAAAACGGCGTACCTGCTGCCCAATCCGGAGATCACCGCCACCTACGAGCCTTACGCCGTCCCCTATTGGGCACCGGAGGGCTTCGTCCCGGCCCATGTCGTCTCCGTGGACATCGCGGCGCTGAACCTGCTGCCGGATAACGCGGCGGTCTGGGCGGACCGCATTGACTTGGCCATCGACCACCACGGCTCCCACGGCTTTTTCGCGGCCCGCACCTGTCTGGACGCGGACGCCGCCGCCTGCGGCGAGATCGTCCACGACATCATCGCCCTGCTGACGGCGGTGACACCGGATATCGCCCTGCCGCTGTATGTGGCCATCGCCACGGACACCGGCTGCTTCGTCTACTCCAACACCACCGCCCGGACCCACCGCATCGCCGCGGCCCTGCTGGACACCGGCATCGACGTCGGTCCGGTGAACAAGGCGTTGTTCCGCACCAAGAGCAAGACCCGCCTTGCCATGGAGTCCCGCATGGCGGCGGACATGACCCTGTTTGACCACGACCGGGTGGTGGTCATGACCATCCCCCTGTCCCTGCGGCAGGAGCTGCACGCCACGGAGGCGGACATCGAGGAGCTCAGCTCCCTGGCCGCGCTGGTGGAGGGCACGGACTGCGGCGTGACCCTGCGGGAGCTGCAGCCCGGCGTCATCAAGATCTCCCTGCGCACCGGCCCACGGGTGGATGCCAGCGCCGTCTGCCAGAGGCTGGGCGGCGGCGGCCACAGGGCCGCGGCCGGCGCCACGGTCAACGGCACCATGGACGAGGTGCGCGCCGCCGTGCTCCGCGCCTATCAGGAGGTCGTCGGATAGCCTATGGCAAACGGTATCATCATCATCGACAAGCCCGCCGGCTGGACCAGCATGGACGTGTGCGGCAAGCTGCGGGGCATCCTGAAAACAAAAAAGGTGGGTCACGCCGGGACACTGGATCCCATGGCCACCGGCGTGCTGCCGGTGTTCGTGGGACAGGCCACCCGTGCCGTGTCCTTTGCCGAATCCGGCGACAAGGAGTACGTGGCCGGATTGCATCTGGGCTGCGTCACCAACACGCAGGACACCTCTGGTGACGTGCTGGAGCAGCATCCCGTCTCCGTGACCCGCGAGACGCTGGAGGCCCTGCTTCCCCGTTTCACCGGAGAGCTGCTGCAGGTGCCGCCCATGTACTCCGCCATCAAGATCAATGGCCAGAAGCTGTACCAGCTGGCCCGTCAGGGCCGGGAGGTGGAGCGCCCCTCCCGCCCCGTCACCATCCGCGAGCTGGAGCTGCTGGGGCAGGATGAAAACGGCGACTGGCTGCTGCGGGTCCTGTGCTCCAAGGGTACCTACGTCCGGACGCTGTGCCACGACATGGGACAGGCCTTGGGCTGTGGCGGCTGTATGAGCTCCCTGCGGCGCACCATGGCCGCCGGCTTTACGCTGGCGAACTGCCACACTCTTGAGGAGGTGCAGGCCCACGGCGAGGCGCTGCTGGCCCCCACCGACTCCCTGTTCCGCCAATACCCCGCCTACGCCATCCCCTCCCCGGAGGCGGAGCGGCGCTGCCGCTGCGGCAATCCCCTGACGGCGGACGTGCCAGACGGCCTGTACCGCGTCTACGGCGGTGACGGCACGTTTCTCTGCCTGAGCCGGGCGGAAAACGGCACTCTGACTTCCCTGAAAAACTTTTTCGGAGCGTGAACACCTTGGAACGAACTGTGATAGCCCTCGGCTTTTTCGACGGCGTACACCGGGGCCACGGCGCCCTGCTGCAAAAAACGGCGGAGCGCGCCTGTGAGTTGGGCGCGGAGCCTGCCGTCTTCACCTTTGACCGCCCGCCCAAGGAGGTGGTCACCGGCCAGCCGGTGTACCTCATCAACTCGGCGGAGGACCGGCAGGGCCTGATCCGCCGCCTCTACGGCATTGACCGGATCATTCTGGCCCCCTTTGACCACGACATGATGACCATGTCGTGGGAGGACTTTGTCACGGAGCTGCTGGTCAAGCGCTATGGTGCGGTGCATCTGGTGGCAGGCCACGACCACCGCTTTGGCCACAAAAACGCCGGAAACGCCCAGCTCCTGCGGGAGAAATGCGCCCAGCTGGGACTGGGCTGCGACATTATCCCGGAGGTGGTACACGACGGCATCACCGTCAGCTCCACCTACATCCGCACGCTGGTGGAGGCAGGAGACGTGGAGCGCGCCGCCGAATTTCTGGGCCACCGCCACTGTCTTAGCCGCACGGTGGAGCACGGCCAGCGCATTGGCCGCACCATCGGCATCCCTACGGTGAACCTGACCATGCCGCCCCATGTGCTGGTGCCGGCCCACGGCGTATACATCACGCGGGTCTGCCTGCCGGACGGCCGCAGCTTCGCCGGCGTCACCAACGTGGGCACCCGCCCCACGGTGTCCGACAGCGGTGCCGTCTCCGTAGAGACGTTCCTGCTGGACTTTGACGGTGACCTGTACGGTCAGACCATCCGTCTGGAGTTCTGCCGCCGCCTGCGGGGCGAGCGGAAATTCGCCTCTCTGGAGGATCTGCGCCAACAGATCCAGCAGAACATCGCCCAGACCCGCGCCTACTTTCAGACGGCCCCCTGAACGAAAAAGAACACCGCTTCACGCTGTGAAGCGGTGTTCTTTTTCGTTCAGCTCTTTTTCTTGCCCAGATAGGCCTCCTTGATGGACTCGTCCGCCAGCAGCTCCGCACCGGTGCCGGACTTGGTGATGCAGCCCGTCTCCAGCACGTAGGCATAGTCGGCCACCTTCAGGGCCATGTTGGCGTTCTGCTCGATGAGCAGCACCGTCACGCCCTGCTGGTTGATGGTGCGGATGATGTCGAAGATACCCTGCACCACCAGCGGCGCCAGCCCCAGCGACGGCTCATCCATCATCAGCAGCTTGGGCCGGCTCATCAGCGCCCGGCCCACGGCCAGCATCTGCTGCTCGCCGCCGGACAGTGTGCCCGCCTGCTGCCAGTGCCGCTCCTCCAGCCGGGGGAACAGCTCATAGACCCACTTGATATCTTTCTCGATGCCGTCCTTGTCCTTGCGCAGATACGCGCCGATCTTCAGATTCTCCAGCACCGTCAGGTTGGGAAACACCCGCCGCCCCTCCGGGGACTGGGCGATGCCCTGCTCCAGGATCTTGTTGATGGGCATACCCAGCAGCTCCTTGCCGTCATAGGTGATGGAGCCGCTCTCGGCCTTCACCAGGCCGGAGATGGTGCGCAGCGTGGTGGACTTGCCCGCGCCGTTGGCGCCGATCAGCGTCACGATCTTGCCGTCTGGCACCTCCAGACTGATGCCCCGCAGTGCGCGGATACCGCCGTAGGAAACATGCAGGTCCTCAATCTTCAGCATCTTCTGCCACCCCCAGATAAGCGTCTATGACGCGCTCGTTGTTTTGGATCTCCGTCGGCGTGCCCTGTGCGATCAGCTCGCCGAAGTCCAGCACATAGATGCGGTCGGCGATGTCCATGACCAGATCCATGTGGTGCTCGATGAGCAGCACCGTCTTGTGGAACTTCTCCCGGATCTCCCGGATGAACTCCGCCAGCTCCAGCGTCTCCTGCGGGTTCATGCCCGCCGCCGGCTCGTCCAGCAGCAGCAGCTTGGGGTCGGTGGCCAGCGCCCGGGCGATCTCCAGTCGCCGCTGCTTGCCGTAGGGCAGACTGGTGGCCAGCTCGTCCTTCACATCCTCCAGACCTACCACGCGCAGCAGCTCCAGCACCTCGGCGCGCTGCCGCGCCTCCTCCCTGGCGTTGAGCCGGAACATGGCGGTGAACATATTGCTGCTGCGGCGCAGGTGCTTGGCGATCAGCACGTTGTCGAACACGGTCATGGACTTCCACAGCCGGATGTTCTGGAACGTGCGGGCCATGCCCATCTTCGTCAGCTTATCCGGCGTCGGCTCCAGCACGGCCTTGTACTGGCCCAGATGCTTGCCCTTGTACTGCCGGCGCATCTTGCCGCGGGGGTGGTTCTCCACCACCTTTTTCCCGTTGAACAGCACCTGCCCGTTGGTGGGGGCGTACACGCCGGTGATGACGTTGAACGCCGTGGTCTTACCGGCGCCGTTGGGGCCGATGAGCGCCACGATCTCGCCCTCGTTGACCTCCATGCTCAGATCGTCCACAGCCACCACGCCGCCGAACTGCATGGTCACATTCTCCACACGGAGCACATTCTTCATTTCCGCCATTATGCCGCACCGCCTTTCGCCACCTTGCCGCCGAACAGCTTCTTCAGGAAGCGTCCCGCCGCCCGGACGTCATCGTATACGGATACCTCACGGGTGCCCATGATACCCTTCCGGAAGAACAGCACCACGATCATGATCAGCACGGAAAACACCACCATGCGGAAGCCGTAGCCCAGCAGGGGGATACGGGTACCCGCTGCGGTGTATGTCTCCAGATCCAGAAACCGCAGCCACCACTCGCTGCTGGCGTAGTAGATGAACGCCGCGATGATGGAGCCGGACACGGAGCCGATGCCGCCCACCACCACGACCAGCAGGATCTGGTACGTCATGCTGGTGGTAAAGGATACGGAGGACACGGACGTGTTGCACATGGCCAGCATGGCGCCGGCCACGCCGCAGAAGAAGGAGCTGACCACGAAGGAGATCATCTTGTGCCGGGCCAGGTTGATGCCCATGGCCTCGGCGGCGATCTCATCGTCCCGGATGGCCTTGAACGCCCGTCCGTAGGTGGAGTTGATCAGCAGCACGATCAGCAGGATGCACACACCGGCAATAGCGGCGTAGGGCATCACGTTTTTCGGCGCGGTAAAGTTGTTCAGCGGGTCGGGGCCGTTGGTCAGCGGGCCGAACTGGCTCAGCTGCACCAGACCGCGGACGATCTCCGCGAAGCCCAGCGTGGCAATGGCCAGATAGTCGCTCTTGAGCCGCAGCACCGGCAGTCCGATGAGGAACGCAAAGAACGCGGCCACCACACCGGCCACCAGCAGCGCCAGCACCAGCGGCATCTGGAACTGCACCAGGCTGTCGCCGTAGTTGCGGAACACGGTGCCCCGCAGCTCCACAGGGATGGTCAGGATCGCGTAGGCATAGGCGCCCAGCAGCATAAAGCCCGCCTGGCCCAGCGAGAACAGGCCGGTAAAGCCGTTGAGCAGGTTCATGGCCACCGCCGCCAGTGCGAAGGTACACACCTTGCGCAGCACCGGGAACCACATGGACGAGGACGGTGCGAAGACGTCCACACAGCCCACCAGCGCCACCAGCACTGCCACCAGGATCAGGTTGCAGAGGGTACGCTTGTTTTTCTCCCAAAATGTCGTTTTCATCTTCTCACACCTTCTCCGTCGTTTTCTCTCCGAAGAGGCCCGTGGGCTTGATGACCAGAATGATGATCAGCAGCGCGAAGGAAATGACGTCGCTGAAATCCGCCAGTCCGAAGGCCTTGGCCAGGCTCTCCACCACGCCGATGAGCAGCGCGCCCACCACGGCGCCGGGCACGGAGCCGATGCCGCCCACCACCGCGGCGATGAATGCCTTGATGCCGGGGGTGGAGCCGGCCATATGGTTGATGCCGGTGTTCTTGGCGAAGTACAGCAGCGCGCCTACCGCCGCCAGGAACGAGCCGATGATGAACGTCATGGAGATAACGCGGTTGATCTTCACGCCCATGAGCTGCGCCGTCTCAAAGTCCTTGGACACCGCCCGCATGGACATGCCGAACTTGGTGTGGTTGATGATGAGCACCAGCACCACCATCAGCACCACTGCCACCAGCGGGGAGATGAACACCGCCAGCTTGTCCTTGACGCCGAACACCCGGATGCTCTGGCTGACGAGGGGGATCTCCGGGAACTGCTTGGCAAGGCCGCCGGTGATGTAGCACACCAGGTTCTGCAGCAGATAGCTGACGCCGATGGCGGAGATCATCACGGACATGCGGGGCGCGGTGCGCAGCGGGGAATAGGCGCACTTCTCGATGGCGAAGCCCACGAACACCGTCAGGGCGATCATAATGAGGATAGTCACCCACATGGGCATGGTGGGGAAGGAGGCCGCCAGATAGATCATCATGATGCCCGACAGCATGAACAGGTCGCCGTGGGCAAAGTTGATGAGCTTCAGGATGCCGTATACCATGGTGTATCCGATGGCCACCAGCGCGAACTGTCCGCCCGTCGCCAGCCCTCGGATCAGGTAAGGAGTCAGATTCATGAATGTCACCTCTCAAACCGAAAGAAGTACGGTGGTGTGAGCCACCGTACTTCTGCGGACGAAATCAGGATGTTACGCAGCCGTTACCATGTCCCAGGCGAACTGGGCCATGACGGAGCCCTGGAACGGATCCAGGAAGCAGATGCGGAAGTACCAGTCGTGACCGTCGGTGACAGACGCGTTGGTGCAGGACACGCCGATGGCGGGGATCTGCGCCTCTGCGAAGGTGTCGGCCGCCGCGATGGACACGCCGGAGCCGTAGGAGCCCAGGGAGATCAGGGCGCCGGAGGACACGATGGCGGAAGCCGCGGACACGGCGTTCTCCTCCAGGGAGCCGTTATCGGAGACATACAGCTCCACGGTGTACTCCTCACCGGCGATCTCGATCTTGTTGTCCAGGGAGTTGGCGTACTTCATGCCCAGCACTTCCTGCTTGCCGCCGCCGCCATTGTTGCCGGTCAGAGGCTCATACACGCCGATGACGATCTTGTGGTTGGCGGTGTCCAGCTTCACGCCGGCAGCGTCGCCGTAGTCAAAGCCGGTGGCCTGCACGTCGTTGTTCTCGACCTCCTGGGTCTTGACGAACTCGAACTTGGAGCCGTCGGCAGCAGCCTTCTTGATGTAGGCGCAGTTCTTGATGGCGTCGCCGGTGGCGTTGAACTGGATCTTGCCGGTAACGGCGTTGTCATAGGTCAGGGTCCACAGAGCGGAAGCCACGTCCACGGAGGTCATGTCGGCGCCCTTGGCCTCGGCAGCGGCGCGGATCGCGGCCACAGCCACATTGTAGACATCGAAGCCCAGTGCAGAGACGGCTGCCACGATGTCGTTGCCGCCGTTATCGTTAAGGGCGCTGGGGTCGGCGTTCAGCCATGCCTTGAAGCCGTTAACAAAGTCGGCAGCGGCGGTGGAGCTGGAGTCGCTCTCATCAAAGAAGGTAGAGCAGTACACATCCAGACCGGTGTTGGCCATACCGTCCAGAATGACGGAGGACTCCCAGGTGTCGCCGGCCATGATGGGGCACTCCACGCCCAGGTCATTGGCCTGAGGCAGCAGGCTGGAGGCCACGGTGATGGAGTTGGGGGCGAAGATAACGTCAGCGCCCTTATCAATGGCCTTCTGCAGGTAGTCAGAGAAGTTGGTGGTGTTGGTGGGGAAGGTCTCCATCACAACGGTGCCGCCCAGCTTCTCGAAAGCGGTCTGGAAGTTGCTGGCCAGACCCAGAGAGTATGTATCGCCTTTCTCCGCCAGCACATAGGCCACGGGGGCGTCGTTACCGGCAGGCTGGTCGCCGTCGTTGTCCTGCTGACCGCCCTGCTGGCCGCAGGCCACCAGGCTCAGCGCCATGACCAGCGCCAGAAGCATTGCAAAAAACTTCTTCATTTCATTTTCCTCCTAAGCTTTCTCCGGAACGCCTTCCCAAACCGACGCTCCATAGAATGTTCACATTTTATCGGAACTGCCCTGCAATTACAATAGTGAGTTACTCCGAAAAATCGTGCCATTTTCCCTGCGCAGTACCGGCTTTCCCTCGCTTTTCCGTTTGTTTTGTCCCCCTGTCACGCACATTTCCGCTGTTCCGCCGTCCACGCTCCCGACATATGTCTTTCCAGCACGGACACTATTTTCGTCATTTTGCCCAAACACAGCCTACACTTTTTGACTTCTTCACAGCTTCTTCCCCACCCAATGCACAAAAGGGGCCCTGCGGCGCTGCCGCAGGGCTTCTTTTGTGTCTCTTATTCGCCGTCCTCGGCGGTGCTGTCGCTGAAATAGCTCTCGAACGTCTCCGCGTCCATGGTCTCATGCACCAGCAGGTACTCCGCCACAGCCACCAGCTGGGGCCGGTACGTTGTCAGGATGTCCCTGCACTGCCGGTAGGCGCCGTCGATGATGGTGCGGATCTCCTCGTCCATCTCCGCCGCCGTCTTCTCCGAGTAGGGCCGGGTGTGACCCATGGACTTGCCGATGAACACCTCGTCGGTGCCGGCATCGAAGGCTACGTTCCCCAGCCGCTCCGACATACCGTAGGTGCCCACCATCTTCCGTGCGATGGCGGTGGCCCGCTGGATGTCGCTGGAGGCCCCGGTGGAGATATCGCCCAGCACCATCTCCTCGGCGGCCCGGCCGCCCAGCAGCGACACGATCTGCTGTGTCATGTAAGCCTTGGAGCGGTAGGAGCGGTCCTCCTCCGGCAGGAAGATGGTCATGCCGCCCGCCTGCCCGCGGGGCACGATGGTGATCTGGTGCACCGGGTCGTGATCGGGCAGGGCGTGAATGACCACGGCGTGTCCCGCCTCATGGTAGGCCGTCAGCTTTCGCTCGATCTCCGGGATAACGCGGCTGCGCTTCTCCGGACCGGCGATGACCTTGATGACCGCCTCGTGGATGACGTCCTCGGTGATGAGCTTCTGGTCCCGCCGTCCGGCCAGCAGCGCCGCCTCGTTCAGCAGGTTCTCCAGATCGGCGCCGGTAAAGCCCGCGGTGCTGCGGGCCACACGGCCCAGCTCCACGTCCTCCGCCAGCGGCTTGCCCCGTGCGTGGATCTTCAGGATCTCCTCCCGGCCCTTGATATCGGGCAGCCCCACATACACCTGCCGGTCGAACCGTCCCGGCCGCAGCAGCGCCGGGTCCAGAATGTCCACCCGGTTGGTGGCGGCCAGCACCACCACACCCTCGTTGACGGCGAAGCCGTCCATCTCCACCAGCAGCTGGTTCAGCGTCTGCTCGCGCTCGTCGTGGCCGCCGCCCAGACCGCTGCCGCGCTGGCGTCCCACCGCGTCGATCTCGTCGATGAACACGATGGCCGGCGCCTGCTTCTTGGCCTGCTCAAACAGGTCGCGGACACGGCTGGCGCCCACGCCCACATACATCTCCACAAAATCGGAGCCGGAGATGGACAGGTACGCCACGTCCGCCTCCCCCGCCACGGCCTTGGCCAGCAGGGTCTTACCGGTACCCGGAGGGCCTACCAGCAGCACGCCCTTGGGGATATGCGCCCCCAATGCCGTATACTTTTCCGGATCCCGCAGGAACTGAACGATCTCCTCCAGCTCCTCCTTCTCCTCGTCGGCCCCGGCCACATCCTTGAATGTCACCTTTTTGCTGCCCGTGGGCAGGCTCTGTGTACGGGCCTCGCCGAAACGGGCCATCTTGTCGTTGGCCGCCGTGCCGCCGCCCGCCATGCGGTTCATGAAGTTCAGCAGCAGGATGAACCCCAGCACCCCCAGCACATAGGGCAGCAGCACCTGCACCCAGTTGGTGGAGTGGTCCGCGTGGTAGTCGTAGGCCTCGATGATGCCCGCCTTGCTCTGCTCCACCACCAGATCGTTGAGATCCTCGTAAAACGCATCAAAGCTGTACAGCTCGCAGGTGGCCGTTGTGCCGTCCCGCAGGGCGGCGGTGAGCCGTGCATCCTCGATGGCGAAGGACTGCACCTTCTCCTCCGTGAACAGCGCCCGCATCTGGCTGTACGGGATATCGCCGGAGCGCCGCATGTTCCCGGCCATATATCCCACGAATATCACCACCAGGACCACCAGCAGCAGCCCGGTGACGCCAAACCGTCTTCTCTCCAAATCCTCTCCCCCTTACGCGATCCAGTGGATACCCTGCCAGCTCTGGTTCGAGCCGATGGAGATGGCCAGCAGCACGCGGCCCTGTATCTTCTCCACCGGGATATACGGCTCGCTCAAAAATCGGCTGTCGTTGGAACCGGTGCGGTTGTCGCCCATCACGAAGATGCAGCCCTCCGGCACCTGAAACGATTTCTCGCTCTGGGTAATGCCGCTGGTCGGCAGATAATCCTCCTCCAGCTTCTCCCCGTTGATATATACGAAGCCGCCTTCAAAGGTAATGCTGTCCCCCGGCAGGCCGATGACCCGCTTCACCAGTACATGGCCCAGCTCCTCGTCCCAGAACGTGACGATATTCCCCCGTTCCGGCACCGGATCGCCCACCACATAGGGCAGCCGCCACCCGATATTCAGCGACCTGGTGGGGATGGTTGGCTCCATGGAGCCGCTGGGCACATAGGATAGCTGCAGCAGCACCCGGAACAGCACAAACACCACCGCCAGCGTCACCACCAGATAGCCGTAGTCGTTCCACAGGCGCCGTCCTCTGCTCACCGCGGGCCGCGCCGCCGTGTTTTCCGCCGCCGCACCGTCCACAGTCGGACGCGGTTCCGCCGTCTCCGCTGCCGTTTCAGCCGGCTCCGCGGCCCTTCTCGGCGCCGGCCTTGCGTCCGCTGCCGATATGCGCCGTCTGCCGTCTTCCTTCTGCGCCAATCGCTTGCCGCCCTTTTTTTCCATAATGGTCCTGCCTCCTGCTTTCTTCCCGTCGCCGCGCATCCTATACAAATCGTATATTTTCCGTGCGATGTTACTTGCTGTATACCTCCGGCTTCAGCACGCCGATGTAGGGCATGTTGCGGTACTGCTGTGCGTAGTCCAGGCCGTAGCCCACCACGAACTCATCGGGCACCACAAAACCGGCGTAGTCGGCGGTAATGGGCTTCTCCCTGCGTGCGGGCTTATCCAGCAGCGTGGCGATGGTGATGGATGCCGCGCCCTTTGTCATGAGATAGCTCTTCAGGAACGCCAGGGTGTTGCCGGAGTCCAGAATGTCCTCCACGATGATGATGTCCCGGCCACTGATGTCCCGCTGCAGGTCGCGGGTGATCTGCACCACGCCGGAGGACTTTGTGCCGTTCTTATAGGAGGACACGCCGATGAACTCCAGCTCGCTCTTGAGCTGGGTGGCCCGCACCAGATCCGCCATGAAGATGAAGCATCCGTTCAGAACGCCCACAAACATGGGGTTCTTATCCTGAAATGCGTCATACAGCTCATCGCCCATCTCCTGCACGCGGGCCTTGATCTCCTCTTCAGACAACAGGACCTTCAGAATGTCCTGATCCATATTGCTCTTTGCCATACGTTGTATCCTCCGTTAGTTTTCTCTCATTATAATATATATCTTCTCGCCGGATGCCTCCGGCAGGAATTTCCTGTCCGTGCCCACGCCCCACACAGCGGCGGTCACGCCGTCCACGCAGAGCACCGGGATAGTCTCCCGCTTTTCCGGGGTCACGCCCCGTTCGGCCAGCAGCCGCTTGACGCTCCGCTGCCCCCGGCTGTCTGCCAGCGTCAGCCGGTCGTCCCGCCGCCAGCACCGGGCGGTCAGCACCTGTCCCGGCCCGCACCGCAGCGCCAGTCCGCCCTCCGCAGGCGTCCGGCTCACCAGGATACACGCCGCGCCGAAGGGATTCTCCCCCTCCCGCAGCACAGTTTCCTCCGGCGGTATTTCCGCCGGGCGCACCGTCAGCACGCCGTCCCGACACACCGCCTCCGCACCGCCGGGCAGCGCCAGCATGCCCTCTCCGGCGGCCAGCCGCTCCAGCGTTTCCAGATGGACGGCGCCCAGATCCTTCCGTCCCGTGCCCAGCCGCTCCAGCAGCAGCCGCAGCATCCGGGGCCGCAGCGCCTCCGGGGCCGCCAGCAGCGCGCCGCAGTCCACAGCGCACCCCGTCTCCGGCAGGCGTGCCGCCGCCAGCTCATCCAGGTAGGCGTTCTCCCGCCGCAGGATGTCAGCTGTCCGGGCGATGTGGGCCGCCGCCTCGGAGTTGATGCCCTCCAGCATGGGCCAGATCTCCAGGCGCAGCCGGTTCCGGGCGTAGGCCGTGTCGCCGTTTGTCTCGTCGGTGACGTAGGTCAGTCCGTTTTCCTCGATATACCGCTCAATATCCCGCCGGGACGTGTCCAGCAGCGGCCGGATAATATTGCCCCGCACCGGCGGGATGCCGGTAAGCCCCTGCGGCCCGGTGCCCCGCAGCAGCTGCAATATCACCGTCTCCGCCAGGTCGTCCCGGTGGTGTGCCGTGGCGATCCGCGCCGCGCCGATGGCCGCCGCGGTACGCTGCAGAAACTCGTACCGCGCCCGGCGCCCCGTCTCCTCCACCGTCAGGCCCCATGTGCCGCACAGGCCGTACACATCGGCCCTCTCCGTGTAGAACGGAATGCCCCGTTCCCGGCAGAACGCCCGGACAAAGTCCTCGTCCCGCTGGGCGGTGGGCCGCATCAGGTGGTTCAGGTGCCCCGCCGCCGCCGTAAAGCCCCGCTGCTGTCCCAACTTATGCAGATAGTCCAGCAGGCAGATGGAATCCCGCCCGCCGGACACGCCGCACAGCACGGTGCCGCCCTTTCCGGGCAGCATGTGCCAGCGCTCCATCCACGGCGTCAGCTCCATGGCTCACTCCTCATCGTCGTAGCGGTTCTCCAGCGTGCCGAAGGCGGTGTACTCCGGCATCCACCGCAGCTCCACCTTGCCCGTCTCGCCGTGGCGGTTCTTGGCCACGATGCACTCGGCCACGTTGCGCTTTTCCGAATCGCTGTTGTAGTAGTCGTCCCGGTACAGGAACAGCACGATATCCGCGTCCTGCTCGATGGCGCCGGATTCACGGAGGTCGGACAGCATGGGCCGCTTGTCGTCCCGCTTCTCGTTGGCACGGCTCAGCTGGCTCAGACACAGCACCGGTACCTGCAGCTCCTTGGCCATGATCTTCAGCATACGGCTGATATCCGACACCGCCTGCTGGCGGTTCTCGCCGGAATAGCCCTTTCCGCCGGCGGACGTCATCAGCTGCAGATAGTCGATGACCACCAGCCCCAGATTGTCCAGCCGCCGGCACTTGGCGTTCATATCCGCCACCGTCAGCAGTGGGTTGTCGTCGATGCGGATGTCCATCCGGCTCAGGGAGGACGCCGCCTCGGCGATGCGCTGCCAGTCGCTCTCCCGCAGGTTGCCCGTCACCAGACGGGTATTCTCCACCAGTCCCTCGCTGGCAATGAGTCTTGTCACCAGCTGCTCACGGGACATCTCCAGTGAGAAGATGGCCACGGTCTTGCCGGATTCCCGCGCCGCCGACAGCGCCACATTCAGCGCCATACTGGTCTTGCCCATACCGGGCCGTGCGGCCAGCAGCAGCAGGTCGGACTTGTTCAGTCCGTTGATCTTGGCGTCCACGGCGGAAAGTCCCGTGGACAGGCCCGGCAGTGTCTTGCCGCCGCTGGCGGTCAGCTCCGCCAGATGGGCCATCACGTCCTGCAGGACCATGCCCACCGTCACCATGTTCTGTGCGCTGCGTCCCCGGCGGATGGCGTACACCTTCTGCTCCGCCGACTCCAGCATGTCCCCGGCGGTGCCGGTGCCCTCCTGCACCATGGCGGTGATGCTGCCGGCGGCGGACGCCACCTGCCGCATCAGCGACTTGTCCAGCACGATCTGCACGTATTCCATGACATTGGCGCTGGTGGGCGTCACGTCCATCAGCTGCAGCAGATAATCCCTTGTATTGTCGTTGTAGACGCCGTTCTTCTCCATCTCCCCCGCCACGGTGACACCGTCGATGGGCCGGGAGTAGACGAACATATGATAGATGGTCTCAAAAATATCGCGGTTGGCCCGCAGATAGAAATCCTCCGGCTGCAATTTGTCCATCACATCCTTGATGCAGTCGGGGTCAATGAGCATGGAGCCAAGCACCGCCTGCTCCGCCTGAGGCGAATGGGGTGCCTGCCGCAGCAGCAGCTCGTCTGCAGCCATATACGGGCCTCCTCTCCGTGATGATGTAGGTGGTTACTTCTCCTCGATGACCAGCACGTACACCGTGCCGCTGACCTCAAAGCCCAGCTTGGCCTTGACCTCGTAGCTGCCGAAGCTCTTGATGGGCTGGTCCAGCACCAGCTTCTTGCCGTCCACGTCCATGCCGAACTGCTCCTTCAGGGCGCCGGAGATCTCCTTGCCGGTCACGGCGCCGAACAGCTTGCCGCCCTCGCCGCCCTTGGCCGCGATCTTCACCTGGCAGCTCTTGAGCTTTTCGGCGATGGCCAGTGCCTCGGCCTTGGCCTCCGCGTCCGCCTTGGCCTTGGCCTTGGCCTGCAGCTTCATGGTGTTCACCGCATCGGGGGTAGCCTCCACCGCCAGACCCTTGGGCAGCAGAAAATTGCGGGCATAGCCCTCCGCCGCCTCGATGAGCTGGCCCTTCTTGCCCTTACCCTTCACGTCCTGCTTCAGAATGACTTTCATGGTGTTCTATCTCCTTTTCGTCAGTTTTCAAAGTAATGGTCGATGGCCTCCAGCAGCTTTGCCTTGGCCTCATCCACCGAGATGTTGTCCGCCTGTCCGCCGGCGGTGGTGGAATTGCCGCCGCCGCCCAGCGCCTCCAGAATGACCTGCACGTTCACCTCGCCCAGGGACCGGGCGGACATGTACACGCCGTCGCCCTTTTTGTACAGGACGATGGACGCCTTGATGCCCCGGATGGTCAGCAGCTCGTCGGCGGCCTTGGCGGCCGTCACCCGGTCGCACTCCTCCTCCAGCGCCACTACGGCGATGTCATCGTGGTACAGCTCCGCCTGCCGGATAATGGCATACCGGTCGATCATGGACTGCAGATCCCCCTGGAACAGCCGCTGCACGTCCTGCGTGTCGGCACCCAGCCGCCGCAGGTAGGCCGCCGCCTCGAAGGTGCGGCCGCCGGTGCGGCTGGTAAAGTTCTTGGTATCCAGCACGATGCCCGCCAGCAGCGCCTCCGCCTCGCATTTCAGTACGTCGGACGGCTCCAGCAGGTACTGCATCAGCTCCGCCACCAACTCGCTGGCGGAGGAGGCATACGGCTCGTGGTAGTTCAGCGCCATCTTCTCGATATAGCTGCTGCCCCGTCGGTGGTGGTCGATGACCGCCACCCGGTTGCAGGTCTCCAGCATCTCCTCGGACTCCACGCTCTCGGGCCGGTTGGTGTCCACCACCACCAGCAGCGCGCCGGGCTGGCACTTGAGGAACGCCTCGCCGCCGGAGATCAGCGCCCCGGCGTACTCCGGCTGCTCCAGCATCTTCCGGATCAGCGGATGGGCGGCGTTGTTCTCGGTGTCGATGACGATCTGGCACTTCTTGCCCCGCTTCCGGGCGATGCAGTACACGCCCATGGCCGCGCCCACGGAGTCCATGTCCGCGTACTTGTGGCCCATGACGTACACCTGCTTGGCGTCGTCGATCAGCTCGCCCAGCGCGTTGGCCATGACCCGGGACTTCACCTTGGTCCGTTTCTCCGTGGACTTGCTGCGCCCGCCGTAGAACTCAAAATTCACCCGGTCCTTCACCACGGCCTGATCGCCGCCGCGGCTGAGTGCCATCTCCAGCGCCAGCGAGGCGTTCTTGAACAGCTGGTCAAAGCTGTCCTCGTCCCGGCCCACGCCGATGGACAGCGTGGCGGACACACCCTCGCCGGCCTGCACCTGCCGCACCTTCTCCAGCACGTCGAACTTCTTCTCGGTGTAGCCGCCGTAGTCCTTCTCCTCGAACACGAACAGATACCGGTCGCGGTCGTAGCCCAGCAGCAGCCCGCCGGAATTTGCCGCCCAGTCGTTCAGCTGCTCCTCCAGCGCGGCCAGCACCGCCGAGCGCTTGCTCTCCGGGCAGGCCTTCATCAGTTCCTCGTAGTTGTCCACCATGAGGATGGCCACCAGCGGCCGGGTCAGCTCCAGCGTCTGGCGCATCTCCTCGCTGTCGGTGACATCCATCCAATAGGTGGTGGCCAACGGGTTCTGATCCCGCTGCATCTCCTCTGGATGGCTCAGTGCGCCGAACACCCGGTACACCCGTCCGTTCCACTGAAATAGCTCCGGGTACTCCCGCTTGCCCTCCAGCAGCCAGCGATAGCTGAAATCGGGCACCACTGTATCCACCAGCATCTCGAATATCTTATCCTTCTGGCTGGTGAGCTGCAGAAACATATCGTTGCTCCACAGCACCTCGCCGGTGGTCACATCGAACACCAGCATGGGCAGCGGCGCGTACAGCATATTGCTGGAGCGGGCGGAGTCCATGCCCCCGGACACCCGGTCCATGTACTGCCGCACAGAGGTCTGGGCCATCTTATTGCGGCGGCTGCCCACCAGCAGCACCACGGCGGCCACTGCCGCCTCTCCCAGCGCCAGCATCGGCTCAAAGGGGATGGTCACGATGACGAACGCAATGAGGCACATACCGTACAGCGCCATATTCGTGCGGAATCCGCGGATGATCTTTTTGCTCAAAAGGCGTTCCTCCTCCCGGTACAGGAATACGAAAGGCGTCCCTTCTCTTGGTGATGGGAACACGTCTCCAATTTAATATAGCAATTGATTATAGCACAGAATTTCCCCGCCGACAATAGCCGCTTTACTGAAAATCCGTCGAATGCCGTCAGAACCTGCCGGCGGCCGGCCTTTTTCCGCCGCCGTCGAAGGCTGTCGGCAAGTTGGGGGTGTACAAACGCCGGAAAGTGTGATATACTTTGTGAAAAGCGCAGAAAAATGCGCGTCTTTTTTGGTTGTTTCGCAGAGCGTGTGCCTGCGATCACATAGAAAAAAGAGGGCAGCCTCTTACAAACCATCCACAGTAGCGGCTTGGCGACACTCCGCTCCCCCTCCGGCGATGCAGGGCCGGACAGCGGGCGGACCGCCTTTATTTTGCTGCGGCTATTTTCCGCCCTGCCGGGCTGTGCGGTATCTGTACAAGCAAAGGAGTATTTGACATTTATGGCAGAAAAACTGAAGATCATCCCTCTGGGCGGTCTCAACGAGATCGGCAAGAACATGACCGCCTACGAGTACGGCGGCGAGATCATCGTCGTGGACTGCGGCATGGCCTTTCCCGGCGACGACATGTACGGCATCGACTGCGTCATTCCCGACGTCAGCTATCTGGTGAAGAACCACAGCCGCCTGCGAGGCATGTTCATCACCCACGGGCACGAGGACCACATCGGTGCCATCCCCTACGTTCTCAAGCAGATCAACACCCCCATCTACTGCACCCGCTTCACCGCCGGACTTATCAAGCTGAAGCTGCAGGAGCATGGCCTGGTGAACTCCACCAAGCTCATCACCGTGGAGGCCGGCCAGACCGTGAAGGCCGGCAAGTTCCAGGTGGAGTTCCTCCATGTGAACCACTCCATCGCCGACTCCGCAGCCTTCGCCATCCACACCCGGATGGGCACCATCGTCCACACCGGCGACTTCAAGATCGACTCCACTCCCATCGATGGCGAGGTCATCGACCTGGCCCGCTTCGGCGAGCTGGGCAAGCAGGGGGTACTGGCGCTGCTGGCCGACTCCACCAATGTGGAGCGCCCCGGCTATACCATGAGCGAAAAGGCCGTGGGCGCCACATTCAAGCGGCAGTTCACCAGCTGCGACAAGCGCATTATCGTCACCACCTTCGCCAGCAATGTCCACCGCATCCAGCAGGTGCTGGACGCCGCCGCGGCCTGCGGCCGCAAGGTGGCTGTCACTGGCCGCAGCATGGAGAACATCATGAAGGTCTCCACGGAGCTGGGCTACATGAAGGTGCCCAAGAACACGCTGGTGGACATCAACCGCATCAAGGGTCTGCCCCTGAACCAGCAGGTCATTGTTACCACCGGCTCTCAGGGCGAGGAGATGAGCGCCCTGTACCGCATGGCCTTCTCCACCCATAAGCAGGTGGACATCGGCCCCGGCGACAAGGTCATCATCTCCGCCAGCGCCATCCCCGGCAACGAGGTGACGGTGGGCCGCGTCATCAATGAGCTGTTCCGCAAGGGCGCCGACGTGGTCTACGACAAGGCCGACATGCTCCACGTCTCCGGCCACGCCTGCCAGGAGGAGCTGAAGATCATCCATGCCCTGACGCGGCCCAAGTTCTTCATCCCCCTCCACGGTGAGCAGCGCATGCTCCAGATCCACAAGCGCGTGGCGGAGAGCATGGGCATGCACCCCAACAACATCGTGGTGGCCGACAACGGCTCCGTCATCGAGCTGACCACCAAGCACATCAAGTGCGAGGCGTCCGTCCCCGCCGGCGAGGTGTTCGTGGACGGCAGCGGCGTAGGCGAGGTGGGGGCCGTGGTCCTCAACGACCGGAAGCTGCTGGCCGAGGACGGCATGGTGGTCATCGTGCTGCCTATGTCCAGCCACGACCACCAGCTGCTGTGCCCGCCGGAGATCGTGACCCGCGGCTTTGTCTACGTCAAGGAGTCCGAGGAGCTGCTGGACACCCTGCGCCGCATTGCCACCGACACCGTGGACGGCATGTCCGCCAAAAAGCGCCGGGACGACGGCGATGTGTGCCGCACTGTCCGCTCTGCCGTGTCCAGCTATCTCTACAAGACTACCAAGCGCAGCCCCATGATCATCCCCATGGTGACAAAACTGTAAATATCTGGAATTTCCCTGCATATTTGATTTTGGACATTTCGTATAAGCGATAAAAAAAGCTGCCCGCGCCGAACTCGGCGCGGGCAGCTTTTTTATCGCTTCCGGGGGCCTGTGCCGCCCCTCTCACATCCTGAAATTATAATTGCCGGAATTTCCGGTTTTAATTTCCGGTTTTCCTTCATCATGCATGCATGATGTATTTCCTCAGAACCACTTTTTCCGCTTGAAATACCAGATGAGCAGCGCCACCACCAGAGCCGATACCGCCGCTACCGTCACATATCCCCAGCGCCAGTGGAGCAGCGGCATGCTGTCGAAGTTCATGCCGTACCACCCGGCGATGAGGGACAGGGGCAGAAAGATGGCGGTGACGATGGTCAGCACCTTCATCACCCGGTTCTGCGCAATGTCCACCTGGGCCTGATACTCGCTGCTGATCTGTGTGGCATACTCGTGGAGCATCCGTGTCTCGCCCCGCAGGTTCTCCACCTTCCGCAGAAAGTGGCCCAGCCGCTTTTTGCTGTGGCCCGACAGCAGCTCCTCCGCATCCTCCATGAGGGAGGACGCAAAGTCACTGAGTTGGGCGTAGTAGCGGTTGGTGCGGTTCAGCTCCTTGCGCAGCACGCTCATCCGGTGGAGGAACCGCCCGGTGTCGTTGTCCAGCACCGCCTGCTCCAGAACGGTCAACCGGCTCTCCAACTGCTGGATGTAGGGCAGATCGTCCCGGATCAGGTACAGCAGCAGCGCCGTCAGGAAGCTGTCCGGACCGTCGGGCGGCGGGGCACTCTGCTCCGTCAGGCGGGCGATGCAGTCCGCCGCCGCGTGGTCGTGGTCGGCCACCAGCAGACCTCCCCTCGCCCAGGAAAAGCTGAGGCGGCGGGCGGACTGGTTGGCCCGTGGCGGCGTCCGCAGGTGCCCGGTGATACCGGCGTGGTCGATGCGCAGCCAGCAGAACTGGGACTCGTGGGGGTCGGCGGGCGCGGCGGGCACAGGCAGTCCTGCGGGCAGCGCCGCGTCATGCAGCTCCTGGGGCGTCAGCACCGCCAGCACGCCCTGCCAGTCCGAAGGCGGCGCGGGCAGCGGCCGCAGACCGTTGGCAAAGAGATAGTACATACAGGGTCACGACTCCTTTTCCTGTTGGGGTTTCCGGGGCAGCAGGGCGGCGATGGCCGTGCCGGTCAGCAGGCCCAGCCAGCCGAACAGCAGCCCCGGCTCCAGCCATGGAAGACCGGTAACAAATGAGAGCAGCGTCAGGTTTTCGGTGGAAAAGGCCAGCAAATTGATGATGCTGACTGCCAGAAACGCGGCGGGTAGGACGAACAGCAGCCCCCGGCAGGGCTGTCCGCCGCCCAGCAGCAGCCGCAGCGCCAGCAGCGCAAGAAACGGCCCTACCGGCACCGCCCACATATAGGAGAAGTCGGCCAGACAGATACGGGTCATAAAGAACAGATATTGCAGCATGGGCGCCTCCTTTTCTCAATTGTTGTTTTCGGGGTGTTCCGCGTCCCGGGCGCGGGGTGAGAACATTTCGCGCTCTGGCGCGACCCACTTTTGCCAACAGCGGCAAAACTATTTCTTTTTTCCTCTGGCGGCCCCTTTTTTTCAGCAGCGGGACGAGGGTATTCCGCGCCCCCGGGCGCGGGTCACTTTTGCTCTCGGCGGCAAATTGGTGCGGCCCTCCGGGCCGCGAAGATTTGATAGAACTGCGCAGCGGCGCATTTCAGAGTAAAAGCGGCAGCGCTCAGAGAAATACGTCAGTTCAACATTTCGGACGAATCAGAACGCACCGGCAACCGGTGGAAGGAAATCCAAAAACCATGGGTTTTTGGCGGCGTTCTTTCCCCTATTTCTTTCGCTGCTGAAAGAAATGGGGCCGCCGGAGGCAAAAGAATGCGAACGGGCAGGACAGCCGTGGACGCCACCCGCCAGGCGGGACGGGTGCGGGAAAGGGCAGGGCAAAGCCCTGCCCTTTCGGCATCAGTATTCAGGCGCGTCAGGGGTCTTGTGGTACAGCAGGGGCTTGCCCTCCGCGTCCACCAGCAGCGTCAGCCCGCCGGAATAACCCGCAGAGTGATAGAGATACTGCACGCCGGTCTCGGTGTCCACCCAAATCTCATTTCCGGTGAAAACGCCCTGTCCATACACCTTTTCAAAGCGCTCCGTCTTTGCCATAGACTTACTCCGCGGCAGGTGCGTCGTTCTCCACCAGCATCTTGGCGCTGGCCGCCAGACCCGCCAGGCTCTGGATCTCGCTGGGGATGATGAGCTTCGTGGCCTTGCCGTCCGCCACCTTCTGCAGCGCCTCCAGCGCCTTGAGCTTGATGACCTGATCGTTGGGCGCGTTCTCGTTCAGCAGGCGCATGGAGTCGGCCATGGCCTGCTGGACCTTCAGGATAGACTGGGCCTCGGCCTCGGCGGCCATGATGCGGGCCTGCTTGGCAGCGTCCGCCCGCAGCAGGGTGGACTGCTTCTCGCCCTCGGCAATCAGCACCTTACTGGCCTTCTCGCCCTCGGCCTGCAGGATGGACTCGCGGCGCTCGCGCTCGGCCTTCATCTGCTTTTCCATGGCGTTCTGGATCTCACGGGGCGGCAGGATGTTCTTCAGCTCCACGCGGTTGACCTTGATGCCCCAGGGGTCGGTGGCCTCATCCAGAATGGAGCGCATCTTGGCGTTGATGGTATCGCGGCTGGTAAGGGACTGATCCAGCTCCAGCTCGCCGATGATGTTGCGCAGGGTGGTGGCCGTCAGGTTCTCGATGGCGGACATGGGATACTCCACGCCGTAGGTATACAGCTTGGGGTCGGTGATCTGGAAGTAGATGACGGTGTCGATCTGCATGGTGACGTTATCCTTGGTGATGACGGGCTGGGGGTCGAAGTCAGCCACCTGCTCCTTGAGGCTGACCTTCTTCACCACCCGCTCGATGAACGGCAGCTTGAAGTGCAGGCCAACGCCCCAGACGCTGTGGAACGCGCCGAGGCGCTCCACCACATAGGCCTTGGACTGCTGGACGATGTTGATGCAGCTGACGACCACCACCAGGACGAGAACGACCAGAATGATGATGGCGATGGTTCCGGGCATGTTGTACGGCATGTGCTTTTCCTCCTTATTCTTTCTCCGTGCTGTTGCGCTGCTTTTCCTTTTTGTGCTTGCGGGTCAGATGGACGATGCGTGTGACGACAAAGGCGAGGACCACCAGCAGGCCCTTGATGAAGTACGGCATTTACGTCTCCTTTTCCACGTACAGCTTGACGCCCTCCATACGCACGACACGCACCATGGCGTCAGGCTCGATGATCTCTCCTGTGCTGCTGCGGGCAGACCAGGTCTTACCATCTATGTAGACGGCACCGGTGGGCACATCGTTGTCGATGCGCTCCGTGACCCGGGCCGAGCCGCCCAGAACACGGTCGGCATTGGTGGGTTTGATGTCCTTTTTCATCAGCTTCGTCACCAGCGGGCGGGTGGCCGCCAGCGTGGCGATGGACACCACAAAGAACAGGGCGATCTGCAGCCAGATGGGGCCGCTGCAGATGGCCACGATGAGGGCCGCCACGCTGCCCAGCACGAACCAGATAGACGTCAGGCCCGCCGTGACCGCTTCAGCCACGCCGAAGATGACGATGGCAGCGATCCAGATAATGGTAGACATATCCGTGCTTCCTCCTTTCAGGCACAGGCCGATGAGGCCGCTGAGGGCGCCTACGCCCAGCAGCACACCCCCGGCCATCCACTTGTTTTTCGGGGACAGGTTGGTGAGGAACGCGGAAAACGCATTGTGCAGGCTCTCCCTGGGCAGGGGCTGCTCCGCCGCGGCAGGCAGCCCTGATGCGTCCGGTGCGGCGGACGGCGCCGGGGCCGGCGCCTCTTGGGCGAACATGTCGGCGATGGAGACCTGATAGCGGTTACAGATATAGAGTATCTTCTCGATCTCCGGGTAGCCCCGGCCGGACTCCCATTTGCTCACCGCCTGGCGGGAGACCTGCAGTTGCTCGGCAAACTGCTCCTGGGTCAGGCCGCTGCGGCGGCGCACAGCTGACAGCTGTTCTCCGAATGACATAGGCTCGTTCCTCCGTTCCTCTTGCCGACAGTGTAGCACCTCCGCCGGTTTTGTCTATCACCTTAAAGTTGCGGCGGCCGATTTTTTACCGGGAGCCGCGCAACCTGAAGTTTACATTTCCTATTATAGCCGATTTCCGCCGGAAATGCCATAGGATTTTTGCGGGTTGCGCGGCGGGCAAAAGTCAGGTATACTGGTGGGTACGAAACTGAACGAGCGAGGTGCGCCGCCTATGGTGACATATATGATCCCCTGCCTGCTGGGGTTGGAAAAGCTGGTAGCCGACGAGGTGAAGCGGCTGGGCCTGCAGGACGTGCAGGCGGAAAACGGGCGCATCCTGTGCCGCGGCACGCCGGCGGACTGCGCCAGACTCAACATCAACCTGCGTTGCGGCGCACGGGTGATGCTGGTGCTGGGGCAGTTCCCTGCCCGCAGCTTTGAGGAGCTGTTTCAGGGCGTGCGGGCCATCCCGTGGGAGGACTATCTCCCCCGGGACGCGGCGTTCCCGGTGAAGGGCTACGCCATCTCCTCCCAGCTCCACGCGGTATCCGCCTGCCAGAGCATCATCAAAAAGGCCATGGTAGAGCGGATGAAGGCCGCCTACGGGCTGGAGCAGTTCCCGGAGACGGGGGCGAAGTACCAGGTGCGGTTCTCCATCTTCAAGGACGAGGCCGCCATCTGTCTGGATACCTCCGGCGAGGGACTGTACAAGCGGGGCTACCGGGCCGTAGGCGTGGAGGCGCCGCTGCGGGAGACGCTGGCGGCGGCACTGGTGACCCTCAGCCGCTACCGGGGGCGGGACCCGTTCTGCGACCCGTTCTGCGGCAGCGGCACCATCCCCATCGAGGCGGCGCTCATCGCCAGGAACCGGGCGCCGGGTCTGGACCGGCGGTTTGACGCCCAGCGGTGGGAATTCCTGCCCGCCGGGGTGTGGATGGACGCGGCGGACGAGGCCCAGGACAAGGAGTTCCACGGGCAGTACGACATCTGGGGCGGCGACATCGACCCCCGGGCCGTGGACATCGCACGGGACAACGCCCGGAAAGCCGGGGTGGACGACTGCGTGCGCTTCGAGGTGGCGGACGCGGCAAAATTCCGTCGGGACAGCCAATACGGGCAGTTGGTGACCAACCCGCCCTACGGCGAGCGGCTGCTGGAACGGCAGGAGGCGGAGGAGCTGTACCGCATGCTGGGGAAAGTGTGGCGGACGCTGCCGGAGGGCTGGCGGACGCTGGTGCTCAGCAGCCACACGGAGTTCGAGCGGGCCTTCGGACGGCCGGCGGACAAAAAGCGCAAGCTGTACAACGGCATGATCAAGTGCGATGTATTCATGTACGGCAACGTGTAAGCGGCGCAGATAAATTTGCCGACAGGGCCGTTTATTTTCAATTTGTTCACTTTCTTTTCCTGCGGCATGGTACAATACTAAGAAATTCTTAAACCTTTATTTGGAGGGGGTTTTCGAGATGAAGCACGTTTTCATCATCAATCCCACGGCAGGCAAGGCGGACAGCCGTCAGAAAATATATGACATGGCTGATGCGCTGCGGACAAAGCACGGGCTGGATGTGCAGTGCATCCTGACGAAGAACCAGGGCCACGCCACGGAGATCGCCCAGCGGCTGTGCGAGAGCGGCGAGGAATTGCGGTTCTACGCCTGCGGCGGTGACGGCACCGTCAACGAAGTGGCTAACGGCATCATCGGCTACGACAACGCGGCCATGACCGCCATCCCCGTGGGCACCGGCAACGACTTCCTCAAGAACTTCGGCGACGATCTGGAGAAGTTCCGGGATGCGGAGAACCTGTGGGACGGACCTCAGTTCCCCATGGACGCCATTGATGTCAATGGCCGCGTCGCCCTGACCATTGCCTGCTCCGGCATTGACGCCCGTGTGGCCCGCGACGTACATAAGTACAGTGAAAGCCCTCTGCTGGACGGCAAGGGCAGCTACATCTACTCGCTGGCGGTGAACTTCCTGTTCAAGGGCATCGGTTCCCACTGGATCGTGTCGCTGGACGACACGGTCATGGAGGGCGACTGGTCCCTGGTATCAGTGTGCAACGGCCGGTACTATGGCGGCGGCTTCATGCCCGTGGCTGAGGCCCGGATGGACGACGGCGTGCTGAACACACTGGTGGTGAAGGCCGTGAACCGCCGGACGTTCCTGAAGTTCGTGGGGCCGTACTCCAAGGGCGAATACCACAAATTCCCCGACTATGCCCACTGCTCCACCCCCAAGGTCGTCCGCATCCATTCGGACAGGGAGGACATCGTCACCTGTCTGGACGGCGAGTGCGTGGTCAACCAGGACGTGACCATCAAAATGGCCGATAAGAAGCTGAATTTCTTCGGCCCCGCCGGGTGCAGCTGCAACCGCACCGCCAGGGAGCCGCTGCGCAGTTGAACATTTTGTGAATTTTTCAAATTTTTCCCGTTTCCCCCTTGCAAATCCCGTATAGTGTGGTATGATAAGCAGCGTTAGCACTCCAGTAGTTTGAGTGCTAACGCTGACTTTGTTTTTTCAACATTGAGTATATAAGGAGGAAGCAGCTATGAAACTGACACCGCTTGCTGACCGCGTGGTGCTGAAGATGACCGAGCCGGAGGAGACCACCAAGGGCGGCATCATCCTCACCGGCTCCGCCAAGGAGAAGCCCTCTGTGGCAGAGGTGATCTCTGTGGGCCCCGGCGGCACCGTGGATGGTAAGACCGTTGTGATGTCTGTGAAGGCCGGCGACAAGGTCATCACCGACAAGGATGCCGGCACCAAGGTGACGCTGGAGGACGTGGAGTACATCATCGTCAAGCAGAGCGACATCCTGGCCATCGTGGAGTAAGAGTAGGAGGTAAGTTATAATGTCTAAGATCATCAAGCGCGGCGACGAGGCCCGCAAGGCTCTGGAGGCCGGTGTCAATCAGCTGGCCGATACCGTTAAGGTCACGCTGGGTCCCAAGGGCCGCAACGTGGTGCTGGATAAGAAGTTCGGTACGCCCCTGATCACCAACGACGGTGTGTCCATCGCCAAGGAGATCGAGCTGGACGATCCGTTCGAGAACATGGGCGCACAGCTGGTGCGCGAGGTGTCCACCAAGACCAACGACGTGGCCGGCGACGGCACCACCACCGCTACCCTGCTGGCGCAGGCCATGATCCATGAGGGCCTGAAAAATCTGGCCGCCGGTGCCAACCCCATCGTCATGAAGAAGGGCATGGCCAAGGCTGTGGACGCCGCCGTGGCCGCCATCAAGGAGCAGAGCCAGAAGGTCAATGGCACCGCCGACATCGCCCGCGTGGGCACCGTTTCCTCCGGTGACGAGACCATCGGCAAGCTCATCGCCGAGGCCATGGAGAAGGTCTCCGCCGACGGCGTCATCACCATCGAGGAGTCCAAGACCGCCGAGACGTACAGCGAGGTGGTGGAGGGCATGATGTTCGACCGCGGCTATATCACCCCCTACATGGCCACCGATATGGAGAAGATGGAGGCCGTGGTGGACGATCCCTATATCCTCATCACCGATAAGAAGATCTCCGTCATCAGCGACATCCTGCCCCTGCTGGAGCAGATGCTGCAGAGCGGCAAGAAGCTGTTCATCATCGCCGAGGACGTGGAGGGCGAGGCCCTCAGCACCCTGCTGGTCAACCGTCTGAAGGGCGTGTTGAACGTGGTATGCGTCAAGGCCCCCGGCTTCGGCGACCGCCGCAAGGAGATGCTGCAGGATATCGCCGTGCTGACCGGCGGCCAGGTCATCAGCGAGGAGCTGGGCCTGACCCTGAAGGATGCCACCATCGACATGCTGGGCCGCGCCCGTCAGATCAAGGTCACCAAGGAGAACACCATCATCGTGGACGGCATGGGCGACCCCCAGGCCATCAAGGACCGTGTGGCCCAGATCCGCGCCCAGATCGGCGTGACCACCAGCGAGTATGACAAGGAGAAGCTGCAGGAGCGTCTGGCTAAGATGGCCGGCGGTGTGGCTGTCATCAAGGTGGGCGCCGCCACCGAGACGGAGATGAAAGAAAAGAAGCTGCGCATCGAGGACGCGCTGAACGCCACCAAGGCCGCCGTTGAGGAGGGCATCGTGGCCGGCGGCGGCACCATCTATGTCAACGTCATCCCCGCCGTCACCGGTCTGCTGGGCAGCACTGAGGGCGACGAGCGCGTGGGCGTGCAGCTGGTGGCCAAGGCCCTGGAGGCCCCCATCCGCCAGATCGCGGCCAACGCCGGCATCGACGGCAGCGTGGTGCTGGAGAAGGTGCGCACCTCCGGCAAGAATGGCTACGGCTTCGACGCCTACAAGGAGGAGTACTGCGACATGATCGCCAGCGGTATCGTGGATCCCGCCAAGGTGACCCGCAGCGCTCTGGAGAATGCCGCCAGCGTGTCCGGCATGGTGCTGACCACCGAATCTCTGGTGGCCGACAAGCCCCAGCCTCCCGCTCCGGCTCCCGCCGCTCCCGACATGGGCGGTATGGGCATGTATTAAGCGCCTGAAACGGATAAGGGGATGTGGCGCAGGCCGCATCCCCCTCCTTTTTTCTCCCGGTTTTGCAAAAAACTGTTGACAAGCGGTGCCGGCATGTGGTATAGTAACTCGTGCCTGTCGAGGACGACATGGCGGCGTAGCTCAGTTGGCTAGAGCATGCGGTTCATACCCGCAGTGTCACCGGTTCAAATCCAGTCGCCGC
>CAKTPQ010000024.1 GCA_934591745.1 uncultured Oscillospiraceae bacterium
CCAGGAAGGTGATGGGCTTGCCGTTGATCTGCACCTGATAGGCGCCGATGTGCTGGGTGATGCCGCCGGCCTCGCCGGAGGCCACATGGGCGTTGCGGATATAGTCCAGCAGGCTGGTCTTGCCGTGGTCGACGTGGCCCATGACCACCACCACGGGAGCGCGGGGCACCAGCTCCTCGTCCTTGTCCTGGTGGTCGTCGATGAGGCGGTCCTCAATGGTGACCACCACTTCCTTCTCCACCTTGCAGCCCAGCTCCTCGGCGATGATGGCGGCGGTGTCGAAGTCGATCATCTGGCTCAGGGAGGCCATGACGCCGTTCTTCATCAGGCACTTGACCACCTCTGCGCCGGTCTTTTTCATGCGGCTGGCCAGCTCGCCCACGGAGATCTCATCGGGGATCTGCACGGTGACGGGGGTCTTTTTGATGACCTCCAGACGCAGCTTGCGGAGACGGTCGGCCTCCTCCTGCTTGCGCTTGCTGCTGGCAAAGTTGTTGTCGCGGCGCTTGTTATTGCGGAACTTCTCCTTGCCCTGAGGGGCCTGCTGCTCCCGGCGGCCGCCATGGCCGCGGGCGTCCGCCATATCCTGCAGCTTCTCGTCGTACTTGTCCAGATTCACGTTGGTGGCCTTGCGGGTATCCACCACCTGCTTCTGGGGTACGCGGGACATGGGCTGCTTCACCACCGGCTCGGCGGCCTTTTCGGGGGCCTTGCCAGCGGGCGCGGCGCTCTGGGCGGGCTTATTGCCGCCCTGCTGGGGCGCGGCAGGCTTATTGGCCTGCGGGGCCGGAGCGGGCGCCGCCTTCTTCTCCGCGGGCTTGGCGCCCTCGGCGAAGATGACCGCGATATTGGAGACCGGGTTGTGCTGGGTCAGATACTCAAAGATGAGGCTGAGCTCCCGGTCCTCCAGTACCTGCATATGATTCTTGGGCGTTTCGGCGTACTTGGTCAGGATCTCCGTGATCTCCTTGGTGGAGACTCCGAAATCCTTGGCCACCTCATGCACTCTGTATTTGTTGACGATACTACCCAAATAAAGCCACCTCCATCTTAGTGATCGGCCTGCCCTGCGGCGGGCCGCGAAAGTTTTCCGTTATTGCTGTTTGCCTTTGCCGGAGGGCTTCCGGCTGCCCTTACCCTTTTTCACCGGCAGGGAACCGGCGAACCGCCGGTCGGGCGGCTCCGTCCGTCTCTTGGGACGCTCCTGCCGCCGCTTGACGCTGTTGGGACGCGAGGGACGCTTCTCCACCGGTCTGGTGGGCGGCGTCGGCGTCGTTGCCTCCGGCTGCGGCGCGGCCTCGCCATGGACGCGCTTTTTGCCCTGCCGCAGGTTCTTCTCGTGGCGGAGCTGCTCCTCCTTCCGCTCCCGGGCGCGCTTGGCCTTGATAGCCAGCGTATCAGCAGCGTCCTGATAGGTCTCGCTGTCCAGCGCCGCCAGCTTCTTCACCAGCGATTCGGCAAAGCCGATATCCGTGACGGCGCACATGGCCACGCTGCTGCGGCCCAGGCTGCGGCCCAGTGCGTCCTTATCCGCAGGCAGCGTCACGCACAGCGTGCTGCCGGTGCGGGCAAAGGACTGGGCGCGCCGCACCGACGACGGTGCGGCATCCTGCGCCACAAAGATGACGCGGGCCTTTTTGGCCCGGGCGGCGGCGCCTACCGGTTCCTCGCCCACCTCCACGCGGCCCGCTTTCAAGGCGAGGCCCAGCATGGAGAGAATGTGTTCCGTCATAGGCCACCCTCCATCTGCGCTTCCAGCGCGTCGTAGACCTCCGGGGGGATGACCGTTTCAAAGGCGCGCTCCAGCGCCTTGCTTTTCCGGGCCTTTTTCAGACAGGCCGGGTCGGGGCACACATACGCGCCGCGTCCGGACTTCTTGCCGGTGGCGTCCAATAAGACCTCGCCCTCCGGGGTGCGGACGATGCGCAGCAGCGACTTCTTATCCTTCATCTCACGGCAGCCGACACACTGCCGCTGCGGTATTTTCCGGGGCTTCTGCATCTCTGCCGCTCCTTTCTGACTTATTCGCCGGTGTAGCTGGCGGGCTTGATGTCGATCTTATAGCCGGTGAGGCGGGCGGCCAGACGGGCGTTCTGCCCCTCCTTGCCGATGGCCAGACTCAGCTGATCGTCGGGGACTACGACCCGGCAGCTCTTGCCCTCGGCGGCCAGCTGCACGCTGACCACGTCGGCGGGGGCCAGCGCGGCGGCAATGAACTCCGCCGGGTCCTCGGAATACTTGATGATGTCGATCTTCTCGCCCCGCAGCTCGTCCACGATGGCGTTGACGCGCTGGCCCCGGGGGCCGACACAGGCGCCGATGGGGTCCACGTTCTCGTCGGCGGACCAGACCGCCATCTTCGTGCGGTTGCCGGCCTCACGGGCGATGGAGCGGATCTCCACCGTGCCGTCGTAGATCTCCGGCACCTCCAGCTCGAACAGGCGCTTCACAAGGCCGGGGTGGGTGCGGGAGATCAGCACCTGCGGGCCGCGGGTGGAACGGCGGACCTCCACCAGATACACCTTGACCATCTGGCCCTCTCGCAGCTCCTCGCCGGGCACCTGCTCGTTCATGGTCAGCACCGCCTCGGTGGACTCGGCGCCGGTGCCGATGCGCAGGCTCACATTGCCCGTCCGGGGGTCGATGCGGCTGACGGTACCGGTGAGGATCTCGTGCTGCTTGCTGTTGAACTCGTCATAGATCATGCCGTGCTCGGCCTCGCGCAGGCCCTGGATGATCACCTGCTTGCCGTTGCCGGCGGCGATGCGGCCGAACTCCACGCTCTCCACGGGGATGTTGACGATGCCGCCCAGCTCGTTCTTGGCGGACAGGTGCTTCGCCTCCTCCAGCGAGATCTGGGAGCCGGGGTTCTCCACCTCCTCCACGATCTCCTTCTGGACGAACATCTTCAGGTCCTTCTTCTCCTCGTCCACGTCCACGATGACGTTTTCCACACCTTCGTGATCGCGCTTGTAGGCAGTGGTCAGCGCCTGGATGATCTTGCCCATCATAAAGCTCTGGGGAATGCCGCGTTCCTTTTCCAGCATGGCCAGCGCGGCGAAGATCTCATCACATTTCATGTTATTTCTCCTTATATTTATCGTCAGATCGTTGTGTCAGAATTCCACACGCAGGCGCACCAGCGCCACCTCGTTCTTCTCAAACCGCACCGGCTCCGCGCCGCCCATATCCAGCAGTACCGCACCGTCCTCGTAGCCCGTCAGCCTGCCGGCGAACTCCTTGCGGCCGTCCCGGTTCTGGTAGGTCTTGACCAGCACGGGGCTGCCCATGAAGCGGGCAAAATCGCCGGGGCGCTTGAGCTGCCGCTCCAGTCCGGCGGAGCCTACCTCGAATACATAGCTGCTCTCGATGGGGTCGGCCTCGTCCAGCAGGTCGCTGATCTTGCGGCTGATGGCCTCGCAGTCCAGAATGTCTACGCCGCCGTCCTTGTCCAGATACAGCCGCAGGTACCACTGGCCGGCCTCCCGCACATATTCCACGTCCCACAGCTGGCAGCCGTGCTCCTGCACCACCGGCTCCGCCAGCTCCCAGACGACGTCTGTGATCTTTTTCATGGGCGATTCCTCCTGATTTTAACAAATACAAAATGCCCAACAAAAAGAGCGGACATTATTGCCCACTCCCAGTCAATACCTTACTACATGCGTAGCATACCATAAAAACGGAAACAACGCAAGTATTTTTCCGCAAAAAGCCGGTCGAAACAGCGGTTTTGGCGAAAAAATCCCGGCAGAGCGGGGCAGAAGTGCCCCGTTCCGCCGGAAAGCGCTGGCTCAGGCCCGTTTTTTCAGCTTCGCCAGCAGGCAGGCCAGCAGGAACGCCGCCAGATCGGCCAGCACCACGGTGGCGCCCACCGGGGTGCTCCACAGGTAGGAGCCGGTGAGGCCGGCGCAGAAGCATACCACGCTGGCAGCGCCGGCGCACAGCACCACGCCCCGGAAGCTGCGCAGCAGACGCATGGCCGTCAGGGCGGGGAAAATGACGAGGCTGGAGATGAGCATGGCGCCCATGAGCCGCATGCCCAGCACGATGGTCAGGGCCGTCAGCACCGACAGAACGGTGTTGTACAGCCCTACCCGAACGCCGGTGGCGCGGGAGAAGCTCTCGTCGAAGGTGATGGCAAACAGCCGGTGGTAAAACAGTACATACAGAACCAGCACTGCGGCGGAGACGCCCACGGACAGGGCCACGTCCGCCCGGTCCAGCGCCAGAATGGAGCCGAACATGAAGCTGTCCACGTCGGTGGTCATGCCGGTAGTGAGGCTGGTGACCACCACACCGGCGGCCAGAGAGGAGGCGCTGACCACGGCGATGGCCGCGTCCGCGCCCATGCGGCTTTTTTCGGTCATCCGCAGCAGGCCCAGCGCCGCCAGCACCACCACGGGGATGGACACCGGCAGCGGCGCCCAGCCGCAGGCCAGCGCGATGCTCAGAGCGCCGAAGGACACATGGCTCAGGCCGTCACCGATCATGGAATAGCGCTTCAGCACCAGCGGCACGCCCAGCAGCGCCGCGCACAGGGCGATGAGGATGCCCACCACGAAGGCCCGCAGGATAAAGGGATAGGTGAACATATCAAGAAGCAGACTCATATCGCGTCACCTCCGAACCGCTTGCCGCAGGGCGAGGCCAGATACGATGCCGTATCACCGAAAAACCAGCTGCCGTGTCCCGCGTGGAGAATGGCGGTGGCGTAGGGCAGGGCGCTGTGCAGGTCATGGGTCACCATGATGATGGCGATGCCCTCCTTTTTGTTGAGGTAGTCCAGCGTGCGGTACAGGTCTTGGGCGGCGGCGGGGTCCAGCCCCGTCACCGGCTCGTCCAGCACCAGCAGCTCCCCGGCGGCGCACAGCGCCCGTGCCAGCAGTACACGCTGCTGCTGGCCGCCGGACAGCTCTCGGTAGCAGCGGTCCTTCAGCTCCAGAATGCCCAGCTTGCCCATGTGCATCAGCGCCGTGGACTTCTCCTGCGGCGTGTAGAAGAAATGGCCGCGCTTGCCGCTGAGGAAGCCGCTGCATACCACCTCCGTCACCGTGGCGGGGAAGTCCCGCTGCGCACGGGTCTGCTGGGGCAGGTAGCCGATGGCCCCGGCCCGGAGAGAGGCGTCCAGCACGATGTCACCCTTCATGGGGTGCAGCAGGCCCAGCAGGCTTTTCAGCAGCGTGGACTTGCCGGAGCCGTTTTCGCCCACGATGCACAGGTAGTCGCCGCTGCGCACCTGAAAGGTCAGGCCCTCCCAGATGACCCTGCCCTCGTAGCCCAGGGACACATCGCGGCAGTCCAGCAATATTTTCTTTTCCGTTGTCTGTTCCATCAGGACAACCCCTCTCTCAAAGCGTCCGCGTTGGCCTCCATCAGCTGGAGGTAGGTGACGCCGCTGTCAAATTCGGCGCGGCTCACCGTCTGGCAGGAGTGGAACGTCCGCACCTGCGCGCCGGTGGTCTCCGCGATAGCCTCCGCTACCTTCCGGCTGCTCAGCTCGATGGTATACACCACCGGGATGTGCTGCTCCCGTACCAGATCGATAAGGTATTTCAGCGTGGCCAGCGACGGCTCCGTGTCCCCGGCGCAGCCGTGGAACGCGGCGCGGTAGTCCAGCCCGTACTCCCGGCAGAAGTACAGCAGCGGGAACCGGTCGCCGAACACCAGCAGCTTCCGGGAGGCGCCGCCGGCGATGCTGCGGAACGTCTCATCCAGCGCTGTCAGCTCCGTCAGGTAGTCCTCCAGCCGGGCGCGGAAGTCCTCGGCATGGGCGGGATCGGCCCGGCACAGGGCGTCTGCGATGGCCCGGCACAGGGACATGGCCGTCACAGGCGACGTCCAGATATGCTCGTCATAGGCGGCGTCCTCATCCTCCGCCCCATGGTCGTGGTCATGGTCAGCGTGGTCATGGCCGGAGGCGCCCTGCATGCCCTCGGCGTACTCCTCCTCGTACAGCTCTGCCGTGTCCATCATGGACAGGACGCAGGGAATATCTTCCCCGGCGGCGTCCAGAATATTGGACACCCACTGCTCGCTCTCGCCGCCGTTATAGATGAACACGTCCGCCTCGCTGATGCGGATCACGTCCCGGGGCGTAGGCTCGAAGCTGTGGGTCTCCCGCCCAGCGGGCACCAGCAGCGCCACGTCCACCGCATCGCCGCCGATCTGTCGGGCGAAGTCGTAGTAGGGAAACAGGGTGCAGACCACCCGGAGCCTGCCGTCATCCTGCGGCGGTTCATGGCCGCAGGCGGTCAGGGACGCCGCCAGCGCCAGTGCCAGCAGGCCCGTCAGCAGCCGCCTCATTCCGCCGCCTCCCGGCACCGGCGGCATACGCCGTAGAACAGCGTCCGGTGGGGGTCGATGGCGAAGCCGTGTTCCTTCTCCAGGTGGCGGTACAGCGGGGCCAGATGGGAGCAGTCCACATGCTGCACCGTGCCGCATTTTTCACACTTCAGCAGGAAGCAGTCCCGCCCGGAGTCGGCGCAGGTGCAGAACTGATACTTCGCGCCGGTGTCCGTCACCAGCTTGTGGACCTTGCCTGCCTTCTCCAACCGCTCCAGCTGGCGGTAGACGGTGGTGAGGCCCACCGTCTCTCCCTGCCGGTGCAGCAGCTCCGTCAGCTCCGCCGCGCCGACGCCATCGGCACAGCTGCGGATGCAGGCCAGCACCGCCTGCTGCTGTTTCGTCATATATGCCATAGGATGCCTCCTGAATTTGAAAATGAAAACCGTTTTCAAATTATAGCCGAAATTATTTGTTTGTCAACTATCTTTTTCCTGCTGCGTATGGTACAATGGGAGCGCCGTCACCCATGAGGGCAGATACGCCTGCCGGCGTGTCTTTCCGCGCTTTCCGAAAAAGAGATACGGGAGGATACCAGCATGCAGCATGAGATCACCCACAGCGCACCGCTGCTCAACGACAAGGGCGGCCTGCGGGAGCCGGGCTATGCCAAGAAGCTCCTGCCCATCTACCGCCGCGCTGACATCCGGGCCGGAAAGGCCCGCATCAAGGAATGGGACTACTATCTGGCGGCCAACGACCATTTCGCCGTGGCGCTGACCATCGCCGACAACGGCTACATGGGGCTGGATTCCATCTCGTTCCTGCACTTCGATGAGAAGTGGGAGAGGACGAAAAGCCCCATGCGTATGTTTCCCATGGGCCGCACCGGCCTGCCGGAGACTTCCGCCGCCGGGGACAGCGTCATCGCCGGCAACGGCTACGGCATTGCGTTCCGCCATGTGGGGGACTCCCGGGTACTGACGTTCCGCATGGGGGATTTTCTGGCCGGGCAGGCCATTGAGGGACGTCTGACCCTGACGGAGGAGCCGGAGGAGTCCATGGTCATTGCCACGCCCTTCGACAAGCAGGGGCATTTCTACTACAACCAGAAGATCAACTGCATGCGGGTGTCCGGTGAGGTCAACCTGGCGGGCCGGGTGTACCGGTTCGCGCCGGGGGACTCCTTCGCGGTGCTGGACTGGGGCCGGGGCGTGTGGACATACCATAATACATGGTACTGGGGCAGCGCCTCCGGGCAGATCGACGGTGTGCCCTTCGGCTGGAACATCGGCTACGGCTTTGGTAACACCTACGCCGCCAGCGAGAACATGCTGTTTTACGGCGGTAAGGCCCACAAGCTCAGCCAGGTGCGGTTCCACATCCCCGTGAAGGACGGGCGGGAGGACTATCTCAGCCCGTGGAAGTTTAGCTCTGACGATGGGCGGTTCGAGATGGACTTTGCGCCCATTCTGGACAGGGCGGCCTGCACGGACTTCAAACTGCTGAAGTCCGACCAGCATCAGGTGTTCGGGCGGTTCACCGGCCGGGCGGTGCTGGACGACGGCACGGAGATCCACGTCAGCGATTTCCTGGGCTTTGCCGAGAAGGTGGAGAACAAGTGGTGAGGCGCGGCGTTAACGGGAACTTAACATCGGATTAACGACAGCTTAACAAACGTGCGGATGTTCCTAACAGAACGTCCGCGTGTTTCTTTATGGGAAAACAGTCGCATGATGAGCGCAATTTGCGGAAATATATGTGTTTTAATTAAATATGTGTAACGGGAATAACGCATTTCATACGGAACGCCCCGTGCGTTTATTGCTAAGAAAATGTTAAAAGTGGAGAAAGTGGCGCTAAAATTTTATAAATATTGCTAATTGCGGGAATCAACGGGATACGGTATACTTTTTACATGACCCGCAGGAAACACTTTCGTGCGGGTCGTCTGCACCGGCGGTGTGCTGCCGGTACGGACAGGCTAAGGGAAAGAAAAAATTGTAAGGAGAGAAAACATGGAAGAAAGAAAAGGCTTTGGAACCAATTTTGGTTTCCTGATGGCCGCGGTCGGCTCCGCAGTCGGCCTGGGCAACATCTGGGGCTTCCCCAACAAGATGGGCGCCTCCGGCGGTTTCACGTTCCTCATCATCTACCTCATTCTGGCTATCCTGTGCGGCTTCATCGTCATGCTGGGCGAGCTGGCCATCGGCCGTAAGACCGGCAAGGGCGCCATCGCCGCGTACCACGCACTGAGCAAGAAGTTCAAGTGGGTCGGCTGGCTGGGCGTTGCCTCCGCTTTCCTGATCATGAGCTTCTACTGCGCGCTGGGCGGCTACTGCATCAAGTACGTCGTGCTGAATGTGGGCAACCTGTTCAATGCCGGCTTCGGCTCCAACGGCATGTCCGGCGGCGATGTGTTCGGCGGCTTCCTGCTGAATCAGGGCGAGGGCATCATCTACGGCCTGATCTTCGTTATCCTGACTATGCTCATCGTCATGGGCGGCGTCGGCGGCGGCATCGAGAAGTTCTGCGGTATCGGCATGCCCGCGCTGTTCGTGATGCTGCTGATCTGCATCATCCGCGCCTGCACCCTGCCCGGCGCTGTGAACGGCCTGAAGTATATGTTTATCCCCGGCTGGGCCGTGGCCAACGGCGTTATTAAGGAGGCTCCCAGCATCTTTGAAGTCATCTCTACCGCAGGCGGTCAGATGTTCTTCTCCCTGTCCATCGGTATGGGCGCCATGATCACCTACGGCTCCTATCTGGACAAGAAGGAGAACCTGCAGAAGAACGCCATCCTCATCATCGTCATGGATACCCTGGTGGCTCTGATGGCCGGCCTGTGCGTCATGCCCGCCCGTTTCGCTCTGGATCCCGAAGGCCCCATCGGCGGCCCCAAACTGCTGTTCATCACCATGCAGAACGTGTTCGACTCCATGGAAGGCGCCATCGGCCCCATCTTCGGCATCATCTTCTACCTGCTGGTGGTGCTGGCGGCGGTCTCCTCCTCCATCTCCCTGCTGGAGACGGTGGTGGCCCACTTCGTGGACGAGGCCCGCGAGAAGGGCAAGGGCGACCAGCGCAAGAAGTATTCCCTCATCGCCTCCATCCTTATCGCGCTGCTGTGCGTGCTGGTCAGCGCCGACGGCCTGGGCTCCAACGGGATGGCACCATGCGATATACTGAATATTTCCGGCGACGCCATCCGGACATGGAACGACTGCTGGCTGGACTTCTTTGATATGATCTCCGAGGGCGTGTTCATGCCGCTGGGCGGCCTGCTGATGACGCTGATGATCGGCTGGGAGCTGGGCCCCGACATAGTCAAGGACGAGTGCGAGCAGTCCGGTCATGCCATGGGCAGCTACGGCTTCTTCAAGATCTGCGTGAAGTTCATCACCCCGCTGTGCATGATCCTCATCCTGTACGGACAGATCAAGGAATTCTTCTTCTAAGAGAAGAAACGACAAGGTATGTTATACATTCCGGGACCGCCATCCCGGTATGCTCTCCAAATAACAGAAAGAGCAGCGCCCGCCGAAACGGCGGGCGCTGTTTGATTTTGCCGGGGCGGGCAGCGCGCTCCGGGGAGGCGGGAGACCCGGATGCCGGGAGACGGAAGCGCGGTGCGGTGGGACTGAACACCCGCAGGACAGGCGGCGCAAGCTGCCTGTTTATTCTTTGACATACGGTTTCTTTAAAGGAAAAATCGGGATCGCGGCAAAAAAATCAGAAAAAACCCGTAAAAAGCTGCGCCAACAGCCGCTAAAAAGTGATAATATATTTATAAACCGCACATGACAAATTGTTCACAGAATGTTAAAAATGTACAACATGGCGCGAGAAATTTATCAATACTGCTAATTGCGGTTGGGTTTTGTTTCCTGTATACTTTTTTCATGAACCGTTCACTGATTTCAGGGACGGGGAGTTGAGAGGCGTGGCGGCGCCTCAAGATGTTTCCTGTCGATAGACAGGAAACAGAAAATCAGCACTCCGAGGAAAGGCGGAGGGCAAATTTCTGTTATAAGGAGAGAAAACATGGAAGAAAGAAAAGGCTTTGGATCCAATTTTGGATTCCTGATGGCCGCGGTCGGCTCCGCAGTCGGCCTGGGCAACATCTGGGGCTTCCCCAATAAGATGGGCGCCTCCGGCGGCTTCACGTTCCTCATCATCTATCTGATCCTGGCTATCCTGTGCGGCTTCATCGTCATGGTGGGCGAGTTGGCTATCGGCCGTAAGACCGGCAAGGGCGCTGTAGAAGCGTATCACGTCCTGTCCAAGAAGTTCAAGTGGATGGGCTGGATGGGCATCCTGTCCGCGTTCTTCATCCTGTTCTTCTACTGCGCGCTGGGCGGCTACTGCATCAAGTACGTCGTGCTGAACGTGGGCGACCTGTTCGGCGCGGGCTTCGGCACCAACGCGCTGGCTGCGGGCGCTGAGGCCAGCGGCAATTCCCTGGGTGCTGAGGTGTTCGGCGCATTTATCGGGAATCCCACCGAGGCTATCATCTACGGCCTGATCTTCGTGGCCATCACCATGATCATCGTCATCGGCGGTATCGGCGGCGGTATTGAGAAGGTCTGCTCCGTGGGTATGCCCGCGCTGTTCGTGATGCTGCTGATCTGCATCATCCGCGCCTGCACCCTGCCCGGCGCTGTGGAAGGCCTGAAGTACATGTTCGTTCCCGGCTGGGCTGTCGCCAACGGCGTCATTGACAAGGCTCCCGACTTCCTGACGGTGCTGGCTACCGCAGGCGGCCAGATGTTCTTCTCCCTGTCTCTGGGCATGGGCGCCATGATCACCTACGGCTCCTACCTGCAGAAGAAGGAGAACCTGCAGAAGAACGCCATCCTCATCATCGTCATGGATACGCTGGTGGCTTTGATGGCCGGTCTGTGCGTGATCCCCGGCCGTTTCGCCCTGGACCCCGACGGCACGCTGGGCGGCCCCAAGCTGCTGTTCATCACCATGCAGAACGTGTTCAGCCGTATGGGCGGCCTTGGCCCCATCTTCGGCATCCTGTTCTATCTGCTGGTGGTCTTCGCTGCCGTTTCCTCCTCCATCTCCCTGCTGGAGGTCATCGTGGCGCACTTCGTGGACAAGGCGCGTGACGAGGGCAAGGGCGACAAGCGCAAGGCCTACACCCTTATCGCCGCGGCCTGCGTGGGTCTGGGCTGCATCCTGGTCTGCGCTGACCAGCTGGGCGACGCCAGCTTCACCCCGTGGAAGCTGCTGAACCTGCCGGCGGAGTCGATCCGCACATGGAACGACTGCTGGCTGGACTTCTGGGATATGCTGTCCGAAGGCATCATGATGCCGCTGGGTGCCCTGCTGATGTCGCTGATGATCGGCTGGGAGATCGGGCCAGAGGTGGTCAAGGACGAGTGCGAGCAGTCCGGCCACGCCATGAGCGGCTACGGCTTCTTCAAGGTCTGCGTGAAGTTCATCACCCCGCTGTGCATGATCCTCATCCTGTACGGGCAGATCAAAGAATTCTTCTTCTAAAAAGTGCATAAAAAGGACGCCGGAGCAAGGCTCCGGCGTCCTTTTGCGCATTTTTTCAAGGGATGGGTCAGCGGAGAAGGGACACCGCGCCCGGCAGGTTCTCGATGTCCACCCGCGCCGCGCTGGGGGCGTATTCGCCGTCCAGCGACCATGGGATGTGGGTCTGCGTGGTCAGGGTGACGTGCTGCACATGGCGGAAGATGACACCGGGGTAGTCGTACTGCATCCGGGTCATGGCGGTGATGAGGTTCTGCAGATCCAGCGCCGATTTGGGCATCCGGAGGAGCAGCAGCTCGAAGCGGCCGTCGTCCATCTTGACGCGGCTGGGATCCAGCTTCACCAGACCACCCATGGAGGTGCAGTTGCACACGGCGCCGAAGATAAAATCACCCTCGAACACCTCGCCGTCCGCTTCAATGCGGCAGCTGTAAGGGCGCAGGGAGTCCAGATCGCCCAGCCCCTCCAGAATGTAGGCGAAGTGGCCCAGGGCGTTTTTCGCCGCCTGGGATGCGGAGTAGGACGAGCGGGTGAAGGCGCCGAAGGACGCCACGTAGGCAAAGTAGCGGTCGTTGTGCCGGCCGATGTCCAGCGGGTGGGGCCTGCCGCCGGCAATGTCCAGCGCGGCTAGCCGCGGGTCAGAGGACAGGTGGAGGCTGGCGGCAAAATCGTTGGTGCTGCCATTGGGCAGGTAGCCCAGCAGCGGGCGCCGCGGCAGCGTCATCAGTCCGGAGATGGTCTCGTTCAGGGTGCCGTCGCCGCCGGCGCAGACCACCACATCATAGTCGGGGCCCCACTCCGCCGCCACGCGGCGGGCGTCGCCGCCGGCTTCCGTGACGAAGACGCGCACCAGATAGCCGGCCCGGGACAGGGCGGCCACCGCATCGAACAGGGGGGCACTGGACTTGGTCTTACCCGCCCGGGGATTGACAATGAACAGGAGCTTCTTCATGGCTCTCCTCCTCTTGTGTGCCGATGATGCCGCGCACATCTGCCGTGCGCGGGTGTCCCACCATTATGCCATAGAGCATAAGAAATTGCAACAGGCAGACGGCACACAGTGTCCGGGGCACGGGCGCGGTGCAGGAGAGAAGAAAAAATCTTGCAAAACCGGGCGCTGTCGGCTATGATAGAGGGCAAAGGAGTGATGCGGATGAAGCGGCGGACGCAATATGTGAAATGGGGCCTGACGGCGTTTCTCACCGTCTGCGCCGTGCTGGTGTTTTACGATACGTTCTACATGGGCGCTACGCTCCAGCATTTCATGAACAAGCTGTTCTCCGTGCTGGCGCCGGTGCTGTACGGCTGCGCTATTGCCTATCTGCTGACGCCGGTGATGAACTGGATCGAGCAGGCGCTCCACACCGGGTGGCAGAAGGTGTTCCCCAAGAAGCACGTCAAAAACGCCGCGGGTGTCCTGCGGTTCACCAGCATCCTGCTGGCGGAGGCAGTGGCCATCCTGCTGGTATATCTGCTGATGAGCGTACTGATCCCCCAGCTGGTGGACAGCGTGACCATGCTCATCAACAACGCCGAAGCGTATTACTATAAGGTGTACAACTGGGCGGACGGCCTGCTGGACAGCGAGAACGAGATCGCCGTCTGGGTGGCGGACTTCGTGACCAAGTATTACAGCGACGGCGTAACGCTGCTGAAGGATCACATCCTGCCGTGGGCGCAGGCAGCGCTGGGTACGCTGACCGGCGGCATCTGGAACGGCATCTGGAACGTGGTCAGCTTCGCGCTGGATCTGATCGTGGGCATCATCGTGTCCATCTACCTGATGACCATGAAGGAAAAGAGTCTGGCCCGGTGCTGCAAGGCGGTCTACGCCCTGTTCGACGAGAAGAAGGCCAACGCCGTCGTCAGCGGCACCCGGCAGGTGGACCGCATTTTCTCCGGTTTCGTCCGGGGCAAGCTGCTGGACTCACTGATCATCGGCGCGCTGTGCTTCGTGGGCTGTTCCATCCTGAAGATGCCCTATACCCCGCTGGTCAGCGTGGTGGTGGGCGTGACCAACGTCATCCCATTTTTCGGCCCGTTTCTGGGCGCGATCCCGTCCGCCTTCCTCATTCTGCTGGTCAGCCCCAAGCAATGCCTGATCTTCGTGATCTTCATCGTGGTGCTCCAGCAGTTCGACGGCAATATTCTGGGGCCGAAGATCCTGGGCGACGCCACCGGCATCTCCAGCTTCTGGGTCATCGTGGCCATTCTGGTGGGCGGCGGTTTCGGCGGCGTGCTGGGTATGTTCCTGGGCGTCCCCATCTTCGCCTGCGTACAGGAGCTGGTGAAATATTTGCTGGACCGGCGGCTGCGCCGCCGCGATATGCCCACGGAGGCCTACGCCTATGTGGAGCGCGCCCGGACGGCGGGGCAGGACAATACGCCGGAAGCAATGACATTGGAGAAACACCATGACTGAACAGCTCAAGCAGACACTATTGGATTTCGGCAACAATAAGGAGCCGTTTCTCACGCACAACCATATGTATACGGCCGATCTGTCCGACGGCACCGCCACAGTGGTGCTGCCCATGTGCGAGGACAGCCTGAACCGCTGGGGCGGTGCCCACGGCGGCATCCTGTTCGCCCTGTGCGATGTGGCCATGGGCATGGCCATCATGACACTGCGGCAGGAGATGGTGGTGACGGTAAACGCACACATCGACTATCTGGCTGCCGCAGCGGCGGGCAGCACGCTCACCGCCGTGGGACGGGTGGACAGGCTGGGCGGAAAGCTGGCCTTCTGCTCGGCGGAGATCACCGACGGGACAGGCAGAGCTGTGGCACAGGCGAGCTGCGTCATGAGCTTTACGGGCCGGCCCCTGCCACTGTGAGGGCGTATCTGTCCCAGCGCCGTCCGCTGCTTCGGTGGCTGGCGGCGCTGGCATTGTTTTTCGCTGCCTACTTCGCGCTGCGCACCGACCGCGATGCCATGAACTGGCTGTGCGGCAGCGTCATCTTTCCGGTGATGCGCCGGGTGTCCCGGCTGTGTGACGCTTTCGACGGCTCCGTGGGCGAGGTGCTGATCCTGACGGGCATCTGGACGGCGCTGATCTGGCTGGCCTGCACAGTGCGGCGGCTCGTGACGGGGCCGCGCCGGGGTGCGGTGCTGGCGGACTTCGTGCTGACCGCCGGATGCATCGTCCTGACGGTGTATGCGGGGTTCTGTCTGCTGTGGGGGACGGCCTACAACACTGACAGCTTTCAGGAGAAAAGCGGCATCACCGCCCAGCCCGTATCGGCGGAGGCGCTGGAGCGGGTAACGGTGTACTTCGCGGAGGTACTGGCCGACGCCGCAGACGAGGTGCCCCGGGACGAAACCGGCGTCTGTCAGTTGGATAGAAAGGCCGTGCTGGCCGGGACGGCCAGCGCCTACGACGGGATATACGAGGAGTTTCCGTTTCTGCGGATGGAGACGGGGGGCGTCAAGCCCTTCGGGTGTTCCTCCGCCCTCAGCGTCCTGCGGTTCACCGGGTTTTACTTTCCTTTTACCGGCGAGGCCAATGTGAACATGGACAGCCCGTCGGCGTACCTGCCGGCCACGGTGTGCCACGAGATGGCCCATCAGCGGGGCATCATCTCCGAGCAGGAGTGCAACTTCGTGGGCATCCTGGCGGCCACACGCAGCGATGACCCGGCCTACCGCTACGCCGGGTGGCTGGAGGGCTATGTGTATCTGTCCAACGCCCTGTACCGGTCCGATCCGGAGCGGTGCCTTGCCATCCGGGAGACGCTGCCGGAGGAGGTGCGGGCCGACCTGCGGGCGGACAGTGCCTATTGGGCGCGGTTCCGGGGACCGGTGTCACAGGTGTCGGAGACTGTGTACGACGTGTTCCTCAAGACCAACGGCGATGAAAACGGTGTCCGCAGCTACGGCATGGTGACAGACCTGCTGGTGACATATTTTGACGGATAAAAAAGCACCCCGAAGCACGGCTTCGGGGTGCTTTTTTGTGCTGTTTTACAGGCCGAGACCGGGGATGTTCAGCCCGCCGGTCAGGGCGTTCATGGAGCTGCTCATGGCGTCCTCCGCCTGGCGCAGCGCCTCGTTGACGGCGGAAATCACCAGATCCTGCAGCATCTCCACATCCTCGGGGTCCACCACGTCGGGCTTGATGGTCAGGGCGGTCAGCTCCTTCTTGCCGCTGACCACCGCCGTCACCGCGCCGCCGCCCACGGAGGCGGTAAAGGAGCGGTTCTCCACCTCCTCCTGGGCCTTGTTCATCTCCTGCTGCATCTTTAGCAGCTTCTGCTGCATCTGAGCCTGCTGCTGCATCATGCCGGCCCCGCCGGAAAAGCCCTTGCGGGCGCTGTATCCCTTTGCCATGTTCTGTTCTCCTTTATATCGTTGGTTTTATTTGATCTGGAAGCTGTCCAGCTGCTGACCGTTCTGCAGCAGCTCATTGAGCTTATCGCCGCCGGGGGCCGGCGCGGGGGCCTCCCACGGGGGCGTATCCCCGGCAGGGGCGGGCTTCGGCGGCTCCGGCACCTCCGGACGCGGGGGCTGCTTCGGCAGGGGGGGCGGTGCGGGACGGGGCGCGGCGCGTCTGACCGGCGGAGCCTGTCCGATCTCCAGCGCCACGCGGATGTCGCGGCCCTGGTCGGCGGAGGTGACCTCCCGCAAAACGGCGGTGACCTCCGGCTTGTCCAGCTGCTTCAAGGTAAAGTCGTCCCGGCACAGCACGGTGAGACAGTCGCCGTTCACCACGCCGGACACCATGTTCAGCATGACCCGCACGTTCACCGGCAGGCGGCCCTTGTACTGGTCCAGCAGCCGCTGCCACACGGCGGTATCGCCGGCGGGAGCCGATGCGGGGGCGCTCCGGGCAGCGGGGGTGGAACGGGGCGCGGGCTGGGGAACCGGACGGGCGGGCGGCTCCTCCGGGAGGCCGTAGTCACGGACGGCCTGCTCCGGCAGCGGGGGTTCCTCGGGAAGCGGCGGCTCCTCCGGGAGCGGCGGTTCTTCGTAGGTGGGCTGGGGCCGGGGCTGCGGCGTATCCCGCCGGGGGGCGGGACGCTGACGGGGCGGGACACCGCCCTGCTGTACGGCCTGCTCCAGCCGGGCCAGCCGCTGGTCAAAGGCGGTAAGGTCACCGGACAGGCTCTCGTCGCACAGGCGCAGCAGGCAAAGCTCCGCCGCCGTGCGGGGGCGGATGCTGTCCGCCAGCGCGGCGCAGCAGCTCTGCAGGGTGTCGGCCATGTACAGGAACCGGCTTATGGGCAGGTCGCGGCCCAGGTCGGTAAGGGTCTTGCGGTCATAGACGCCGGACAGCAGGGCGGCGCCGCCCTCCGGCGCGGCCTTCATCACCGTCATGTCCCGTGCCAGGTCGCTGAGCTCGCCCAGCAGGGCGGCCACGTCCTTGCCGCCGCGGTAGAGCTGGTCGAACAGGGCCAGCGCGTCGGCGGCGTTCCGGGCCAGCAGGCAGCGCATGAGCTGCAGCGTCTGGGTGCTGCCGGCCAGACCCAGCGTGTCCAGCACGGTGCGGCTGTCGATGTCGCCCGCCGCTGCCCGGCACTGGTCCAACAGGCTCAGGGCGTCGCGGAGAGCGCCGTTGGCCATGCGGGCCAGGATCTCCGCGCCGTCCGCCGTCAGGGCGATGTCCTCCGCCGCCGCGATCTTCAGAAGCTGCTGCTCCGTGTCTCGGGGCAGGATGCGCTTGAAGGAGAACCGCTGGCAGCGGGAGAGGATGGTGGCGGGCACCTTGTGCAGCTCCGTGGTGGCCAGAATGAACAGCAGATGCTCTGGCGGCTCCTCCATGATCTTCAGCAGAGCATTGAAGGCGTCCCGGGAGAGCATGTGTACCTCGTCGATGATGTACACCCGCTTTTTCAGCACGGAGGGGGGATAGACCGCCTCCTCCCGCAGGGTGCGGGCGTCGTTGACGCTGCCGTTGGAGGCGGCGTCCAGCTCCGTCACGTCCAGCAGCGTGCCGGCGTCGATGCCCCGGCAGCTGTCGCACTGGCAGCAGGGGGCGCCGTCCACAGGGTGCTCACAGTTGACGGCCTTGGCCAGGATCCGGGCGCAGGTGGTCTTGCCGGTGCCCCGGGTACCCGTGAAAAGGTAAGCGTGGCCCACACGGCCCTCCGCCACCTGCCGCTGGAGGGTATCGGTGATGTGGGACTGGCCCACCACCTCCGAAAAGGTCCGGGGACGGTATTTGCGGTACAGAGCCTGATACACGGGCAACACCTCCTGACAAAGTGAAATGGAACGTCCTCCGCCCATAGCCGCGAAGCCGGCTTCCCCGCGGCACATGGATGATCCCTCTTAATGCTGCTCGGTTCCCCGCCTGACATGATTCGTGGGTATCCATTGCGCGAGACCGGCCCCGCAGCTATCGGCGGAGGACGAGTTCACCCAAGTATTCTACTACAAAACCGCCCGCTTGGCAACAGTTTTTTGTCGAGGGGCTACCCCAGCAGCGTCCATGCGCCGTGGATGATCATGCACAGCGCCGCGCCCATGGCGGTGGGCAGCGCCACCGCCAGCGCCGTCCACCGGGCGCTGCCCGTCTCCCGGAGAATGGTGAGGCAGGTGGTGCCGCAGGGGAAGTGCAGCAGGCACAGCACCATCATGCACACCGCCGTCTGCGCCGTCCAGCCGTTGGCGGTAAGGACGGCGGATAGCTCCGCCAGGCTGCCGTAGGCCGTGAGGGTACCGGTCTGGAGATAGCCCATCAGCAGTACCGGCAGCACGATCTCGTTGGCGGGGAAGCCCAGCAGGAACGCCAGCAGCACCATGCCGTCCAGCCCCATGAGCCGTCCGGGACCGTCCAGTGCGCCGGCCAGCGCCGTCAGCAGGCTGGCGCCGTCCACGGATACGCTGCCCAGTATCCAGATGAGCAGACCCGCCGGGGCGGCCACCGTTACGGCACGGCCCAGCACGAACAGCGTCCGGTCCAGCAGGGAGCGCACCAGCACCTGCCCTACACGGGGCATCCGGTAGGGCGGCAGCTCCAGAGAGAAGGCGGACAGCTGGCCCCGCAGCACCGTGGCCGTCAGCAGGCGTGAGGACAGCAGCGTCATGCCGACGGCGAACAGGATGCAGCCGAGGAACAGGGCTGTGGCCAGCAGGGAGCGGCCAAAGCCCATGGTTCCGCCCAGGAAAAACAGGCTGATGAGGGCAATAAGAGTGGGGAACCGGCCGTTACAGGGGACGAAGGCGTTGGTGAGGATGGCTACCAGCCGCTCCCGGGGGCTGTCGATGATGCGGCAGCCGGTGACGCCGCAGGCGTTGCAGCCGAAGCCCATGCACATGGTGAGGCTCTGGCGGCCGCTACCGCCTGCGGCCCGGAAGAAGCGGTCCATCACAAAGGCCGCACGGGGCAGATAGCCCGCGTCCTCCAGCAGGGTAAACAACGGGAAGAAGATGGCCATGGGCGGCAGCATCACAGCCACCACCCATGCCACCGTGCGGTACACGCCGTCCACCAGTGCGCCCTGCACCCACCACGGTGCGCCGCCAAGCAGGGCGCGCAGCGGCTCCTGCAGCGCCATGAGCCAGCGGCTCAGCAGGGCGGAGGGGGCGTTGGCGCCCCAGATGGTCAGCCAGAACACCGCGCCAAGGAGCAGAAGCATCACCGGGATGCCGGTGGCAGGGCCGGTGAGCAGCCGGTCCAGCCGCCGGTCGCGGGCATGGACGTCCTCCGGACGGGCGGAGAGGCAGGCATCGGCGATATCTGCCGCCCGGTGGGCCACGGCGGCGGTGTCGTCACCGTCCAGAGGCGGCCATGTGTCCTCTGCGGCGGGGCGGCGGGCCATGTCCAGCACCGCCGTGCGCAGGGTGTCCAGCCCCTGCCCACTGCGTGCCGCCGCCGTCACCACCGGCACGCCGAGGCTCCGGGACAGGGCATCCGTGTCCACGGCGACACCCTTTTTCCGGGCCTCGTCCATCAGGTTCAGGCACAGCACCAGCCGGGCGGTGCGGCAGCGGAGCTGCACCGCCAGCAGCAGGTTGCGCCGCAGGCAGGTGGCGTCCGCCACCACCACCGTCACGTCGGCGTCGCCGCCGCAGATGAAGTCCCGGGCCAGCTGCTCCTCCGGCGAGTCCGCCCGCAGGGAGTATGTCCCCGGCAGGTCGATGAGCCGGAAGGCAGCGCCTTGCCAGATGTATGTACCCTCCGCTACCGCCACTGTTTTGCCGGGCCAGTTCCCGGTGTGCTGGTGCATGCCCGTCAGGGCGTTGAACACCGTGGATTTTCCCACGTTGGGGTTGCCCGCCAGCGCCGCTGTGTACTGCTCCATGGCTGTCTCCTCCTTTTTGCAGGCTGCTTCCGGCCATCCTATGCAGCGGCGGGGCGACGGGTGCGGGACATGCCATGCAAAAAAGAAACCGCGCACCGGAGGGTGCGCGGTTTCTTTTTTGGTAAAGGAGAGAGAATAACAATGTCACTTACATGCTTTCTGATGCTATCATAGCACGGCGTTCCCGAAAGTCAACGGGTTTGTGAGAGGATTCACAAATTGTTCACAAGCCCGCCGCAAAAGTGCCCTTGACATTCCGTGGGCAGCGTGCTATTATTTAGCGCACTAATAGTTTGCGTGCGAAATAAAAAGAAAGGAGGCACATGGTGAAGAAGTGTATCACAGAGCGGTCGGAGCATTTCGGGCCGCTGTTCGGCTACTGCGACCACCAGGTACAGAAGCTGATGGTGCGCAAGCTGCGGCAGTACGACGTGTCGCCCATGCAGTGCAGGACGCTGACCTATCTCCACGAGGCGGAGGGAGAGGTCAACCAGAAGCAGCTGGAGCGGCACCTGATGGTGAAGCCCAGCACGGTCAACGGCATCGTGGACCGGCTGGAGGAGAAGGGCATGCTGCGGCGCACCGCCAGCCCGTCGGACGGGCGGTGCCGGCTGCTGGCGCTGACGCCCCAGGGTATGCAGTTTTATGATAAGTTCACCGCCGTCGTGCAGGAGGTCACCGACTGTCTGGAGAAGGGTTTTTCCCCGGAGGAGGTACAGCTTCTGACGTCGCTGCTGCTGCGGGTGGCGAAGAATCTGACGGAGGAGGGTGACGTATGCTGAGAAAGCTTGCCCCGTATACGCGGGGCTACCGGCTGTACGTCCTGCTGGGCGTATTGTGCTCGGCAGGCGAGGCTGTGCTGGAGCTGGAGCTGCCCCAGGCCATGAGCGAGATCGTGGACGTGGGCATCGCCACCGGCAACAGGAGCTACATTCTGCTGACGGGCCTGAAGATGTTTCTGATGGCCATGGCGGCACTGGGCTGCGGCGTGGGCGCGGCGGTGCTGGCCGCCAAGGCGGCCATGGGCTTCGGCGCCAATGTGCGGCAGGCGGAGTATGAGCAGGTGCAGCGCTTCTCCTTTGCCAATATCGAGCGCTTTTCCACCGCCAGCCTCATCACCCGCCTGACCAACGATGTGTCGTCGGTGCAGATGACGCTGTTCATGGGCATGCGCATGTGCGTCCGGGCACCGGTGATGCTGGTGACGGCATTGGTGAAGGCTATGGAGATCAGCCTGGATCTGAGCCAGGTGTTCCTGGTGGCAGTGCCGCTGCTGATCATCGCGGTGGTCATCGTCATCCGGTATGTGGGGCCGTTCTTCACGGCGCTGCAGAGCGCCACCGACGACCTGAACCTGGTGGTGCAGGAGAACCTCAACGCCGTTCGGGTGGTGAAGTCCTTCGTCCGGGAGGACGAGGAGGAGCAGAAGTTCCGCGTCCGCAGCGATACGCTGCGGGATACGGCGGAGCGGGCCTTCGGCTTCGTGGTGATGTTCATGCCCCTCATGATCATGATCATGGGCGGCACCATCGTGTCTTTAATGTGGCTGGGCGGCCACGACGTGGCGGAGGGTACTCTGCTCTCCGGCGATCTACTGGCATTCTTCACCTACGCCAGCGAGATCCTGATGTCTCTGATGATGGTGTCCATGGTGCTGATGATCCTGACCCGCGCCATCGCCTGCGGCAAGCGTATCGTGGAGGTGCTGGACGAGCAGCCCCAGATCACCGACGCGCAGGCTGACCCGGCGCTGATGGTGGACAACGGCGACATCCGGTTCGAGCATGTGTATTTCAAGTATCATCCCACGGCGGAGGGCTGGAACCTGACGGACATCGATCTGCACATCGAAAGCGGCATGACCGTGGGCATTCTGGGCGGCACCGGCAGCGCCAAGACCACGCTGGTGAGCATGATCCCCCGGCTGTACGAGGTGAACGAGGGCGCCGTCTGCGTGGGTGGCCGCAATGTGAAGGACTACACCATGGAGGCGCTGCGGGACGGCTGCGCCATGGTGCTGCAGAAGAATACGCTGTTCTCCGGCACCATCCGGGAGAACCTGCGCTGGGGCCGGGCGGACGCCAGCGACGCCGAGATCGAGGAGGCCTGCCGCATGGCCTGCGCCGACGAGTTCATCCAGCGGATGCCCGACGGCTACGACACCTATATCGAGCAGGGCGGCACCAACGTGTCCGGCGGCCAGAAGCAGCGGCTGTGCATCGCCCGCGCCATCCTGCGCCGTCCCAAGGTGCTGATCCTGGACGACTCCACCAGCGCGGTGGATACCGCCACGGACGCCAAGATCCGCGGTGCGCTGAAGACGGCGCTGCCCGGCGCTACCAAGCTCATCATCGCCCAGCGCATCACCTCCGTGATGGACGCGGACATGATCCTGGTGCTGGACGACGGTCATGTGGTGGGACAGGGCACCCACGCGCAGCTGATGGAGAACTGCGGGATATACCGCGAGGTCTACGAATCCCAGCAGGAAGGGGTGAGCATGGATGGCTGATACGAAACGGACGCCGCCCAGGGGCGGTCACGGCCACGGCCCCGGCGGCCACGGCTTCCAGCGCCCAAAGGACATGCGGGGCACATTCAAAAAGCTGATGGGCTATGTGGGGAAATACAAAGGCTCGCTGGTGCTGGTGGCGGTATGCCTTATCGTCAGCTCCGCCGCCAGCGTGGCCACCAGCTATATGCTCAAGCCGCTGCTGAACGACTATATCATCCCCGGTGATTTTCCGGGACTTTTCAGGATGCTGCTGCTGATGGGCGGGCTGTTCGCCCTCAGTTCCCTGTGCTCCTACGCCTATGCCCGCATCATGGTGCATGTGGCGCAGCAGACGGTGGCGGCGCTGCGGCAGGATCTGTTTGACCGGCTGCAGGAGCTGCCCATCAGCTACTATGACCGGCACCAGTCCGGCGATCTGATGAGCCGGTTCACCAACGATATCGACACCGTGTCGGAGATGCTGAACAGCAGCTTTGCCAGCATCATCTCCAACGTGCTGACCTTTGTGGGCACCGTGGTGATGATGATCGTACTGAATCCGTGGCTGACGCTGATCACCTTCCTGTTCCTGGGACTGATGGGCGTGGTGGTCAAGACCATCGGCGGCCGCAGCCGCACCAACTTCCAGCGGCAGCAGGCGGCGCTGGGCGCCATGAACGGCTATATCGAGGAGATGATCGAGGGACAGAAGGTCATCAAGGTCTTTAACCACGAGGGGCAGGCCGTGGCGCGCTTTACCGACCTCAATGGCGGCTACCGCGACGCGGCCACCGCCGCACAGGCCTACGCCGGTATGATGATGCCCGCCATGGGCAACCTCAGCAAGATCAACTACGCCGTCACCTGCTGCGTGGGCGGTCTGCTGGCCATCGGCGGCGTGTTCGATGTCGGCTCGCTGGGCGCGTACCTGCTGTACGTCAAGCAGGTCAGCCAGCCCGTGGGTCAGATCAGCCAGCAGGTCAATACGCTGCTGGCGGCTGCTGCCGGCGCGGAGCGCATCTTCGCCGTCATGGAGGAGCAGCCGGAGACGGACGAGGGGAAAACCGTCATCGTCCGGGTGGAAAAGAACGGCGATGCCCTGACGGAGACAGCGGAGCGCACCGGCCACTGGGCGTGGAAGAAGCCGGACGGCACGCTGGTGGAGCTGCGGGGCGACGTGCGGTTCGACCATGTGACCTTCTCCTACGACGGGGAAAAGACGGTGCTGAACGACGTGTCCCTGTTCGCCAAGCCCGGTCAGAAGATCGCCTTCGTCGGCTCCACCGGCGCGGGCAAGACCACCATCACCAACCTCATCAACCGCTTTTACGACGTGCAGCAGGGCACCATCACCTACGACGGCATCGACGTGAAGGACATCGCCAAGGACTCCCTCCGCCGTTCGCTGGGCATCGTGCTGCAGGACACCCACCTGTTCACCGGCACCGTGGCGGACAACATCCGCTACGGCAAGCTGGACGCCACGGACGAGGAGGTGCGCGCCGCCGCGAAGCTGGCCAACGCAGACGCCTTCATCCGCCACCTGCCCCAGGGCTACGACACCGTCATCACCGGCGACGGCGGCAGCCTCAGTCAGGGCGAGCGGCAGCTGCTGGCTATCGCCCGCGCCGCCGTGTCCGACCCGCCGGTGCTGATCCTGGACGAGGCCACCAGCTCCATCGACACCCGCACCGAGACGCTGATCGAGCGGGGCATGGACTCCCTGATGGAGGGACGCACGGTGTTCGTCATCGCCCACCGCCTCTCCACCGTTCGCAACAGCCGCGCCATTCTGGTGCTGGAGCAGGGCCGCATCATCGAGCGCGGCGACCACGCCGAGCTGCTGGCCCAGCACGGCAAGTACTACCAGCTCTACACCGGACAGGCGGAGCTGAGCTGAATCGTTTTCCCAAAATCAAACATACTAAGGAGGAGCTACCCATGACCGAACAGGTGCTTTGCCAAAAAGCCATTGCCATGCTGGACATGGCCTACGTCCCCTACTCCCACTTCCCCGTGGGCGCCGCCCTGCTCTGCAAGGACGGCACGGTGTTCACCGGCTGCAACATCGAAAACGCCGCCTACGGCGCCACCATCTGCGCCGAGCGCACCGCCATCTTCAAGGCCGTCAGCGAGGGACACCGGGACTTCGACACCCTCGTCATCGCCGGGCGCAGCGACGACTACTGCGTCCCCTGCGGCTCGTGCCGTCAGGTGATGATGGAGTTTGCCCCCGACCTGACGGTGATCTGCCTGAATAAGAACGGTGAGAGCCGGAAATTCACCCTAAAGGAGCTGCTGCCCTATGGGTTCGATCACAGCTGGCTGTAACGGACGCCGGATCTTTTCCGCCAGCTCGTCGTTGCGGGCGCTTGCAATAAACCGATTATTCCTGCGCTTCCGCGCCTCGATCTGACGAAAAAACTCTCGGCGTCCGGCCGCCGGATCTTTTCCGCCAGCGCATCTTGACCACCGGAGACTTTCACCCTAAAAAATTTCCCGATATTTTGACCTCTGCGGGAACAAAACGAAGCGCGGCTGCGTCTTATCCTCAGCCGTGCTTCTTTTCCCTGCGCGGAACATTCAAGTTTTGGAGGACATTTCCATGAAAAAGATCGTATCCCTTGTGCTGGCCGCCCTGCTGGTGCTGAGTCTGGCCGCCTGCGGCGACAAGAATAACGCCGGCGACGGCGACAAGCCCGCAAAGCCCACCAGCGCCCTGAACATACTGGAGACGGTATGGAACACCTACGGTGAGGACGAGAAGTTTGCCGTCGTCGGCGGTGATTTCTCCGAGGCCAACACCCGCGAGGACGCTCCCGGCGTCTTCGACCTGAAGGACCGTGCGCTGGTGGACAGCGAGCTGGGCCTGCCGGAGACCGCTGCGGTGGACGAGGCCGCGTCCCTTGTCCACATGATGAACGCCAACACCTTCACCGCCGCCGCCTACCACGCTACCGGTGACACCGCTGAGCTGGCGCAGCAGCTGCGGGACAACATCATGCAGCGCCAGTGGATGTGCGGCTTCCCCGACAAGCTGATCGTGGCCGAGGTGGGTGACGAGTATGTGGTCACCGTCTTCGGCGCGGATGAGCTGCTGGACACCTTCATGACCCACCTGAAGGGCATCTACGGCGACCACGCCGTCCACACCGCCTACGACGAGGCCATTCTGTGACACGGAGGATGGTGCAGCGGGGCGCGTTCCTGCTGCTGGCGGCGGCGCTGCTGCTGGGGATATCCCGTATCCCCGCGCCTGCGCCGGAGCCGCCCGCACCGGACGACGTGGTGTACGTCTACAACGGCTACGCCGCCAAGACGGACGCGGCGTTTGATACGGATTCGCTG
>CAKTPQ010000025.1 GCA_934591745.1 uncultured Oscillospiraceae bacterium
GGTTGACCTCACGGTCGTTCATAAAAGCGATCACATCGCTCTTTTTGATGGCGTAGCAGCGGGTTTTCTTGCCGGTGCAGGTGTGCGGAATCAGGTTGAATTGGAGAAGATAGAGCGCCGTCTGCTTGCTGATGTGGCAGGCGATCCGCATCTGCTCCTTGTTCATAATCTCCGGGTATTTTTTGAATTCCTTGGCGTCGTATTTCATAACGAAGACTCCTTTCTGTGTTTCGGTCCGAAAGGGCGCTTCGTATAATCTGTTTTGAGCCGGTTTTTCTTGCATTTCATCCGGGGGAACTGTCCGCAAAGCCATACCGGACAAGGGTTTTCTTCTTGCGTGTTTTCTTGCCAGCGCGCAAAAAAATCGATCATTTTGGAGCATTTCTCATTTCAATTTGAACTCCGATTTTTTCTGATATGGAGCTGGTCAATACCGGTCGACGCGTCCGAAACCCGTTGCAGCACAAGGGTTTTCGCCGTTTCTAAAACTGCCGCCACCGACCACAGCAGACACGAAAGCGCCAAGTGCGAACAAGACTCGAAATCAGTTTGCGGGCAACCGCACGAGGGTTCGAATCCCTCCATCTCCGCCAAAAGAGAGCCACCCTCTGGGTGGCTCTCTTTTGGCGTCCGCTGCTTCTTGCAGAGCAGAAAGCTGCTACCCGCCGATGGGCGGTTTTACTTTTCTTATCCGCGGCTGCCGTCCGGTGGCTCAGCCGCGCAGGCCTGCCGCCTGCATGACGGCCTCCACCGCCGCCACCGGCTCGCTGCCCCAGGTGATGTCCACATCGGCGCAGCCGGCGCTGTCCAGCAGATCCCGGGCATTGTCGGTCAGCAGCTCCTGATAGGCGTCATCCACCAGCGTCAGCTTCTGCAGGCAATCCGCCAGATCATCGTTCTTCCCGGCCAGCCAGGTGAAGGCCGCCTCGCTGATCTCATCCGTGCCAAGGCCCGTATCCACGCCCCAGTTCAGCAGCTTGACCGCCGCCTGCACCGCCGACAGCGAGGAGCCGGCCGTTCCCACCAGGACATCCGCGTCGATCTCATCCAGAATGGGCAGCGTCAGCACGGGCTGCACGTCAGCAGGCGCGTCAGCCGCGTCGGAGGTGGAGCAGGTCACGCTTCCGTCCGCGGAGACCGTCACATACAGTGTCCCCTGCGCCGCGTCATAGAAGAACGAGGCCTCGCCCAGCAGGGTATCGTCCACAGTCCGCGCACCCACGGTAAATAAGACGGCGCGGTTCTCCTGCTCGGAAAGCGCCGCGATGTCGTCGCCCGCGAACATCCATTCCCCGGCCTTCAGCGCCGAGCCGTCCGCATTTTCCCCCACCTTGGAAAAGCTGCCGCCGCGCATGTACACGGAGGCGACATCGTCGCGCTCCACCCGGATATATACGCCGTTTTTCCAAGTCTCGGGCGTGTCCGCCGCCGAAGGTGTGTTGTCCTGTGCCGGCGTCAGCCGGGTACACCCCGTCATAAAGACGGCGGTCAGCAGGACCGCCGCCGTCAGCAGTGTCGTTATTGCTTTCTTACAGTTTTTCATAGTTCCTCCTGTTTTGATCTTCGCTTCAGGGACGCAGCCTGCAGGTATACCATTCCTCGCCGGTCTTCTCAAAGCCCGCGGACAGAAACATACGCTGGCTCTGCCGGTTGAAGGAATAGATATTCGCCGTGACCTGCTCCATCCCCTTTTCCCTTGCAAGCGCCAGCATATCCATAACGCAGCGGCGTCCGATGTGCCGGTTCTGGTATCTCTTGCAGACGACGATAGCGATCTCGCCGTTGTCGCGCAGGGAGACATCCCCCACCAGTACGCCGCGGTACTCAATGTACCAGCAGCCGCCGTGGCTGTTCAGGTAGTCATACATGCTGTGCAGCAGCTCCAGGTCATAGGGTGTGTCCCGGTCATCCACCTGCTTGCAGACATCCGGGTCTTGATACCATGGCAGCGACGCGGCGTCGTTTCTATAATAAGGGATCAGCCTGATGTCACTGTCCACCGTCCGTTCTGTCATTTTGTAAGCATCCCCTTTTCATCGCCGCCGACCAGCGTGCGGAAAGCCGCTTCGCGGTCAAAGGTGCCGGCGGCAAAGCCGGGGATCTCCTTGATGGCCTTGCAGACGCTGATACTGAAACCTGTCAGTATCCGGCCCAGCTCCTCATCGGAGTAAGGACAATCACCTGTAACGATCAGCGTGGACAGGCTGTGCACTACCAGCCACAGGTCGCGGAAATAGAAGTCCGCTTCTCCGGCGGTGATGCGGTAGATGTTCATCAGCGTTGGGCGCACATGCTCCTGCAGGTGCCGCATGGACGCCATGGCGCTGTATTCCTTTGACCGCGTGAGAAACAGCAGCCGGTAAAGCTCCGGCTCCTCCCGTGCAAAGCGGATGTACTGCCTGCCAACACCGAGGAACGGGATATCCTCCTGTAAGCCCTTGTTGGTATAGCGGTCATACACGCCGATCGCCGCGGCATAGGCCTCTGCCTTGATGCCGTCCATGGAGCCGAAGGCGGTGAAGATCGGCTGCGTGGACGTACCCAGCTCGTTGGCGATGTTCTTCGCCGTCAGGCCATCGGCGCCCTTGGCCCGCACGACCCGCAGGGCTGCCTCCACCATCTCCGGTTTTGTGAACTTGTTCTTAGGAGCCATCGTCTGCACCCTTTCCCGTCAAAGTAGAACGTTTAATACATATCGCACGATGTGTATTGTGTATTATACACATCACGGGCGCGGCTGTCAAGCCTCTGCGCGGCAAAACAGCGGCTCCGCTTCAGAGCCGCCGTTTCAGTAGGCCGTCATTCGATCCGCAGGCAGAAATCGCAGCAGTCATTGCCGCGGCCCAGTGTCTTTGTGCGGTGCCAGATGAGTCTGGGATGCAGCCCGACATAGCTGATGTCATCGCAGTCGCAGAAACAACGGCACAGCTCCGGACAGCCATACTGCACGCAGGTGTCGTGATAGGGGCACCGCGTCATGTCGATGCGCCAGATGGTCCTGTCCGTCTGCAGTTCCGTGGCGGCAAAGGCCGCGCACAATTGCTCCGCCTGCATCGGGAACCGCTGCGCGACCGTCTCCCGGAAGTCTGCGGCGAGATAGCTCTCTTTCATATCTGTGCGTCCTCCTCGCAGAGCGGTTAGAGAAAATTAACCACCCTGCTTTTGAAAAACCGCTCTGCGGCGGTCTTTTTTTGCAGGCACATTGTAGCACGCGCATACGCTTTTTGCAAGACGGTGTTTCGTTTCCGGAACTGCAAAAGCATCCGGCGGAGGGCAGGCCCTCCACCGGATGCCGTATGTGTTCTCACAGGTTCTCTCTGGTCAGTTCCCGGCCGCAGACAATGTTCAGGTTGCCGTTCCGGCAGCGCAGCGCGTCCAGAAACGCCTTGGGGATACGGTCCTCCGGCAGGGTGACGCGGTACTCCAGTTCGTACAGCGTGCCCATGTTGCTGGTCTTGACCTTCACCAGTGTGTGCGCCACAGTGTATTGGGCGAACAGGTCGTCAAACAGTTCCTCGTAATCCAGATTTTCGGGGATGGTGATCTTCAGGATCCGTTCCCCGGTGGGCTTGCCGCCCAGATGCGCCGCCGTCAGCAGCATCAGCGCGGCGGAGACGATGACGAATGTCAGCGCTGCCAGCCCCACATAGCCCATGCCGGTAGCCAGACCGATGGCCATGCCCAGGAACAGCACGCCGATCTCCCGGGCCGTCCCCGGTGCGGAACGGAACCGCACCAGACTGAAAGCGCCGGCCACCGCCACACCGGCACCGATGTTGCCATTGACCAGCATGATGACTACCTGCACCACTGCGGGCAGGATGGCCAGCGTCACGGCAAAGCTCTGGCTGGAGCGGGCGCGGAACTGGGACACCATCGCCAGACCCACGCCCAGCGCCAGCGATACCGCGGTACAAATGAGGAATGCGGACAGCGTCAGCTCTGTCCCGATGATCGAACTAAGCACAGAAACGTCCCTCCTTATTGAGAATGTGCTGCTGATAGCAGGCACCGTATTTTGAAAACGAAGTGGGATACACCCCCGCCTGCGACAGCAGACGGCTGAGCCACAGCGGGCAGACGCCGGGGGTCTTGATCTCCATCAGGAGCATGTCCGGGTCGCCGATGGGCGCGCCGTGGTCCCCCAGACGCAGGTCCAGCTGGGTATCGCGCCAGCGCAGGTTGGTGTCAAAGGTGATACGCAGCTCCGGGTCATCTGTCCCGGCGAAGGCAAGGCGGTCATAGGCGATGAACACCCGTGGCCGGGCGCGGTAGAACTGCTGGAACCACATGATCTCCCGGCCGATCTGACCGAAAGCGTCCTCCGGCAGCGCGCCGTCCAGAAACGGTGCCGCCTGTGCGGCGGTCATGGTGACGCGGCGCTTGTACACCACGCCGTCATACTTCTTTTTCAGTTCCACGAACACGCTGTCGTCACCGGACGGCACGCCGTAGCTGCGGACGCGGAGCTTCTCCTTGTACACCGGCTTTTCCAGCGAGGTACGGATGAGCCGCCAGTCCTCGGTGTCGTAGTAGATGTTGCAGATGGTGTATGCGCCGTAGGCATCCTTTTTCATATAAGGAGCCATTCCCTCCAGCAGGAAGCGCTGCTGCGCCGCCGTCAGGCGGTATTTCTTCTCGTAGCGCCGGAAGCAGCTCTGGATCTGGTTTGCCATGGTGGGCACCTCCTTTTGTGGCTCTATCCTACACGGGTAGGCTAAAACGTACCTAAAGAAACTTTTTGTTTTTTCTTTAGCCTGCCTTTAGGCGTCCGCCGTATGATGGGGGCACAAAAGCAAAAGGAGGTCACACCCCATGAAAAAGCTCATATCGATCCTGTGCGCCGGGGCCATGCTGCTCTCGCTGGCGGCCTGCGGCAGCACCAGCGGCGGCGCATCCGCCGCAGATACCAATATTACCGCTGACAGCGTGGTCAGCAGCGACAAGGCCGGCAGCACCAATACCGGCAGCACCGTCACCGACGCGGACATCGCCGCGCAGCTGGCGGGCGCGGTGACGCTGACGTTCTCCGACAGCGGCATTGCCACAGACGGCAGCGGCGGTTTTGAGACGGACGGCACGGCGCTGACCATCACCGACGCAGGCACCTATGTGCTGACCGGCAGCTGCGCTGACGGCTCCGTAAAGGTGAAGAAGGGCGTCACCGGCGTCACGCTGGTGCTCAGCGGGCTGGAGCTCACCAGCACCGACACCGCGCCCATCACCTGCGCCAAGTCCAGTCAGGTGGCGCTGTACGCGGCGGCGGGCACAGAGAACCGTCTGACCGACACGGCACAGAACAATGACGAGACCAACAGTGAAAACACCAACGCCGAAAACGCCGTCATCAAATGCAAGGACGGCTCCCAGGTGACGCTGTGCGGCAGCGGCACTCTGGTCATCGAGGCCAACGGAAAAAACGGCATCAAGTCCGGTGCCTCCACCGTCGAGGAGGGAGAGGCCTCCCTGACCATCCGGGACATCGCCCTGACCATCGCCGCGCCGGTGAACGACGCCATCAACGCCGAACAGCTGCTGGTCATTGAGAGCGGTACGCTGACCATCTCTGCCGGTGACGACGCTATCCACTGCGACCTGCTGCTGAACATCGGCGCGGAGGGCACGGACGGTCCCGCCATCACCCTCACCGACTGCTATGAGGCCATTGAGGCTGCCACGCTGAACATCCTCTCCGGCGACATCGACATCACGTCCTCCAACGACTGCCTGAACGCCGCCAACTCCGACCTCAGCGGCTACGCCTTCTCCATGAACATCTCCGGCGGCACCATCACCGCCTATTCCTCCTGCGGCGACGGCTTCGACTCCAATGGCAGCCTGACCATTTCCGGCGGTACTGTGGCGGTCTGGACGGACAACACGGCGGACAACCAGCCGCTGGATGCCGACGGCACCATCACCATCTCCGGCGGCACCGTGCTGGCGGCAGGCGGCAGCAGCGGTATGGGCATGAACCTCAGCGCCTCCCAGGCCTGCGTCACCTTCGGCGCGTCCGGTATGGGCGGCTTCGGCAGCTCCACTATCACCAAGGGCAGCGCCATCAGCATCCAGGACGCCTCCGGCAGCACTGTATACAGTGGTACGGCCCTGTGCAATGCTGGGTTCGTGTTCTTCTCCTCCCCCACGCTGACCGACGGCACCACCTATACACTGACCGGCGGCAGCAGCACCCTCACCGCTGACGCGCAGACCGGCAGCATCTCCTCCGGCATGGGCGGCTTCGGCGGCCCCGGCGGTCAGATGCCGGACGGCCAGTTCCCCGGCGGGGATGGGCAGCGTCCCGGCAGCGCCGAAAATGGCCAGCGCCCCTCGATGCCCGGTAACGGACAGCCTCCCGCCGCCCCCGGAAGCGGCTCCTGAAGCAGCAAAAACGCCGCCCCTACGGGCGGCGTTTTTCTGTTTTCGCGGCGGTCACTGTCCGCAGCGCACCAGCAGCATCATAGCCTGAAATTCCGTGGTCAGCATCTGTCCCAGCTCCTCCGGTGAAAAGCGGCAGGCGTTGGTGGCGCACAGCGCACCCACGCCGAAGGTATAGATCCACACGTTCTCAAACAGCATGCGGGCCTCGTCCGGTTCCAGGCCGTAATCCCTGCGGATGGCCTCCATACAGGTGTCCGCCGTGCTGCCCAGTATGCGCACCATGCCGCTGAACCCGGCGGCGCCGGCATTCTCCTGCATGAACAGCAGCTGATAGAGCTTCGGCTCCTCCACGGCAAAGCGCGCCATCTGCATACCCACCTGTTTGAATACCGGCATGCCCGGCACCGGCTGGCGCACGAACTGCTCGAACCGGCGCATGGCGGCCTCCCGCACGGCCTGCTGCAGCTCGTCCATACTGCGGAACACCGTAAAGATGGGGCGGGCAGAGCTTCCCAGCGCCGCGCCCAGTTCCCGGGCCGTCAGCGCCTCCGTGCCGCGGCGGGCCACCAGTTCCAGCGCGGCCTGTACCATCTCATCCTTTGTGAATTTCGGTTTCGGGGGCATAGGCGCCCTCCTTTCCCGCGGCTGCGTGCTTTCTTACCGCAATTATAGGCACCGCGCCGCCGGTTGTCAAGCGCGTAAGGCTTGACAGAACGTCCCTCTATCCTGTACAGTTAGGGGATAGATCATCCTTGGGAAAGGGACACTGACATATGACACTGAGAGAACTGGAGATCGGCAAAAGTGCCGTTATCCGCCGGGTGGGCGGCGAGGGCGCTCTGCGCCAGCATTTTCTGGATATGGGCATGATCCCCGGCGCGGAGGTGACCGTGGTGAAGCTGGCCCCCATGGGCGACCCCATGGAGGTGCAGGTCCACGGCTACGAGCTGACGCTGCGTCTGGCGGAGGCCGACCGGATCGACATAGAGCCTATCCGGCAGCGCAGCCGCAGCCATATCGGCGTGGACCGCGCCCGCGACCCGGACCATCCCGGTCTGGGTGAGAGCGGCAGATACCACAGCAAGGCGGGGGAGCATCCTCTGCCGGAGGACACCATCCTGACCTACGCACTAGTGGGCAACCAGAACTGCGGCAAGACCACGCTGTTCAACCAGCTCACAGGCTCGAAGCAGCACGTGGGCAACTTCCCCGGCGTCACGGTGGACCGCAAGACCGGCGTTATCCGGGGTTATCCAAACACGGAAGTCACGGACCTGCCGGGCATCTACTCCATGTCGCCCTTCAGCAGCGAGGAGATCGTGTCCCGGAATTTTGTGCTGCAGGATAAGCCAAAGGCTATTATCAATATTGTGGACGCCACCAACATTGAGCGGAACCTGTATCTGACCATGCAGCTGCTGGAGATGGGCGTGCCCATGGTGGTGGCGCTGAACATGATGGATGAGCTGGTGGGCAACCAAGGCTCTGTCGATGTCAACGCCATGGAGGCCATGCTGGGCGTGCCGGTGATCCCTATCTCCGCCGCCAAAAACGAGGGTGTGGATGAGCTGGTGCGCCACGCCATCCACATCGCCAAGTATCAGGAGCCGCCGCTGAAGCAGGACTTCTGCGGCAGGGACGACCATGGCGGCGCCGTACACCGCTGCATCCACGCGGTGGTGCATCTCATCGAGGACCACGCCCAACAGGCGGGCCTGCCGGTGCGCTTTGCCGCCACCAAGGCGATTGAGGGCGACAGCCTCATTCTGGCGCAGCTGGCGCTGGATGAGAATGAGCAGGAGATGCTGGAGCACATCGTGCTGCAGATGGAAACGGAGCGCGGCCTGGACCGCAGCGCCGCCATCGCGGACATGCGGTTCGACTTTATCGAGCGGCTGTGTGAGCAGACGGTCATCAAGCCCCGGGAGAGCCGGGAGCGTCTCCGCAGTGAAAAGATCGACCGCATCCTCACCGGGCGGCACACCGCCATCCCCTGCTTTATCGGCATCATGGTGCTGGTGTTCTATCTGACGTTCAACGTCATCGGCGCGTGGCTCCAGTCCCTGCTGGAGACGGGCATCGACCAGCTGTCCGTTCTGACGGACAGCGCCCTGACGCGCATGGACGTGAATCCCGCCATCCACAGTCTGGTCATCGGCGGCATCTTCACCGGTGTGGGCAGTGTGCTGAGCTTCCTGCCCATCATCGTAACGCTGTTTTTCTTCCTGTCCCTCATGGAGGACAGCGGCTACATCGCCCGCGTGGCCTTCGTCATGGACAAGCTGCTGCGGAAGATCGGTCTGTCCGGCAAGAGCATCGTCCCCATGCTCATCGGCTTCGGCTGCACCGTCCCGGCGGTGATGGCCACCCGCACCCTGACCAGTGAGCGGGACCGGAAAATGACCATTCTGCTGACACCGTTCATGAGCTGCACGGCCAAGCTGCCTATCTACTCGTTCTTCGTCAGCGTGTTCTTCCCCGGCCAGGGCGGCCTTATCATGGCGGGACTGTATCTGCTGGGTATCCTGGTGGGCATTCTGGCAGCGTTCCTCTATAAGGACACACTGTTCCGCGGCGAGCCTATCCCCTTTGTGATGGAGCTGCCCAACTATCGGCTGCCCAGCGTCAAGAATGTGGCGCAGCTTTTGTGGGAAAAAGCCAAGGACTTTTTGCAGCGGGCCTTCTCCGTCATTCTTATCGCCACGGTGGTGGTGTGGTTCCTCCAGAGCTTTGACCTGCACCTGAACATGGTGTCCGACTCGGCGGACAGTATGCTGGCTATGGCGGCAGGCCTGCTGGCGCCGTTGTTCGCCCCGCTGGGGCTGGGCGACTGGCGCATCTGTACCGCCCTGATCAGCGGCTTCATGGCCAAGGAGAGTGTGGTGTCCACACTGGAGGTGCTGTTCGGCGGCAGCATCGGCAGCATCCTCTCGCCTCTGTCGGCGGCGTCCCTGCTGGTGTTCAGCCTGCTGTACACCCCGTGCATCGCGGCGGTGGCCTCCGTCCGGCGGGAACTGGGCGGCAAATGGGCGGCGGGCCTGGCCGTGTGGCAGTGCCTCATCGCATGGGTGGCGGCCTTTGTGACCCACGGCATCGGGAGCCTGCTGTTATGAACATCTGGGACATCCTCATCCTCGCGGCAGTAGCCATCGCACTGATTTTCGCGTTCCGCGCCGCTATCGGGAACCGGAAGAACTGCTGCGGCGGCTGCCGCGGCTGCCGAAAAAATGGCCGGTCCTGTCCATCGTGCCGGTCAGCGACACAGGAGGACACACATGAAAAAACCTAAACCCTTTCCCCATCCCCGTGACCTGAAGGGCACCATCCGCCGCCAGCCGGCGGTATTCACCGTCTATCTGGTGCTGCGTCTTATCGTACTGGCCACGCTGGTGTCCTCCGTCATCCGGGGTGAGTACGAGAGCGCGTTCATCTGCCTTTTGGTGCTGGTGCTGTTCGTGCTGCCGTTTTTCATCCAGCAGAACTTCGGTATCGAGCTGCCGTCCACGCTGGAGATCATCATCCTGCTGTTCATCTTCGCGGCGGAGATCTTAGGCGAGCTGGAGTGCTATTTCATCACCTATCCCCACTGGGACTCCATGCTCCACACCACCACAGGCTTCCTCTGTGCCGCCACGGGCTTTGCCCTCATCGACATCCTCAACCGCAACAGCCGCATCAAATTTGAGCTGTCCCCCATCTATGTGGCGTTGGCGGCGTTCTGCTTTTCCATGACGGTGGGTGTGCTGTGGGAGTTCTTTGAGTTCGGCATGGACCGGCTGTTCCACATGGACATGCAGAAGGACACGGTGGTGCAGTCCATCACCTCCGTCATGCTGGATCCCACCAACAGCAACATCCCCGTCACCATCGACGGCATCCACTCCGTGTCCGTCAACGGGCAGGAACTGGGCTTTGACGGCTATCTGGACATTGGGCTGTACGACACCATGGCGGACCTGTTCGTCAACTTCATCGGCGCGGTGGTGTTCAGCACCATCGGCTACTTCTATATCAAGCACCGCGGCAAGGGGCGGCTGGCCAAGGCGTTCATCCCCACCATCACGGAGGAGGCTCCGCAGGACGCGCCCGCCCCGTCCGCCGGGGACGCCGAGGCGCCGGAGGATACGCCGGACATCCCGTAACAGCCACAAAAAGAGTACCCGTGCGCCGCCGGCGCACGGGTACTCTTTTTGTGTTCAGAACAGGCTCACCTGGCTGGTGTCCGCCATGCCGGCGAAGGCACCCAGCGCCTTGAGCTGCTCGATATGAGTCTTACTCAGCTTGCTGCACGTGCTGGCAAACTCCTCCACGGAGATGAAGGTCTTGCCCTTTCGCTTTTCCGCCGTGTCCAGCGCCGCCGCCTCGCCCAGGCCGTGTACCGTCACGAAAGGCGGCAGCAGCCCATTTTCGGTGATCTTGAAGCGGGTGGCGTCAGACTTGTAGATGTCGATGGTGTCGAAGTGGAAGCCCCGCAGGTAGAACTCGTAGCACACCTCCAGCGTGACCATCAGGTTCTGCTCCACATCGGTGGCATCCTTGTTGTTCTCGATCTCCTTGATCTTCTGCTTCACCGCATCCAGTCCGGCGCAGCAATACTCTGCGTCGAAGGCCTTGGCGCGGATGGAGAAGAACGTGGCGTAGAACGCCAGCGGCTCATGGACCTTGAACCACGCGATGCGGAACGCCATCATCACATACGCCACGGCGTGGGCCTTGGGGAACAGATAGCCGATCTTGGCCAGCGACCCGATGTACCAATCCGGTACCTCGTGATCCCGCATGGCCTCCTCCCAGCCCTCCTGAAAGCCGCCCTTTTTGACCTTGCCCTTACGGACGGCCTCCATGATCTTGAAGGACATCTTGGGGTCAAGCCCCATGGAGATGAGGTACAGCATAATATCGTCGCGGCAGCCCACCGTCTCCAGAACGGAGGCGGTACCGCTGACGATCAGCTCACGGGCGTTGCCCAGCCACACGTCCGTGCCGTGGGAGAAGCCGGACAGACGCACCAGCGTATTGAAGTCCTTGGGCATGGTGTCCATCAGCATACCGCGGGTAAAGCGGGTGTTGAACTCCGGGATGGCCACGGCGCCGGTGGGGCCTAAGATCTCGTCGTTTTCAAAGCCCAGCACCTTGGAGGACGTAAAAATGCTCATGGTGTCCGGGTCGTCCAACGGGATGGCCCGGGCGTTGACGCCGGTGAGATCCTCCAGCATTTTGATCATGGTGGGGTCATCGTGTCCCAGCATATCCAGCTTCAGCAGGTTATCCTCCATGCAGTGGTATTCAAAATGGGTGGTGATGGTGTCGCTGCCCGCGTCGTCGGCGGGGTGCTGCACGGCGGTGAAATCCTCCACATCCATGTCGTCGGGCACCACCACCAGGCCGCCGGGGTGCTGGCCGGTGGTGCGCCGCACGCCCACGCAGCCCTGGGTCAGCCGGTCCATCTCGGCGTTGGACGCCGTCTGCCCCCGCTCCTCCAGATACTTCTTCACCATGCCGAAGGCGGTCTTTTCCGCCAGCGTACCGATGGTTCCGGCGCGGAACACCTGGGTCTTGCCGAACATCTCGATGGCGTGCTGGTGGGCGCGGGCCTGATACTCGCCGGAGAAGTTCAGGTCGATATCCGGCACCTTGCCGCCGCCGTAGCCGAGGAACGTTTCAAAGGGAATGTCAAAGCCGTCCTTGACGTACTTCTCCCCGCAGACGGGACACACCTTGTCCGGCATATCCGCGCCGCAGCCGTAGCTGCCGTCGGTGACGAATTCCGTGTTCTTGCACTTGGGGCAGCGGTAGTGGGGCGGCAGGGAGTTCACCTCCGTGATGCCCGACATATACGCCACCAGACTGGAGCCGACGGAGCCTCGCGAGCCAACCAGATAGCCGTTTTCCAGACTGCGCTGCACCAGCTTCTGGGCGGACATATACACCACATCGTACTTGCCCAGAATACTTTTCAGCTCCACATCCAGCCGGTCGATGATCAGCTGGGGCGGCTGGTCGCCGTACAGGGCGTGGCACTTGTCCCACACCATGTCGTGCAGCTCCTGCTCGGAGTTTTCCAGCCGGGGCGGGAACAGCTGTCCCGGCGGCAGCAGCTCGATCTCCTCGATGCGGTCGGCGATGCGCCGGGGATCGTCAATGACCACCTTGTGCGCCGTCTCCGGCCCCAGGTAGGCAAACTCCTCCAGCATCTCATCGGTGGTCTTGAAGTAGATGGGCAGCGGCGCGTCGGCATCCGGGAACTTCTTGCTGGCCAGCAGGATGTGGCGGTACACCTCGTCCTCCGGCTCCTGAAAATGCACGTCGCCGGTGGCGCACACTGGCTTGCCCAGCTCCTCACCCAGCCGGACGATGGTACGGTTGAACTCCCGCAGTTCCTCCTCCGACTGGACATCGCCGTTGCGCAGCATAAACATGTTGTTGCAGATGGGCTGTATCTCCAGATAGTCGTAGAACGACGCAATGCGCTTCAGCTCCGCCCAGTCCTTGTGGTCAGCCACGGCGCGGAACAGCTCGCCCGCCTCGCAGGCCGAGCCGATGATCAGTCCCTCCCGATGGGCCGCCAGTTCCGTCTTGGGGATGGTGGGCACGCGCTTGAAATATTGCAGGTTGGACGCCGAGATCAGCTGGTACAGGTGCTTCAGGCCCAGCTTGTTTTTGGCCAGAATGATGATGTGCTTCGGGAACCGGGACTTGATGCCCCTTGGCCGCAGCTTCAGCATCTCACCGTTGATCTGCTGCAGGCTGTGGATGCCCAGTTCCCTTTCCATCTTCTGGAAAAATGGGATGAGCATATAGCCCACCATGGCCGCGTCGTCAGAGGCGCGGTGGTGATTGAAGGCGGGCAGGTCCAGATGCTCCGCCACGATGTCCAGCTTGTATTTGCCCAGTTCCGGCAGCAGGTTCTGCGCCAGAATGAGGGAGTCCACATAGGTGGGGTCGAAGTCCAGCCCCACCTTGCGGCAGCCCGCCCGGATGAAGCTGATGTCGAACTCCGCGTTGTGGGCCGCCAGCGGGCGGCCGTTCACGAATTGCAGGAATGAGGTCAGCGCTTCCTTCAGCTGGGGCGCGTCCGCCAGCATGGCGTCAGTGATGCCGGTGAGGCCGATGATCTCCGGCGTCAGCCGCCGGTTGGGGTTCACAAAGGTCTGGAAACGCTCTGTGATCTCGCCGTTTTTCAGCACCACCGCGCCGATCTCGGTGATGGCCTCCCGCTCCACCTTCAGGCCGGTGGTCTCAATGTCGAAGCACACGATCTCGTCGGCGAAGTCCTGCTCCTGCGGGCCGTGGACGGCGATACGGTCGTCCAGGTTGTTGACGAAGTAGCCCTCCACGCCGTAGAGGATCTTGATCTTCCCCTTGCCCGCGTCCCGTGCCTTGGGGAACGCCTGTACCGTACCGTGGTCGGTGATGGCGATGGCGGGATGGCCCCACGCCGCCGCCTGCTTCACCACCTTGCCCACATCGGTGAGGGCGTCCATGGTGCTCATCTGGGTATGGAGGTGCAGCTCCACCCGCTTTTCCGGCGCCGTGTCCTGCCGCCCCTGGTGCTGGATGCGCTGGATGCTCACCGGCTGGAGCTGTACGTCCTTGCCGTCGAAGGTCAGCGTCAGCTTGCCCTGCACCCGCAGCCACATACCGTCGCTGACGGCGCCGCCCAGCACCTTGGCCTCTTTTTCATCCATGTATTTCCGCACGGACACGGAGCCGTGCTCATCGGTCATGTCGAAGTTCAGGCACCACTGACCGGGCCGCCGCGTCTCGTAGCACTCCATGCCGAAGACACGGCCCTCCACCACAGCCATGCCCATTTTCAGGTTCAGCTCCGCGATGGGAATGAGCTTGCCCTTGATCTCCTTGCCGTACAGCAAATCGCTGCCGCCTTTGCCCGCGGCCTGAGACGCGGAAAAGCGCAGCTGCACCCGCCGCAGGTCATACTGCTCCGCCAGCAGATGCTCCAGCGACTTCACCGCCGCGTCCGGCACTGTCTCGCTGCTGACGGCCTGTACCTCGATGGTGCGGGCCTCCCGGTCCAGCACGCCGCCGGTCACATAGGCATCGTGCAGCAGCAGACGCAGCTGGCGCGGCGCCTGAAAGCTCTCAAATAATGTAAAAAACGGTAACTTCTCCGCCATTTTCTCACCTTACAGCTTGTCTATTTCCTGAAACAGCGCATCCACCAACTGCTCCTGCGGCATCTTCCGCAGGACCTTGCCTTTGGCGAACAGCAATCCCTCTCCAACGCCGCCGGCAATACCCACATCCGCGCCGGAGGCCTCGCCCGGTCCATTGACCACGCACCCCATCACCGCCACGGTGATGGGCTTGGTACAGCCCTGCAGCCGGCGCTCCACTTCCCGTGCGATGGGGATCATATCGTACTTCGTCCTGCCGCAGGTGGGGCAGGAGATCAGATCCGGCCCGCTGCGGCGGATGCCCGCCGCCTGCAGGATGCGTTTTGCGGCCACGACCTCCTCCGCCGGATCCGCCGTCAGGCTCACACGCAGCGTGTCGCCCACGCCCATGCACAGAAGGCCGCCGATGCCGATGGCGGATTTCAGCACGCCCATCTCCGGTGTGCCCGCCTCCGTGACGCCCAGATGCAGCGGATAGTCCGTCTGCTCACGGAGCATCCGGTAGGCCGCCATGTTCACCGGCACCCGGGAGCACTTCACGGAGATACAGATGTTGTCGAAACCACAGTCATTCAGCAGGCGTACATGCCCCATGGCGCTGTCCACCAGCGCCTGCGCTGTAACGCCGCCGTATCTGGCCAGCAGATCCTTTTCCAGTGACCCGCCGTTGACGCCGATGCGGATGGGGATGCCCCGCTCCCGGCAGGCGTCTGCTACGGCTCGCACCCGCTCCTTGGCGCCGATATTGCCGGGGTTGATACGGATCTTGTCAACGCCGCCCTCGGCGCACAGCAGCGCCAGCTTATAGTCGAAATGGATGTCCGCCACCAGCGGAATGTGGATGCGGGCCTTGATGGCCGGGATGGCCCGGGCCGCCTCCTCCGTGGGGACCGCCACACGGATGATCTCACACCCCGCCTGTTCCAGCCGCAGGATCTGCTGCACCGTGGCGTCCACGTTCTCCGTGGCGGTATTGCACATGGACTGGATGCTTACCGGCGCGCCGCCGCCCACGGCCACGGTGCCCACCATGATCTGTCTGCTCATCGTATCCCCTCTCAGTGTACCAGCTTCCACACGTCGCTGAACGTGATGACCGCCATCAGCGCCAGCAGCAGCACAAGCCCCGCAAAATGGATGTAATTCTCGTATTTGGCCGGGATCTGCTTTTTGAACAGCGCCAGACCGACGGCGTTGATGACCAGAAAGAATATCTTTCCGCCGTCCAGCGCCGGCAGGGGCAGCAGGTTCATCACCGCCAGATTCACGGCGATCAGCGCCGCCAGATAGGCGATGTTCTCCACCGCCGCCCGAGTGCTGCCGGACTGCTCGCCCACCTGGGTCATGGTGGACACGATGCCCACCGGCCCGCTGAGGTCCTTCACCCCCGCCTCACCGGTCACCAGCATCTGCAGGCTCAGCCGCACCATCCGCACGAAGTCCACGGCGTTGTTCCATGTGTAGGACAGCTTCCGCCCCAGCGTGGCCTCCTCCGCCCCGAAGTACAGGCCGTAACCCGTGTAGGACCTGCCGTTCTGGTCGGTATAGGTCTGCGGCGACATGGGAAAGTCCGTCAGCGTGACCCGCTCCCCGTTCCGCTCCACCACCAGATCAAAAACGCCGGTCTTGTTCAGGCCCAGCAGCAGGCTGACATCGCTGTACACATACACCCGCTCGCCGTCGATGCGCAGCAGCCGGTCCCCGGTCTGCAGACCCGCGGCGCTCTCCAGCGGGCAGCCGTCGGCAAAGCCGGTGATCACCGGCTCATAGAACGCCTTCGCCCCGGCGTACAGCGCCAGGATGATAAGAAGGCCCGCGATGAAGTTCATGGCCGCGCCCGCCGCGAAGATCAGGAGCTTGGCCCAGAAGCCCTGGTTGTTCAGGGCCGCCGGATCATCGGAGTCCTCCTCTTCGCCCTCCATGGCGCAAAAGCCGCCCACCGGAAACAGCCGCAGGGAGTACTGCGTCTCCCCCTTCTGCTTTTTCCACAGGGCCGGCCCCATGCCGATGGAAAACTCGTTGACCCGCACGCCGCAGGCCTTGGCCGCCGTGAAATGGCCCAACTCGTGAACGGCGATGAGCACGCCGAACACCAGTATGGCCGCTAAGATATATACCATTGCTACAACTCCTTTATGGCGCCCCGCGCCTTACAGGACAGCCTCCCGTGCCATCCTGTCTGCTTCCAGTATATCCGCAAGGCTTGGCCGATATAGCAGCGGTACGCGGGAAAGCGCCTGCTCCACCAGCCGCGGGATATCGTTGAACCCGATCTCGCCCTGCAAAAACCGCTGCACCGCCGCCTCGTTGGCGCCGTTCATCACGGCGCAGGCCGTGCCGCCCGCCGCCGCGCACTGCCGGGCGATGCGCAGGCAGGGGAACGCCTCCATGTCCGGTGCGCTGAACGTCAGCGCGCCGCAGGTCAGCAGGTCCAGCGGCCTGTCCGGCGTCTCCGCCCGGTAGGGGTAGGTCATGGCGTAGCGGATGGGCAGCTTCATGTCCGGTGTGCCCAGCTGGGCCAGCATGGCCCCATCCCGGAACTCCACCAGCGAGTGGACGATGCTCTGGCGGTGGATCACCGCCTCCACCTGCTCTACCGGCAGGTCGTACAGCCGCATGGCCTCGATGATCTCCAGTCCCTTGTTCATCAGGGTGGCCGAGTCGATGGTGATCTTGGCGCCCATGGTCCAGTTGGGATGCTTCAGCGCGTCCGCCGCCGTCACATGCTCCAGCTCGTCGAAGGAACGTCCGAAAAACGGCCCGCCGGAGCAGGTCAGCAGCAGCCGCCTGATCTCGCCGCTGTCCCGGCAGCCCTGCAGGCACTGGAAAATGGCGCTGTGCTCCGAGTCCACCGGCACGATCTCCGCCCCCGTCTCCCGGGCGGCGGCCATCACCAGCTCGCCGGCGCATACCAGCGTCTCCTTATTGGCCAGCGCAATGCGTTTTTTGGCCATGATGGCCGCCAGCGTCGGAGCCAGCCCCACGCTGCCCATCACCGCTGTCACCACCGTGTCCGCCTCCGGCAGCGTAGCGGCGGCGGTCAGGCCCTCCGGCCCCTCCATCACCTCGATGCCGGTGCCCCGCAGACGCCCCCGCAGCTCTTTGGCCGCGGCAGGGTCATACAGCACGGCAAGGCGCGGCCTGAACTGCCGCGCCTGCTGCTCCAACAGATCTACCTGTCGATTGGCGGTCAGCGCCGCCACGGAAAGTCCCAGCTCCTGCGCCACGGACAGCGTCTGCCGTCCGATAGAGCCTGTGGCGCCCAGCAGGGATATGGTCTTCGTCATAGATGTACCCTCAATACAGCGTCACCGCGTCCACGATCATCCAGATCACCGGCGCGGCAAAGATCACGCTGTCGAACCGGTCCAGCACACCGCCATGGCCCGGCAGCAGCCGTCCGTAATCCTTGATGCCATACTGCCGCTTGATGCAGGAGAAGCTGAGGTCGCCCAGCTGACCCAGCACCGCGCCCACGAGGCCCAGCAGCACGCACCAGCCGATGTGCAGCGGCACCTCCGTACACAGGAAGAAGAAGATGCGGAACAGGATCATGCCCACCATGCCGCCCACAAGGCCGCTGACCGCACCCTCCCGGGTCTTTTTGGGACTGACCAGCGGGGCCAGCTTCGTCCTTCCGAACATCATGCCGCCGAACAGGGCCATGGCGTCGCTCATAAAGGCCGCTACCAACGGGATGAGCACCAGTCCCGCCCCATGCTCCAGCATCCGCAGCCGCAGAAGGCAGCTGAGCGCCAGCGGGATGGCGATACCCGCCGTCAGCACGGCGCACAGCGCCGTGAAGTCCAGTTCCTCCTTCTTTCCGTACTCCAGCACCATGCACAGGAATACCACGATCACCAGCGCCGCCGTCAGCCAGGGCATCAGCCCCTGGATCGGCGTACCGGCAAACCGCTCGTGACGGAAGTAGACCTCCGCCACCGTGAAGGCGGACAGTGCCGCCGCCAGTCCCCACCAGCGCCGGGTCTTTTCCGGCGGCAGCACCGCCGCCAGCAGTTCGTGGCTGCCGATGATGCACAGGCCCATGATGAGGGCCATCGTGGCCCAGTCCGGTGCGAAGCACAGTACGCCCAGCAGCGCGGGGATACCCACCACGGCCACCAAAATTCTCTGTTTCATGCCGTCTCCTTATGCCTTCACGCCGCCGAACCGGCGATCCCGCTTCTGATAGTCGATGATAGCCTTGTCCAGCTCCTTCCGAGTGAAGTCCGGCCACAGGGTGTCGCAGAAATAAAACTCGCTGTAAGCGCACTGCCACAGCAGGAAGTTGGAGAGCCGCAGCTCGCCGCTGGGACGGATGATCAGCTCCGGGTCGGGAATGCCGGCGGAGTACAGGTACTTGCCGAAGTTCTCCTCCGTCCAGTCCTCCCCCGCCGCGGCGCACTGCTGTGCGGCTCGCAGGATCTCCGCCCGCCCGCCGTAGTTCAGGCAGATATTGGCCTGAAACCCGTCGTAATGTCCGCTGATCTCCCGGGTCTCCGCCGCCAGCTCCTGCAATTCCGGGGCGATGGCGGACAGGTCACCGAAAAATTTCAGCCGGATGTGGTCCTTCTCCATGGTGTCCACAGCCTCCAGCAGGTACTGCTTCAAAAGGCCCATGATGGCGCTGACCTCGTCAGCCGGACGCTTCCAGTTCTCCGTGGAAAACGCATACACCGTCAGGTATTTCACGCCCAGTTCCTTGCAGTAGGTGGCGATATCCCGGAACACCTCGGCCCCCGCCTTATGGCCGGCAGTGCGCGGCAGCGAACGCTGCTTTGCCCAACGACCGTTGCCGTCCATAATAATAGCGATATGGCGGGGAAGGCGGTTTTTGTCCACCTCCCCCGCCGTATGGGGCATTTTCTTGCGGAACAGGCCCATCAGACGGACATCAGTTCCTTTTCCTTGTTGTCCAGCAGCTTATCCAGTTCCTTGCAGCTGTCGTCGGTCAGCTTCTGCAGGTCCTTCTCCACGATCTTCATCTCGTCCTCGGTGATCTCGGAGGCCTTCTGCTGCTTCTTGAAATTCTCCAGGGCGTCGCGGCGGATGTTGCGCACCGCCACCTTGCCCGCCTCGGTATACTTATGGATCTGCTTCACCAGCTCCTTACGGCGCTCCTCGGTGAGCTGGGGGAAGGCCAGACGGATGCACTTGCCGTCGTTCTGGGGATTGATGCCCAGGTCAGACTCCTGAATGGCCTTTTCGATGCCCTTGAGGATGGATGCGTCCCACGGCGTGATCACCAGCGTGCGGGGGTCGGGAGAACCGACGGATGCGATCTGCTGGATGGGTGTGGGGGTGCCGTAATAGTCCACGCTGATGCGGTTGAGCACGGAAGCGTTGGCGCGGCCGGCACGCACGGTGTCGAAATCGCTGACCACGGATTCGATGCTCTTCTTCATTTTTTCCTCGTAGATCTTGTACTCGTCCTTTAACATAGCGGTTAAGCCTCCTTCACGATCGTTCCGATTTTTTCGCCGCGCAGGGCGCGGATGATATTCTGGGGATCCTTCAGCGCGAACACCAGCACGGGGATGTGGTTGTCCATGGACAGACTGGTGGCGGTGGAATCCATCACAGCCAGATGCCGCTTGAGCACCTCGTCATAGGTGATGGAGTCGAACTTGACGGCCGCCGCGTTCTTGGCCGGGTCACTGTCGTACACGCCGTCGATGTTCTTGGCCAGCAGGATGATGTCGGCCTCGATCTCCGCCGCCCGCAGCACCGCCGCGGTGTCGGTGGAGAAAAACGGGCACCCGATGCCGCAGCCGAAGATGACCACGCGGCCCTTCTCCAGATGGCGGATGGCCCGCGCCCGGATGTACGGCTCCGCCACGGCCCGGATCTCCAGCGCCGTCTGCACCCGCACGTCCACGCCCTTCTGCTCCAGCACGTCGGCCATGGCCATGCAGTTCATGGCGGTGGCCAGCATGCCCATGTGGTCGGCACGGGTGCGCTCGATGTGCCCCTCGCCGTCCTTGACGCCGCGCCAGAAGTTGCCGCCGCCGATGACGACGCCCACCTGCACACCCATATCCACGCACTCCCGGATGACGTCGGCCACGCGGCCCATCACCTGAAAGTCCAGGCCGAAGTGCTTGTCGCCGGCCAGCGCCTCGCCGCTGATCTTAATGAGTACCCGTTTGTATTTTGGCTGCTCCATCGCATTGCCTCCCCGTTTTTTCTCTCTGGTATTCTACCTTATTTCTCCCGTTTTGCATAGGGGTAAAAAGAAAAAATTTGTTTTTTCCACACATCGGTGTATAATGGGGAAAACACCGCTTCTGGGAGGAGCTGCCATGGAACTTAAACACGTACTGGGCCGTACCTGGACGGCGGAGGGTGCCACCGCCCTGCTGCCCGTCTACTTTCTCACGGACAGGGACATCATCCTCATTGACACCGGCTATGCCAAGCTGGACCGGCCCGGACTGACCCGTCTCATCGACGACAACGGCCTGCGCCTGCGGGGCGTCATCTGCTCCCACGCCCATTTCGACCACACCGGCAACGTCCGCTATCTCCAGCAGCACTGCGGCTGCCCCGCCGCCATCCAGCTCATCGAGGCGGGCATCTCCGTCAACACCGACAGCTACCGGGCCAACTACGTGGCCCTGACCTACGGCAAGAGCCGCCAGCTGTTTTTAGAGGAATGCTTCACCGCCGACGTCATCATCGGCCCTGAGGACGACCATCTGGACATGGCCGGTGCCCGCTTCGGCATATTGCAGCTGTCCGGCCACTCTGCCGGCCATATCGGCATCGTCACGCCGGACGGCGCGGCCTATGTGGGCGACTGCCTCATCGACCACGACCAGATCGCCGCTGCCAAGCTGCCCACCAGTATGTTCATCGCCAAGGATCTGGAGAGTAAGGAATACCTGCGCACCGTGGACGCCCCGGCGTATATCGTGGCCCACAAGCAGGTGCTGACGGACCGCGCCGTCTTCAACGCCCTCATCGACGAGAATATCGCCTTCATCCACGCCAAGGAGCGGGAGCTGTTGGACGACCTTACCGACGGCATGACGTTCTCCGACTGGATCGCCGCCTTCTGCCGCCGGGAGGACATCCGCACCCACAATGAGCTGAAATTCAGCATCGTGGAGCGGAATTTCTCCAACTTCGCCGCGTGGCTCACCGATACGGGCCGCGTCACTATCCAGCGGGAGTTCTGCGCCAAGCGGTATTACCACGCCTGACCGGGTCTGCCGCGCAAAAAGCAGGACGGACGCACCGCGTCCGTCCTGCTTTTTTTGTGTTCAGTCCATTTGGGGCCGCTCATTGCCGTAGAAGAACACCGCCACAGTCCCCGGCCCCGCGTGGGAGCCGATGATGGTGCCGATGTCGCACAGGCGGATCTTCCCTTTCAGCTTGGGAAACCGCTCCTCAATGGCGTCAATGACCATCTGAGCGTCCTCCGGGCACTGGGAATGGCACACGAAGCACTTGTCATCGTAGTCCCGCCCGCCCCGGGCGCACTGCTCCATGGTATCCACCGTGGTCTCCACGGCCTTCTTCTTGCCCCGCACCTTGCTGTACGCCTTGATGGAGCCGGTGTCATCCAGCCGCATGATGGGGCAGATGTTCAGCACCGTGGCCACGGTGGCCGCCGCGCCGGACACACGTCCCGTCCGCCGGAACTGGGTCATGTTGCTGGAAAAGAACTGGTGATGTACCTTGTTCCGGTTGTCCAGCACCCACTGGGCCACCTCGTCCAGGGATTTGCCCGCGTCCCGCAGGTCGGCGGCGCTGTCCACCAGCAGGCCGTAGCCCGAGGAGGAACACAGCGAGTCGATGACCACCAGCTTCCGGTCGGGATACTTCTGCCGCAGTTCTTCCGCCGCCAGAAAGGCGTTGTGCACCGATCCGGACTGCCCGGACGTAAACGCGATATGCAGCAGGTCGCCCTTCTGCAGCAGTTCTTCAAAGAACGTCATGTATGTCGCCACGTTGATCTGGCTGGTCTGGGGCAGTTTGCCCTCCTGGATGAACCGGTAGAACCGGGGCAGCGCCTCCGGGTCTCGGCCCATGTCATCGTCATACTCCACGCCATCCACTACATAGGTGTAAAACAGCACCGGGATGTCCCGGCTTTCCATATAGCTGTACGGCAGGTCCACGGTAGAGCAGCAGCTCAGCGTAAATCGTCTCTCCATTTTCTCCTCCACATAATACAGAAAATTACGTTATGTAATGTACGGAACCATTTCCATGTTAATAGTATAACGACTTCACATTTTTTGTCAATATGCGGTGACGGCGGATTGCCAAAACCGACAAAAGCCTGTATAATACCCTGAGATAATGCTCATGTACGGTAAGGAAGCAAGCAACCGAAAACAAGAGATAGACCGCCAGCACTACACTATTCCGAACCAA